>NZ_AOUN01000009.1:0-255037 GCF_000371385.1 Sphingopyxis sp. MC1
CCCACTCCACATTTGGGTTAAAGCTGTTTGCATGATTTACCGCTCGCGCATGTCCAAATTTCGATCTGGTGGTGCACTGGTGGTGCAACTTGCTGAATTAGGACGGAACAAAAGGGCACCAGACGCAACGTCGATGACACCATAAAAATGGCAGAAAACCGCCGTAAAATCAACAGTATTTGGGCGCATCCGGGTGCAACGCGAGCATCCGAAAATACGGTCTGGGGGTGTGGGGGTCGGAGGCTCGAATCCTCTCGTCCCGACCAAATTTACCGCAAAACCATATCGCAAAGCGCTCGCCGCAGCTGCGCGCTATTGCCCCGCCCGCGGGAACCAGCGCGCGACGCCGCGAGTATGCGACGGTTATGCACCCCTCGCTTCCCTTGGTCGGACTCTTGGTCAACCGCCGTTCGGCAGTCGCCTTCCCCATGAAGGGCCCGCCACTCGGGACGGCGGCGCGATGACCCGCGTGTCCGAGCCTTCGGTCACCCAGCATCGCGATCTGCGAACGGGGCGCCCGATCTGGCTCCGCCACCGTCGCCTCCCGCTCGCAATCAAAGAGCTTGCGCGATCGCTGCGCTGCGACGTGGTGATCGTCGGCGCGGGCATATCGGGCGCGCTGATTGCAGAGACGCTCAGCGACGCCGGGCTCGACGTGGTGGTCGTGGATCGTCGCGGCCCCGCCGCAGGATCGACCGCCGCGTCGACCGCGATGCTGCAATATGAGATCGATCTCCCCCTCTCGCAAATGGCCGGGCGGATCGGCACGGAACGCGCAACGCGGATCTGGCGCCGCTCGCGGCTGGCGGTCGACGCCTTGCGCGAACGAACCGAACGCCTCGGCCTCGTTGTCAGCGCTGCCACGCGCTCGACGCTGTATCTTGACGGCAATATTCTCGACCCGGCCGCGCTCGCCGTCGAAGCGAATGTCCGGCGCAAAGCGGGTTTCGAGGTCGAATATATCGGCCCCGCTGAGGTCGAGCGACGCTACGGGATCAGCAGGCGCCACGCGATCGTCGGCTACGGCAATTATTCGGCCGATCCGCGGCGCCTGGCGGCGGCCTATCTGCAAGTCGCACAACAGCACGGGATGCGCCTCTACGCGCCTGCCGAGGTGATCGGCGTGGATAGCGACGACAGCGGCGTCCGACTGCAGATCGACGGCGGGGCCACGATCACCGCGGCGCACGCCATTTTCGCAACCGGCTACGAGATGCTGAAAGGCATCCCGAAAAAGGGAAATTACATTATGTCGACCTGGTCGATCGCAACGCGTCCGCAACCGCAGCGGATCTGGCGCGACGCGGCCATGATATGGGAGGCGTCCGACCCCTATCTCTACATTCGCACGACCCCTGACGGCTGCGTCATCTGCGGCGGGGAAGACGAGGATATTTCGGATGCGCCGGCGCGCGACGCGAAGATTGCGGACAAGGCGAAAACGCTCGCCCGCAAGCTCGGGGCGCTGCTTCCCGCGATAGACCCCACGCCCGCTTATGCCTGGGCCGGAAGCTTCGGTAACAGCCCGCTCGGTATTCCGACGGTGGGACGCATACCGCGCATGCCCAATTGCTATGCGGCGATGGGTTATGGCGGCAACGGGATCACTTTCTCGATGATGGCGGCGCAGATACTGCGCAGCGCCCTTTGCGGCGATCGCGATCCCGACGCCGACCTGTTCAGCTTCCACCGGTCTTTTTGAACGCCCGCACCCGCACCGCTTTACCACCAACGGAAATATAATTGCGCCTTCTCTAACCTTGGGCAACAAGGCCCCTCATTCAACAGGAGAATATGATGCGCCTTGCCGTTGCCCTGATGCTGCTGCCCGTCGTCCCGCTCGCCGCCAACGCCCCGGCATTTGCCCAAACCGCGTCACAGACCCAAGCGCAGGATGCCGCGCTGTTGCAATTTCTCGATCAGGCTTTCGACGCGCGCTTGGCGCTCAGCCCGGAATCGCAAACGCAGCTTGGGCTGAAAACGAGCTACGACCGGCTCGATGACTATAGCGATGCGGCGGCGTTGCGGGAGCAGGCGCTGGCCGAAACGCAGCTCAAGGCCATGCACGCCCGCTTCAAGCCCGACCAGCTCGGCGAAAGCGCGCGGGTGAGCTATCGACTGTTCGAATATGAAGTCGAGCGCGGCCGCGAATCGCTTCGCTTCCGTAAGCTGCGTTTTCCCGTGTCGACCAATGGCAGCCCCGCGGGCGACATCCCCGTTCTGCTGATCAACAATCACAAGATCGACAGCGTGGCCGACGCCGAAGCCTATATCGCACGGCTGCGCGACACCAACCGCGTCATGCGCGAAGTCGCGGCGCGAATGCGCGACCAGGCGGCGGCGGGGATCATCCCCAACAAGGTCAATTTCGCTCCCGCCCGCGCTGATGCGCTCAAAATCCTTGCCGGTGCCCCGTTCGACGGCGGCGGCGATTCGACGCTCATGGCCGACTTCCGCAAAAAGGTCAGCGCGCTCGATGCGCCGGAGGCGACGAAGGAAAAGCTGCTCGCGGATGCCAGCGCGGCCCTCACCGGCCCCTTCAAACATGGCTACGAGACATTGATCGCCGCGATCGACGAGATCGAACCCAAATCGACAGGCAATTTCGGTGCCTGGCACCTTCCTGACGGCGCGGCCTATTATGCGGACCGCCTCAAGAGTTCGACGACGACAAATCTTACCGCGGACGAGATTCACGCGCTTGGCCTCGCACAAGTCGCGGCTATTCACAAAGAGATGGAAGCCGTGATGCGCGAGGTCGGCTTCAAAGGCACGCTCGCCGAATTTTTCGACAGCATCCGCACCGACCCCAAGTTCAAATATCCGAATACCGATGCGGGCCGCGAAACCTATCTGGCCGATGCGCGCGCCGTCATCGCCTCGGTAATGGAGGCTGCCCCGCGCTATTTCCGCGTCCTGCCCAAGGCGCCACTCGAAGTGCGGGCGGTCGAAAAATGGCGTGAGGGCACGGCGTCGACGGCCTTCTACAACCCGCCGTCGGCGGACGGGACGCGGCCGGGCATCTATTATGTCAATCTTGTCGACATGAACCAGACGCAGAAGGTGCAAGTCGCCGGGATTGCCGCACATGAAGGGGCGCCCGGCCATCATTTCCAGATCGCGCGCCAGCAGGAACTGACCGGCATACCGAAATTCCGGAAATTCGGCGGCTATGGCGCCTATATGGAAGGCTGGGGCCTCTATTCGGAGCGGCTTGCAGACGAGATGGGCGTTTACAAGACGCCTTATGACCGCTTCGGCATGTTGTCGCTTCAGGTGTGGCGCGCGATCCGGCTGGTTCTGGACACCGGCATCCATTCGAAGCGCTGGACGCGCGAACAGGCCATCGCCTATTTCAAGGCCAACAGCTCGGTATCGGACACCGACATTGCGCGCGAAGTCGATCGCTATTTCAACTGGCCGGGCCAGGCGACGAGCTACATGGTCGGCCAGCTCAAGATCGCCGAACTCCGCAAACGCGCCGAAACCGAACTCGGCCCGCGTTTCGACATTCGCGACTTTCACGAGGCCGTTCTGGGCGAAGGCGCGCTGCCGCTCGACATCCTGGAAGAACAGGTCGAGCGCTACATCGCCGTGCACAAGCAATAGTCGCACCTCTCCCACGCGCCTCGCCTCACCGCGGCGCGCGGGGAACAGCGCCGGCGCCCGCGAACGACCATCAATGGCACGCAAGGAACCTTGCGCGCGCTCCCGCATATCGAAGACGCATGTTTTCGATATCCTCCCCGACCGTTCGCGCTTGCGAGCGAACCGCGTGAACCGCCCCGCCCTGCCGCACCTGTCGCGCAAAGCGCGCATGGCCCTTGTCGTCGCCGCAGGAGTGGTTCTTCTTGCCGCTGTGCTGCTCGCGACCTTTCCGGTGGGAATGCTGCGCGGGACGGCCGAGGCGCGCCTGAGCGAAAAGTTCGGCGCGCCCGTTCATATCGGAGCGCTGGAGAGAAGGGATGTTTTCTCTTTCTCGCCCGAGATAGAAGCTCGCAGCGTCCGCGTCGGACAGCCCGCCTGGGCGGGACACGGCGACATGGCGACGATAGGGCGCCTGCGCATCCGCTTGCCCATCCTGAAGCTTTTGACCGGCACGATTGCGCCGCGCTCGATCGATATCGACGGGCTGTCGCTGGCGCTGGTCCGCGATGCCGACGGATGGACAAATTGGGGTGGCCGTCGGCCCGGCGGTTCGGACAGTTCGCCGCCGCCTGCCATCGGCACCGTTCGGATAAATGATGGCCGCTTCACGCTGAAGGATGCCAAACGCCGCCTCGACATCGCCGGAACGATCGAAGCCAAGGATGCCAAGGGCCTCGCGTTTGCCGCCGAAGGGCAATTCAACGGAGCCGCCGCGAAGCTTGGCGCGGCGGCTCGTGGGACCCCAGACGCCAATGGCCGCTGGCCCTTTTCCGCCGAATTGACGTCGGACCTGCTCCGGCTACGCGCCTCGGGCACGATGGCCGCCCCCCTCGACACCGGGCATATGACCATGCGGATGGCGGCGCGCGGTACCAGCCTCAAGCAACTCGACTATATCATCGAGGCGGGGCTGTTCGGCACCCAGGCGATCGACCTTGTCGGCACGGTGCGCCGCGACGGGAGCGACTGGTTTATCGACAAGCTCGACGGGCGCATCGGTCGTTCGACGATTGCCGCCACCGCGAAGATACTGAAGCGTGACGGTCGCACCAGAATCGACGCCAGCATCGATGCGCCCCGGCTGGACTTCGACGATCTGGCCGACGACGCCGGACTTGCGGCCGCACGCGCGCAGCAAGCGCGCATCGGCCCGCGCATCTTTCCAGACACGCGGATCAATCTAGCGAAAATGGGGCCTACCGACGGCGTCATTCGCATCACGATCCATCAACTGCTCGTAAAGGGAGGGTCGGTGTTCAAAAGCCTTAAGGGTCAGCTGTCGCTCGACCACCGGATACTGACGCTCGACAAGGCCGTCGCACAGCTCGGGCGCGGCACCATGACCGGCCGGGTCAGGGTCGATTCGCGCGGCAAGATTCCCCTTTTGACCACCGAATTGCGTGTCGAGGGAGCCAGCTTCGACGATTTCATCGGCCAGCCCGACATGATCCGCGGTCCCGTGCGCGGGCTGGTTCGGATTTCGGGACGCGGCGACACCGTCCGCCAGGCCTTCGCTTCAGGAAACGGGAAGATCGCCTTCGTCGCGAGCGGCGGCGCGATGAACCGCGCAGCCGCTTATGTCATGGCGCAGGATCTTGGCGGAGCGATCGGGCAGAAACTGGGGGACGACGAGGCCATGACGCCGATCCGGTGCGCAATCCTCGCCTTTGCGGCCAAGGACGGGCTGCTGACGCCCGCCCCGCTGGTCATCGACACCGCCATCGCCCGGGCGCGCGGGCGCGGCCAGATAAACCTCGATGGTGAGCGCATCGCGCTGGCCATGAATGGCGCGGGAAGCGAGAAGCCCGATCTCAAGCTCGTCGATCCGGTGAAGGTCGAGGGAACGCTGTCGCAGCCCACCATCGATTTCGCGCCACCCGGAAAGAAATCGGGCGGCGGGGTGTTCGGGGCGGTGACACGGTCGATCGGCGCGGCGCTCGGTCTGCGCAAGGATCCGCAGCGCGATGCGCCGCTTCCCAAGCCGGGAACGGTCAACTGCCGCGCGCTCGCCGCCGAAGCGCTGCGCTAGGGGCCTGCCCCCACGTTCGGAACGCACCCCGCGCCGTGCCGAAACGGCGAAGGGGCCGGAGCATTTTGACCCTGCTCCGGCCCCAGCCGCATGTTGCCTTTGATCGGGGTAGAATGATCAGAAGGCAATCCGCGCGGTCACGCGTGCGCCATGGGTGTTGCGATCGCCGGCCAGCGTACCGCTATAGGCGGCGCCGATCCGGAAATTGCCCGCGCTATAATCGAAGCCCGCTTCGATCTCGGCCGAATTCTTCGGGATCGGCGTGCCGATCAGGGCGAAGCTGCCGCCCCCGGTGGTGAAGGCCGCGGACACCGGCGCACCGCGGTCGCCCGAAGCCCGGTTCCACGCGGCGGACACATAGGGCTGGAAGCCCTCACCGATGTTGAACCGTGCGCGGCCGCCCAGGCTGACGAAGGTCGTTTCCTGCTTTGCCGCCGCGATCGAAAGCGCCGCATTGCCGCCGGCTTCGGCAAAGGCGTCGCTCTTGGTGCGGACATGGGCAAGACGGAAGAAGGGCGTCAGTGCAAGGTTGCTCGTCCGCACGTCATAACCAAGTTCGCCGAAGAGCTGCATCGTGTCCGCATCGCGCTTCGACGTCAGCGTCTGCGCCAGCGTCGCGACGCTGATCGAACGACTGGTGTCGATATCGTGCCAACCATAGGCAAGGCCGGCGGAGGCGCGAACGCCCTCGCCCGTGCCATAGCTGACATGTGCGGCCAGATATTTGCTGTCGGCCTGTGCATGGTCGTTGCGGCCGCCGAGACGGAAATCGCTGTCGCCGATCCCTGCCGAGATTGCCGCCGCGAAGCCGTTGCCGCCATAGCCGATGCCGGTGACGAAGCCCTTGTGGTCGGTATCCATGCCAAAGCGTCCTCCCTTGGCATCGAAGTCGCCCCAGCCGCCAAAGGCCGAACCCCAGAGGAAGAGGCCGGCCTCGGCCGGACCCGACATGCTGTACAACGCGTTGCGCAGGTGCCGGCTATCGTCGGTCAGCCCGCTGAGCGTGCTGGCAAGAATTTCGCCTGAGAGATCACCGAAAGCGGCCTGCGCGCCGGTCGCATTCTGGTTGACCACCGCTTCGAACAGCGGATCGTCGATGCCGCGCGACTGGACCGCCGCAGCAACGCTGGCCTGGTTGAACCCGATCGCCACGTCGGCGAAATCGACGTCGTTGCGATAGAGCGACAGCGTCACCGAATTGGCGCCGTAACGCAGCAGCGGATCGAGGAAGGCCAGGTCGCTGGTCACCGAACCGAAGGTGCCGTCGATCCCGCCCGCACCCGTCAGGATCACATAGTCGGTGCGGCCGTTATAGTCGCCGTCCTCCGCCAGCACCGCGACGCTCGCATCGCTGTCGATGGTGACGAGGCCCGTCGCATCGACGCGGTCACCCGCACCCGCGGCGTTGACCTCCACCTCATAGACCGAACCGGCCGCGAAATTGAGATCGCCGTTGACGGTAAGGCGCCCGATCGAGTTGCCCGGCGTCAACTTGCCGTCGCCATTGATCGTCGTCGTGCCGACGCTGCCGTTGCCGCCCAGCGCGCCGCCGGCATTGACGGTGACGTCGGAGACGATCGAACCGTTGACGGCAAGCTTGCCGCCATCGACGGTCGTCGGGCCGGTATAGTCGCTGTCGCCCGACAGGTTGAGCGTACCGTCACCCGATTTGACGAAGCCGCCGCTTCCCGAAATGGTGCCGGCAAATTCGCTATTGTCGTCCTGATCGACGGTCAGTTGATTGTCGCCGAGCACGACTTGGGCGCCGCTCTCGCCAGCAAGGCCACCGATCGTCTGGTCCTTTCCGGTGATGTCGAGCGACCCGCCTTCGCCCAGATTGAAGTCGGTACCGGGGTCGATCGTCCCGCCGATCCGCACGGCGCCCCCAAAGATGTTGGTCACGCCCTGGAAGCCATAGTCACCCATGAAGGTCAGCGTGCCGTCGCCCAGCTTGTCGAGCGTGCCGCTACCCGAAAAGGCGCCGAGGAAGTCGTAATCGTCCGAACGGTTGAAAACGAAACGCCCGTCGTTGACGATGTCGCCCGCGAAGCTGCCTTCGGTGCCGCCCGCGCCGAGTTCGAAATAGCCGTCGCCCTCGGTCTTCACATCGCCCTGAAGCAGGCCGGTGAGGACAAGGCCGCCGTCCGACACGATCGTCCCGCCGGTGTACGCCACCGTATCGGTATCGACGGTGAAGACCGCATCGCCGATCAACTGCAGCTTGCCGCTGCCGCTGATCGTCAGTTCGTCAAGGTTCGAGACGGTCTCATCGTCGCCGAAGTTGAGCACGAGCAAGCCGTTGGTCGTCACTGCCGGGGTCAGGATGGGCGATTCCGCGCCGTCTTCGCCAACCACTTCATTGACCTGCAACGCAGCACCTTCGTCGATCACGACGTTGCCGAATTCGCCGACCATGCCGCTGGTCGACCAATAGCCCGCGGCGACCGTCAGCGCTTCGAAACCCGATACCGCCGTCAGTTGCTGCGCCTCGGTCAGTTCAAGGATGTCGCCATCGAGCACCAGATTGTCTTCGCCCGCCCCCGCGTCGATCAGGCCATCGACGGCGCTCCCGGTCTTCAGCGTCACCACATCGTCATATGCATCGAGCTGGATTGCGACCCCATTCCCTCCACTCAGCGTGCCCGCATTGGTGACGTTCGACTGGACATGAGCGATGATCGCCGCGCCATCGGAGCTGGTGATGGCCCCGCTGTTGATGAAATTGCCGAGCAGGCCGGGCGTGTCGGCAAGGTCGCTCTGAATGAGGATGCCGCCGGTGGTGCCGGCGATCGTGCCCGCATTGTCGACGGTGCCGCCGCCCGACAGGATGATACCGAACCGGTCGCCACCGATCGTTCCGCTCGCGCTGTTGACGACATTGGCCGCAAAGCTCTCACCATCCTGCCCGTCATAGGCGTACATCGACACGCCATCGGCAAAGGAAGCCCCCGCACCGGTAATGGTACCGCTGTTGGTTACGGTGCCGCCGCCGATCAGGCGGACGCCATCGTTCGATTCGCCGCTGATCGTGCCGCTGTTCTCGACCGTGGTTCCGATCGCGATGCCGACCAGATCGCCGATATCGTCATCGAATTGATAGGCGGTGGTGATCCCTGCGCCCGCGCCCGAGATGGTGCCGCTGTTCGTCACGCTCGACGTTGCGGTCGTGATCGTGATCCCGGCGTCGGGCGCGGCGGCGAAGCCGTCGTAGCTGCCGTTGCCGCGGATCGTCCCGGCATTGTCCACCGTGAGCGTCCCGGTCGCAAAGGAATATATGCCCGATGTTGCGCCCTCGATCGTTCCGCCTTCCAGATTGGTGACGGTGACGTCGGCACGCGATCCTTGCGAAACCGCGGCACCGAAGTCACTCAGGATCGTACCGCTGTTTTCGAGCGTGGCGCTCGACATGTCGCTGCCGAAGCCGACGCCATAGCCGTCGCCGCCGCTGCCGCCTAGGTCGCCCGTGCCGTGGATCAGGCCGCTGTTGACGACGCTGGCGGTCAGCCCGCTGCGATCCTCGCCCGGTGCGCTGTTGAGCGCGGTGCCCTGGATGAACACGCCGCCAGCGACGCCGACGATCTCGCCGGCATTATCGACCGAACCGCCCCCCGACAGGATGATACCGAAGCGCTGCCCGGCGATCGAACCGCCGTCCTGATTGGTCACGCTGGCCGCATAATCCTCGTTCGGCTGATCGGTATAGGCAAACATCGAAATGCCGTCGGCAAAGGCTTCGGTGCGACCTTCGATCGTACCGCTGTTGGTCACACTGCCACCGCCGATCAGGCGGACGCCATCGTCATTGTCGCCGATGATCGTACCGCTGTTGACGACCGCCGTGTCGACCGCGACGCCGCTATATTCGCCCGTGAAGGGATCCATATAGGGAGCGGTCGTAATGCCCAGACGATTGCCCGAAATGGTGCCGCTGTTGGTAATGGTCGCTACCCCGCCGGTAACGGTGATGCCCGCGTCGGGATAGAAATAGAGGTCGTTGCTGCTGCCGTTGCCCCGGATCGTGCCCGCGTTGACGATCTCTGCCGTACCATCATCGATGCGGATGCCCGAAGCCGCGCCGGTGATCGTCGCGCCGTCCTGATTATCGATCATCGTATGGCCACCGGCCATATAACTGACGTTGACGCCATCGTTGCCGCCGCCGGTGATCGTGCCGCTGTTCGTCAGCGTCGCGCTGGCCAGCCCATCGAAGGCGACCCCGAAAGCGTTGGTGCCGGTGATCGAACCACTGTTCGTCACACTGCCCGCGACATCGGCAAGGCCGAGCGCATTCTGGACGACGACGCCGGTAAAGCCGCCGCTGATGCTGCCGTCATTCTCGACCGAACCGCCAGCCATCAGGTTGACGCCGAACCGCCCCCCCGACACTTCGCCGTCGGCTTCGTTGGCAACCGTCGCCGAAAAGTCTTCGGCATCCTGATCGGGAAGCATCGCGATATAGACGCCGTCGACGGTGCCGCTGATCGACCCGCTGTTGGCGACCGATCCGCCGCCCTGGAACCTGACGCCCGTGCCGTTCTGCGCCGTGATATAGCCGCTGTTGACCACGCTGGCGTTGACGGCCGTATTGACGAAAATGTTCGGCGCGGTCTGCAGCGCCGCGGTCGTGATCGCGTTGGTGCCGCCGACGATCCCGCCGCTGTTGACGATGACCGCATTCGCTGAGGCTATGTTGATGCCGACCTGGCTCTGGATCAGCCCGGCATTGTCGACGGTGAGCGTGCTCGTATTGGCGGCGATCGCATTGCCGCTCGCCACGATCTGTGCGTCTTCGCCATTGTTGACGATCAGGTCGCCGGTCGATTGACCGGTGATACCGACCCCCTGCCCGATGATCGCACCTTCATTCTCGATCGTCACCGTCTCCAGTGACCCGGTTGCGACCACGCCGATGAACCCTTGGACGAGCCCGTCGTTGGTCAGCGTCGCGCTCCGTCCCTGCTGGTCGGGTGTGGCAGTCATGACAACGCCGATCGGCGTCTGCGCTGCCGGCGTCGCCGGATTGAACTGTCCATAGGCACGGATCGTGCCCTGGTTCTCGATCGTGCCGCCGCCCTGCAGGACGGCGCCGATAGCCTGGCCTTCGATCAGCCCGTCTTCGCTGTTGACGATCGATCCGACGCCTTCAACCCCCTCGGCGATCCGGTCGGGAAATTCGGCGATCGCGACGCCGATGCCGTTGATCCCGCTGCCCGGCGCGCCATTGGCGCCGCGGATGATGCCATCGTTGGTGACGCTGCCGCCGCCGACGAGCGATACGCCCGCTCCGCCTTCCCCGCTGATCAGACCGCTGTTGACGACGACCGTGTCGGCGGCGAGCGCCGCCGGCGGCAGATTGTCGCCATTTTCATCCTCGCTGAAGAAATAGGACGTGGCGATCCCGTTTGCCGCGCCGCTGATCGTCCCGCTGTTGGTGATCGACGCCCCCGGCTGAGCGATGACGATGCCACCGGCTGCCCGGCTGTCCAGCCCCGCCGGCGAGAAGCCGTCCCCGCGGATCGTCCCGGCATTGTCGACGATGACCGTGCCATTATCCGCGTAGATACCGATGTCGTTGCCAACGATTTCCTCGTCCTCGCCGACATTGATCTCGACCGTCCCGGGTTGGTCCACATGCACGCCGAAAGCGGGGGTCTGCTCCTGCGCATGGGCGGCAGCGCCCAGTTGCAGGATTGAAATTCCGGCGATCGCGCTGGTCGTCAGCAGACGCGATTTGGCAATGGTCGACATGATGTGAAAACCCCTTCAGTTTCAAGCCCGAGCGGCAGGGTTTCCGAAAGGCGCCTCGCGCCCCGGATGACCTTGTCCGCAATGTCCGTCACGATCCCCTGTCCTTGGGAGCAACCGGCCACTCGGGGTCGCATCGAGTGGCCGGTTACCGGTGCCCGTTCCCGCGGGGCGGATTGCCTCGCAGCAATCGGCACCCGGCGAACGACCCCTTAGTCCCTGATTGGATGCCGTAATTTAGCCGGCACCCTGGCGTCACCCCCCGCGCGGGGGGTGCCTAAGCAAAAATCGGTGCAAGCAAACGCATTAGTGCCGCCTCCCCGTCGACACCGCATTTCTGATAGATTTGCTTGATCTGTCCGCGCAGCGTTTCAGCCGTCACGCCGCGTTCGTCGCTGATCTGTGCGCGGGTCTTTCCTTCGAACAGGCGCAGCGCAATGTCGGCCTCTGCCGGGCTGAGCCGGTAGAGCGTCGAGAGGAAGGGCGTAACGCCCGCGCGGTCGCGCCGGGGCGGGTTGACGACCAAAATCGCGTGCGGTCGCTTGCCCAGCGACCAGTCGCGCTCGGGAAGGCGAAAGCCCTCGATCATCAGCGACGGCGCCGCATCTCCGGTCGCCAGCATCGTGCGGCCATGCCGCGCGCCCTCTTCGGCAATCAGCGCCTGGATCAAGGCACGGAGCGTATGGGGGGCGCCGCCGGCATCGATCGACAACCCGACCTGCCGGACCGTTCCCGCTTGCAGCAAGGCCTCCGCCGCCAGCGTATGCGCGAGCAAATTGCCCCGGGCATCGAGTATGAAGGCGGTCGCCGAAATTGCGTCGAAAGCACCGGCAAGCAGTTGGGCCTGCTGGCCTTCGAGCTTTTCCTGCAAGCGCACCGCGCGGCGGGCTGCGGCGGCCGCTTGCGCAAATATACCGCGCTGATCGTCGGTGGTGCGGCCATCGCCGCGATTGCGGAGCGTCGCTAGCCCGACAATGCCGAAGTTGTCGATGACGAGATTGGTCTGGCAGCCGAAGGGAATGCCGATCTCTTCGCACCAGTCGACATAGTCGCGTGATTCGAGCGTCTCGACCGCGGCATCATAATGCGCTTCGTGCAGGATCGGATCATAATGGCCTTTGGCAACATGCTGGTTCGACACGGCGATGCGAAAATTCGTCGTCTCGCCGTACCAATCGTTGCTCTGCGCCTTCGCGATCATGTCGGGGCCGAAATTGGTAACGATATTGAAAGGCCGCTCGCGAGCGCCACCGACGCCGATCAACTGTCCGTGGCTGGATCCGGTATGCCTCGCCATGCGGTCGAGCGCCCCCAGCCAATTTGCGGGTTCCAGTGCTGCTTCAAGAAATATGTCGTCCCAATCCGGCGGGATACGCTGCCCCATGCCCTGCCCTCATCACCCCGAGTTGACCGCGCTGCGCGCAGCCCATGCTCAAAACCGACCCCTGCCTTATACGGATATCATTGCCCTGCGCGCCGACCGTCGAAGTCCGCCGTGGGGACGTCTACCTAAAAGCGCGGCGGCGGCGGCGTCCATCCCGGAATGTATGGTTCTTTCAAAAAATCACGCCTCGGCAAGTGCTTCGGCGACGATTTCAGGGTGCGAATAGGCGAGCATCTGGCCGGCATCGGCGATCCGCCTGACCGGCGTGTCGGGCAGTCGCGGTTGCCAATAGGCGATCGCGGCGTCGGGTGCGTGCAAGATATAATGGGCGCCCTGCACGATGCGCCACTGCGCCTTTCCGGGCAGCGGTTCGACGTCGAAACCGGTCGCCCAGGCGCGTTGTTCCTCGACATAGCCCCGAATCCGGCCGCGCGCGAAATCGCGCGTCGCGCGCAGATAATCCGCCACGAACTGCGGATCGCCTTCGGCCAGCGCGAGATCGGGCGGGCTGTCGCGATAGGAGCGGATCATGCCGTCGCGCATGCGCGTTGCGGTGGCGAAGCGGGCGAGCGTGCGGATCATCAGTTCGATCACCGCCGGGTTCGCCGCAAAGCGCCGCTTGACGATGCCGAGCGGCCCGCGGTCGTGCGGCGTGTGATCGATCGCCGGGGTCGGATTGACGAGGACGGCGCGCGCCACCAGATCGGGGTGACGGTGCGCGAGGCAGACCGCCGCCTGACCGCTCCCCCGAGCGACAAGATCGATATGCGCGATGCCCAGCGCGGCGCAGACCGCCGCGACATCGTCCGACGCGGGGCGATAGAGCGACGACCAGTCGGCCGCCGGATCGGTACCCCCGAACCCCGGCCGGTCGATGGCCAATACGCGGAAGCCGCGCGCCGCCAGCACCCGCACCAGCCGCGTCGGCGGCGCGCGCGCGGTTATCGTGCTGTGCAGGATCAACACCGGCTTGCCTCCCGCCGGGCCATAATCGGAATAGGCAATCCTGCGCCCCCCATGGTCGATCGCAGCGGCGGGCAGCATATGGCCATCGAGCGTCGTTATCTCGGGCTCGGCATCGACCGAAGGATGCTCAAGCGCCGCGGAAACGATCCGGACGACCTCCGCCGCATTGCCGGTACCAAGGATCAGGTGGATATTCTTCATCTCGGCATCGATCACCGATTCCGAAAGGTGCAGCGATCCAGCGATTTCGGCGCGGCTCTTGCGGATCGCGACGGCACGGGCAATTGCAAACTGCCGATCACTGAGCCCGAACAGATCGTGCAACTGCGTGGCTCCGGCATGATGATCGCTGATCGCAAGAACCTGTCCGACGATCAGCGGGATCGTGTCCAGCCCCAGCTTGACCTTGATCTCCGCGAGCATGTTGCGCGCCGAAACATAGGAAATGCCCGCTGAAACCGCCGCGTCGCGCAACGCCCCGGTATCGACGAGACTCCACAATAGTTCGGCCTGACGCGGCGAAAGCGCGAATATTCGGGCCACGTTGACGCGCGACGCATTGTCGTGGGCGCCCATGCAGTCGGATGCCGGGTTCGAGTTCAATCTAAGCGTCGCCCCTGAATCTTGAATCAACCCAACTGTCGCGATTTTCCTTTTGAAAACAAGATCAATTGCAATCGCCAATTCATCCGGACCCGCCGGTCCCGCGAACGCCGAGGCGCGGCGGCAGTCCCATCCACAGGAGGCCGCAACTGGTCAATGCATCCGCTATGCCGGTACCATGATATGCCGGATCAACCATCAGCAAATCGATTTCGAGATCCGTCTTGCTATGGCGGGTAGCGACGAGGAAGGCGAGACGGGCAATTCATCGAGCCATGCCTCCAGAAGGCCAAAGCGAGCCACGCCAATGGATTTCTGTTGCGAATCGGGCTCACTTCCAACGCGCCTCTCATCGCGGTCAAAATCACCAGAAGGTTGGGTTCGCTGCAATCATTCGGCATCGGAAACGGTCGCGATCAAGGCGGACGGGAATGTCAGCGTAAATGCTGCGCCCCCGTCCGGATGATTGCTCGCCGAAACCGAGATACCGAGCGCGTCGGCGAAGCCCTTGACGATCGCAAGCCCGAGCCCGCTGCCGCCATGCCGGTCACCGCCCTTCCCTTGCTCGAATGTGTCGAAGATCGTGCCTTCCGATCCCGGTTCCAGACCGCCGCCATGGTCGCGCACGGTCAGGGCTACGGCATCGGGCGTCCGGCGGCCGACGATGGCGATGGGCCCGGCGCTGCCGCCATGCTGGATCGCATTGGCGAGCAGGTTGAGCAGAATGTGATGGAGCAGCCGCTCATCGACCCGGACAAGCGGAAGACCCGCGGGAACCTGGAAATCGACATGATGTCCGCGCAGCAGATCTTTCAGATCGTGGACCACAGCCGCCACGGCGTCGGTCAGATCGACCGGCGCCACATCCAGGCTGAGACCGCCTGAATCGAGGCGAACCAACTCGACGAGATTGTCGAGAAAACGCCGCAATCGCGATACCTCCGCGCGCGCGAGCGGTAGCGCGGACGCGCCGGGATGCTCGCTCGCCAGCGCCTCGATCGCGGCGGTCACGCCGGTCAGCGGGGTGCGCAGGTCGTGCCCAATCGACGAGAGCAGCGCGGCGCGGAGGCGGTCGCGTTCCTCGAGGACCGACAGGCTGCGCATCTCGTCCTCCAGATGCAAGCGTTCGTGCGCCAGCGCCGCCTGGCCGACGAGCGTGGCGAGCAGCGCGGCGCGGTCGGGCGAGATCGGGTCGCGGCCGTCCTCGCTCGCGATGCCGAGGATCGCGAGAACCCCGAGCCCGGTCTTGAGCGGATGAAACTGCCAGTCGGACGCAACGAGCGTATTCGTCCCGCGTCCCGCAGGCTCCCCGCTCGTCCAGGCCCATTCGGCCGCCGCCTGATCGATCGGCGAGATCGCCGCATCGACGGGCCGGGCGACCAGCGGTTGCAACAGCCCGCCCTGCTCGGCCAGAATGATGCTGCGCACGCCCAGCAAGCGCGCCACTTCCTCGCAGGTTACCGCCGCGGTGGTTTCGCGATCGGAGGCGCGCGCAAGCATCTGCGCGAAGGCGGCAAGCGACGCATTTTCCTGCGCGCTGCGAACCCCGATCCGCGCGCGCGTTCGCAGCCGGCCGGCAAGATTGCTCACCACCGCGGCGACGCCGGTAAGGATCAACATGGTGAGGACGCTCTGCGGATCGGCGATCGTGAAGGTGTGCCGCGGCTCGAGGAAGAAGAAGTTGAACGCCAGCGCCGCCACGAGGCTCGCGAACAGCCCCGGACGCAAGCCGTAAAGCGTCGCGGCGACAATCACCGGAACGAGATACAGTAGATCGACGGCCCCGGTCCCGATCCATGGTTCGGCCAACCGCGCGGCGCCCGTCATTAGCGCGATGAGCCCCAGTCCGACCGCATAGCTCGACGGGCGCCCCCAGCCGCGGGTCCAGTCGAGACCCCGGCGCGTGGCAGGAGATTCGCGGGGCGACGGGATGACGTGGATGGCAAGATCGCCCGCGTCGTGGATCAGCGCCTCGACCACCGAACCGTGGCGCAGTTCGAACCACCAGCTACGCTGCGACCTGCCGATGATGAGCTGGGTCGCGCGCATCACCTCTATCTGGCCGCGCAGTCCGGCAATAACGCTCTCCGCAGGAACGGTAGCAATCGTCGCGCCGAGGGTAGCGGCCAGTGCGAGCGACGCGGCTATCCGCCGCCGGGCGTCGTCGTCGAAGGCGGCGCTTCGTCCCGTCTCGATATGCACCGCCGTCCATGGGGCGTTCAGCCCGTCGGCAAGGCGCTTCGCGGTGCGCACGAGCATATCGCTGCCTGGCTGTTCGCTGATCGCGACAAGAATCCGCTCGCCGGCGGCAAAGGTGCCCGCTTCGCCGCTCGCATCGAGATCGTGCAACATTTGCCGGTCGACGCTCAAGGCAGCTCGCCGGAACGCCATTTCGCGCAGCGCCGAAAGGTTCGCCTTCGAAAAGAAATGGCCGAGGGCACGGCTTGCCTCGTGCGGCACATAGACCTTGCCATCGCGCAGCCGGTCGATCAGTTCGTCGGGCGGCAGGTCGACGAGCTTGATTTCGGCCCCTTCGAACACGCTGTCGGGTACCGTCTCGCGAACGCGCACCCGGGTAAAGCTTGCGACGACGTCATTCAGGCTTTCGACATGCTGGACGTTGAGCGTCGTATAGACGTCGATCCCGGCGTTCAGCAGTTCCTCGACATCCTGCCAGCGTTTGGGATGCCGGCTGCCGTCGATATTGGTATGGGCATATTCGTCCACCAGCGCGAGTGTCGGGGCGCGGCGGAGCACGGCATCGATGTCCATCTCGGTCAGTTGGTGGCCGCGATAGGCGACTTCGCGGCGCGGCACGACCTCCATCCCGTCGAGCAAGGCCTCGGTCTCCGCCCGACCGTGCGTTTCCACCACGGCGACGACGACGTCCTGTCCGTCGCGCCGCAACGCGGCGCCTTCGCTGAGCATCGCATAGGTTTTGCCCACGCCCGGCGCCGCACCGAGAAAAATCTTCAGCCGCCCGCGCGCCTCGCGCTTTGCCTGCCGCAACAGGGCTTCGGGTGAGGGTCTCTTGGTGGCCGATACCATGCGCCCGCTTACCCCGGACGCGGACACAGGGCCAAGCGACAATCGGCGATCTTTATGGAATCCTTATGCGCCCGGCAAAATTCGACCGCGAAATTTTACGGCGAAGGGGCGTAGCGGCGTCGCATTCAGTCCGGCTCCCTCGGGAGTCGCCCGTTGCCGGAGACCTATGATGACCGATCTGATGTGGCTCGCCCTTACCGCGCTGCTGTTCGCAGCCACGCTCGGCTACGCGCGCATCTGCGACAAGGCCTGACCATGAGCGCTTCGTCGATGCTCGCCGGCGCCGTCGCTGCGGCGCTGTTCGTCTATCTCGTGGTGGCGCTGCTGCGCCCCGAACGTTTCTGACCGGAGGCAATTCCATGACCTTGTCCGGATGGATGCTCATTTTCGCCTTCGTCGCGATCCTTGCCGTCCTTGCCAAACCGATGGGCCTCTGGCTCTTTGCCCTTTACGAAGGGCGCACCACCCCGCTTCACCGCATCCTGGGGCCAGTCGAGCGGGGCTTCTACCGGATGGCCGGGATCGACCCGACCGAAGAGCAGGGCTGGCGGCGCTACGCGCTTCACATGCTGCTGTTCAACCTCGCGCTGCTGCTTTTCACCTATGCGGTGCTGCGATTGCAGGGGGTACTTCCCGTTAATCCGCAAGGCTTCCGCGCGGTCGGCGCCGACGGCGCTTTCAATACGGCGGTCAGCTTCACGACCAATACCAACTGGCAATGGTATTCGGGCGAGACGACGCTGTCGAACCTGTCGCAGATGCTCGGGCTTACGATCCAGAACTTCCTCTCCGCCGCCACCGGTATCGCGATTGCCTTCGCGCTGTTTCGCGGTTTCGCAAGGCGCGAAACGGGAACGATCGGGAATTTCTGGGCCGATACGACGCGCATCACGCTCTATCTGCTGCTTCCCATCTGCACGGTCTACGCGCTGTTCCTGATCGCGAGCGGCGTGCCGCAGACGCTGGCGGGATCGGTTCACGCAACGACGCTCGAAGGCGTTCGGCAGACGATCGCGCTCGGCCCGGTCGCAAGCCAGGAAGCGATCAAGATGCTGGGGACCAATGGCGGCGGCTTCTTCAACGCCAACAGCGCGCACCCTTTCGAAAATCCGACCGCGCTCACCAATCTGATCCAGATGCTCTCGATCTTCCTGATCGGCGCCGGGTTGACGTGGTGCTTCGGCAAGGCGGTTGGCGACACGCGCCAAGGCTGGGCAATCCTCGCGGCGATGGGACTTATTTTCATCGCCGGCGCCAGCATTGCCTATTGGCAGGAGGCCGCCGGCAACCCCGCACTTCATCACCTCGGCGTTGGCGGCGGCAACATGGAGGGGAAGGAAGTTCGCTTCGGCATCGCCGCCTCTTCGCTCTTCGCCGTTGTCACCACGGCGGCGTCCTGCGGGGCTGTCAATGCCATGCACGACAGTTTCACCGCAATCGGCGGCCTGATCCCGCTACTCAACATCCAGCTCGGCGAGGTCGTGGTCGGCGGTGTCGGCGCGGGCATCTATGGCTTTCTGCTTTTTGCCATCCTCGCGGTGTTCGTCGCGGGCCTCATGGTGGGGCGCACACCCGAATATGTCGGCAAGAAGATCGAGGCGCGCGAGGTCAAGCTCGCCGTCCTAGCCATTGCGATCCTGCCGCTGGTCATCCTCGGCTTCACCGCCATTGCCAGCGTGCTCCCCGTGGGGCTTGCCGGACCGCTCAACAAGGGGCCGCACGGCTTCTCGGAGATTCTCTACGCATTCAGCTCGGGGGCCGGTAACAATGGCTCGGCCTTTGCGGGCCTGAGCGCGGGCACTCCCTTCTACAATGCCATGATCGGGATCGCGATGTGGCTTGGCCGGTTCTTCGTGATCGTGCCGGTGCTCGCCATCGCCGGTAGCCTCGCCGCAAAGCGCCACACCCCCGCTACCAGCGGCTCTTTCCCCACCACCGGGGGGCTGTGGATCGGCCTGCTGATCGGGATCATCCTGATCATGGGCGGCCTCACCTTCCTTCCCAGCCTCGCGCTGGGTCCCGTCGCCGATCATCTCTCGATGATGGCCAGCCAGCGCTTCTGAGGGATCAGCGACATGACGACTCCAACCTCGATGTTCAGCCCCGCACTGGTCGTTCCGGCGATGCGTGATGCGGTAAGGAAGCTCAATCCGCGCGAGTTGATGCGCAACCCGGTGATGTTCACCACCGCCTGCGTTGCCCTGCTCCTGACGGTGCTGCTCGCGCTCGGCGACCCCGGCCTGTCGCTGGGTTTCGAAATCCAGCTCGTCGCCTGGCTCTGGCTCACCGTGCTTTTCGGCACCTTTGCCGAAGCCCTGGCCGAGGGACGCGGGCGCGCCCAAGCGGCCTCGCTTCGCGCGACGAAGGCCGAGTTGCGCGCCAAGCTGATGCTCGGCGTCGGCGAGACTTATGAAATCGTCGCCGCAAGCCAGCTCGAAAAGGGCGAGATCGTGCTGGTCGAGACGGGCGACCTCATCCCCGCCGACGGCGAGGTGATCGAAGGCGTCGCATCGGTCAACGAAGCGGCGATCACCGGCGAAAGCGCCCCCGTGATCCGCGAGGCCGGCGGCGATCGTAGCGCCGTGACAGCCGGCACGCGCGTCATCTCCGACCGCGTCAAGGTGCGCGTCACTGCCGAGCCGGGCCAGGGTTTTCTCGACCGCATGATCGCACTCGTCGAAGGCGCTGAGCGGCGCAAGACGCCCAACGAGATTGCGCTGACGATCCTGCTCGTCGGGCTGACCATCATCTTCCTGATCGCCGTCGCGACCATTCCGGGCTTCGCGTCCTATGCCGGCGGATCGATCCCGGTCGCATTGCTCGCGGCCCTGCTCATCACGCTGATCCCGACGACCATTGCGGCGCTGCTTTCCGCCATCGGGATTGCCGGAATGGACCGCCTCGTGCGCTTCAACGTGCTGGCCAAGTCGGGCCGGGCCGTCGAAGCCGCGGGCGATGTCGATGTTCTCCTGCTCGACAAGACCGGCACGATCACGATCGGCGACCGCCAGGCCAGCGAGTTCCGCGCGCTGGCGGGCGTCGATGACGAAACGCTGGCCGAGGCCGCACTGCTCGCCAGCCTGGCCGACGAAACCCCCGAGGGTCGTTCGATCGTGACGCTTGCGCGCGAGCGCTATGCGATACGCGTGGCGGCGCTTCCGGCCGGGTCCGACGTCATCCCCTTCACCGCGCAGACGCGCCTTTCGGGGGTCACGGTCGCCGGGGTGACGATCCACAAGGGCGCGGTCGATTCGATCTTCAAGGCCCACCCGGACACCGCATCCTCGCCTGCCGCGCAGGAGTTGCGCCGCATAACGGACGAGGTTGCGCGCGCCGGCGGCACGCCGCTCGCGGTGGTCAGGGACGGGCGTCTGCTCGGCGCCATCCACCTGAAGGACGTCGTGAAGGCGGGCGTTCGCGAACGCTTCGGCGAATTGCGCAAAATGGGAATCCGCACCGTCATGATTACGGGCGACAACCCGCTGACGGCCGCGGCGATCGCCGCCGAAGCCGGGGTGGACGATTTCCTGGCCGAAGCGACGCCCGAGGACAAGCTTGCCCTCATTCGCCGCGAGCAGGCCGAGGGACGGCTCGTCGCCATGTGCGGCGACGGCACCAACGACGCCCCCGCGCTGGCGCAGGCCGATGTCGGCGTCGCGATGAACACCGGCACGCAGGCGGCGCGCGAGGCGGGCAATATGGTCGATCTCGATAGTGATCCGACCAAGCTGATCGAGGTCGTGGGCCTGGGCAAGCAATTGCTGATGACGCGCGGCGCGCTGACGACCTTTTCGGTCGCTAACGATGTCGCCAAATATTTTGCGATCATCCCGGCGATCTTCGTCTTTCTCTATCCCGAGCTCGGCGTTCTCAACGTCATGCGCCTGGCCACGCCCGAAAGCGCGGTGCTGTCGGCGATCATCTTCAACGCCTTGATCATTCCGTGCCTTGTTCCGCTCGCGCTCAAGGGCGTGCGCTACCGGCCGATGCCCGCCGGCCCGTTGCTCGCGCGCAATCTTTCGATCTTCGGCCTTGGCGGACTGGTCGCGCCATTTGTCGGCATCAAGCTGATCGACCTCGCCGTGTCCGGCCTCCAGCTTGCGTAAGGACAATTCCATGTTTTCCGAACTCAAATCCGCCCTTCGTCCCGCGCTCGTGCTGACCGCGCTTTTCGCTCTCCTCCTCGGTCTGGTCTATCCGCTCGCGCTGACGGCTATGGGCCAACTCGTCTTTCCGGAGCAAGCCAATGGCAGCCTCGTCCGCGACGGCTCAAAGATCGTGGGGTCGAAGCTGATCGGCCAGAGGTTCCTGGCCGACGCCTATTTCCACGGGCGCCCCTCGGCCGCCGGCGCCGATGGTTATGATGCCGCCGCTTCCTCGGGGTCGAACCTCGGTCCGGCGAGCAAAGCGCTCGCCGATCGCGTCGCCGCCGACGTCAAGGCGCTCACTGCAACGGCACCGGGCCGCCCTGTCCCGCCCGACCTGGTGACGACCTCCGCCTCGGGGCTGGACCCCCACATCAGCCCCGAGGCGGCTTTTTTCCAGATTGCGCGCGTGGCGAAAGCACGCGGCATCGACGACGCCAGCCTCCGGGCACTGGTCGAGGCATCTGTCGAACACCCGCTCGCAGGCATCCTTGGCGAAAGGCGCGTCAACGTGCTGATGCTCAATCGGGCACTCGACGCGCGCTTCCCGACGAAATAGGCTGGCCGGATGGTGCCACCGGCAAAAATCCTGATCATCGAGGACGATGCCCATATCCGGCGGCTGCTGCAGGCCACGCTGCAGCGCGCCGGTCATCAGGTGATCGAAGCCGACAGCGCCAGGCAGGCGATGGCCCTGTTCGACATCGAGCGGCCCGATGTCGTGCTGCTCGATCTCGGCCTGCCCGATCGTGACGGGCTGGAATTGATCGAGCCGCTGCGGCTGCGCTCGAACGCCACGCTGATCGTCGTATCGGCGCGCGAAAACAGTGTCGAGAAGGTGACGGCGCTGGATCTGGGCGCCGACGACTATGTCACCAAGCCCTTCGATACCGAGGAATTGCTCGCCCGCATCCGCACGGCCCTGCGCCACCAGCGCGCGGCCGCGTCGGGCGAGGAACCCACGGTCGTGGAGGCAGGCGCGCTGCGAATAGACCTTGCGCACCGCCGCGTCTTTCGCGGCGCCGAGGAGGTTCATCTGACCCCGAAGGAATATGGCGTCCTGGCCGAACTTGCGCGCCGCCCCGACCGCGTCCTGAGCCACACCCAATTGCTGACCTCGGTGTGGGGTCCGGCCCAGGCCGATCGCGTGGAATATCTGCGGATCGTCGTCCGCGGACTGCGCCAGAAACTGGAAGAAGATCCGTCGCAGCCGAAGCGGATCGTCAACGAACTGGCGGTGGGGTACCGGCTGCGGACTTAATCTGGCCGGTCGCGGACTGACAGCCCGGACGGAGCCATCGGACGAAAAAAGCCGGGACGAACCTACCGGTACATTTGAACTATACCGCTCGGCCCGCCCCTGTGTTAGCCGCAACTTATCTTAATTGCGCGGATCACGGCTTGGACGGACATGCTGCCATTGTATTTTCAAGCGGAAATGCCCATGAAATTTCCAAAGAGATTGAAGCGCAGATGGACGCAGATTCTTCTGCCTCTTCTATCATTCTGTTTCTGGCCGCAAATCGCTCATGCCGAGCATCTATGCGCCGGAAGGTCCAACGAATACACCATCAGTGAAGTCTATGATCAAACCGGCAACATCGTCGAATATTGGTGCGAATGGGGGTCAGACGGCAACCAAGGCGCGGCGGCGATGCGATATTATTCGCCTGAAGAATGGGCGGCATTCGCCAAGCATGGGGCGGAGGTTGAAGCCGCCAATTCAGAGCAACGCAAACTGATAGGTCAACGATATCGTCAGCTTCAGGAAGGCCTGTGGTTTCTGCCTGGCGAGGAACCCTTCGCCGGATGGTCGCCCGAACCAGCTTCCAGTTCACAGCGTGCCACCGAAAAAGGGAAAGCGGATAAGGATTGCACCGTCAGCTATTGGACACCTGCCGGCGCCGTGATCATGTCGGCCCTTGAAGGCAGGAACGGTCCCGCCGTCATCCAGTATATGGGTTACAGCATCCCGGCGCCGGACAAATCCCAGTCGAGGGCGTTTTCGCTGACGCAGTCCGGGGAAATCCAAACCGTAACGGCTCTGATCTCCAAAGTCGGTCTCCGGAGCAAAACAATGGGCATGGTGAGTTTCGCCGTGCCGAGCGGGGCCATTCTGGTGGGCGCGATCGAGGATATTCAGGATTACAGCCTGGCAGACAATGGCAAGACCATCTTCTCCGGGCAATGGCATGATGGATTGAAGGCGCGCGACGCGCTCGCCCAATGCCTTGCTCAAAAGAAATAGCGACAGGCGAACCGCAGCCCGGCCATGGAAGAGCGTGTGATGCGGCGAGCGACGGTCCACAGTCCGCCGCTCGCCGCAATCGCCGGCATCCCCTGCACCGGGACGCCGGGGCGGCTATTTGCCCGCAAGCTCCTTCACCAGCGCCGGCGCGGGATAGATGGTTTCGAGCGCTTCCTGCACGGCAGCGGTCGAAACGACCACGGTGCGGTTGAGCGTGCCGTCGTAACCGTAATTGCCGCCGAGCGAGTGGATATTGCCGTCGAAGGCGGCGCCGATCACGGTGCCTGCCTTGTCGATCACCGGTGAACCCGAATTGCCGCCGATGATGTCGTTCGTCGTCACGAAGTCATAGGTGACCGCCGGATCGATGGCCGCCTTGTTCGCCGCAAAGGCCGGAGCGACGTCGAACGGCGGATTACCCGTCGCGCGGTCGAAGGTGCCACCCATTGTCGTCGCGATCGGCACCGCATTGCCGCGCTCCATCCAGCCCTTCACCTGCCCATAGGAAATGCGCAGCGTGAAGGTCGCGTCGGGATAGAGCGTGTCGCCATAGGCGGCGAAGCGCGCGTCGGCGATCTTGCCGCCGGCGACGGCGAGCGGACCGCCATAGGCCTCGTCGACCGCGTTTTTTAGCGCGCGCTGGCGCGGCGCGAGGCGCAGCGCAAAGCGGATCATCGGATCATCGCTGGCTTCGATCGCGGCAAGCCCGCCATCCCACAATATCTGGCGATAGGCGGGATCGGCGAGCTTCGATCCTTCGACCAGCCGCTTGGCAAGCTGCTCGGGGCTTTCCTGACCGAGCAGCAATTTGGTGTCCGGATCGTCGGCACCCAGATATTCACGCGCCTTCGACAGGCTCCATTCGAGCGTCAGCTCGTCGAGCCAGGGATAGACCGGCTTCGCATCGAGCAGGCTCTTCTTGGTCAGCGGCAGCGCGCTGTCGGTGTAGCCGGGCAGGCGCTCGCCATTGGGCTTCGAGCGCTCCTGCGCCGCATAGACGAGCGTTTCGGCATAGCCATAAAGATCGCTCATCGGATTGGTGAAGCGCGCCGGCAAATAGAGCGAGCGATAGGCGCCGACCGCCTTGTCGACCGACGACCAGGGATCGCCGATCGCGGCATTCCCCGCGCTCTTCTCCTTCAGCTCGTCCTCCTTGGCGACCAGTGCCGCGGTGAAGGCCGGGTCGTTCAGCGCCTTCTGGCGGCCGATATAGACTTTCAGGCTGTTTTCGAGCCCGTTGAGCAGATCGAGCCCTTCGCGCTCATGATCCTTGCTTTCCTCCATTGCGCGCAGCAGGCGGCCGCGCAGTTCGGAATAGGTCGTCACCGTGATCGGCAGGCGCAGTTCGCGCTCGAACGCAAGCTGGCTGGTCGTGTAGAGCCGGCTGGTCGAACCGGGGTTGCCGACGACGAAGGTCATCTCGCCCTCACGCGGCGCGCGTGGGTTCCATTGAAGGTGCGCTGGCGTCGCGACCGGCTTGCCATTCTCGTACGCGCGCAGGAAGCTTGCATCGAGCGAATAGCGCGGGAAGTTGAAATTGTCGGGATCGCCGCCAAAGGTCGCGGCGCGATCCTCGGGCGCCCATGCCAGCCGCACATCGGAATATTTGCGATATTTGTAGAGCTTGTATTGACCGCCGCCGAACAGGGTGACGACCTGACAGCGCGTCTTGTCGGTGTCGGGACAACCGCTCTTTTCGATTTCGGCAATCTTCGCATCGCGCGCCTTCGTCAGCGCTTCACCCGCGAGCGATCCCATCGCCGCCTTGATGGCCCCGGTGACGTCGCCGATGCTGGTGACGACCTCGGCCTGCTGACCGGGGCATTTGAGTTCCATGTCGCGGCGGTCGGCGACATAACCGTCGTTGAGATAGTCGGCGCCCGCCTTCGAATTGTCGAACAGGCAGCTTGCGACACAATGGTGGTTGGTCAGGATCAGGCCTTCGGCCGATACGAAGCTTGCCGAACAGCCGCCGGTCAGACGCACCGCCGCCGCCTGCACCTTGCCCAGCCACGCCTGGTCGGGCGCCCAACCGTAGGTCTGTTTCACCTGCTGCGCCGGAAAGGCGTAAAAGGTCCACATGCCCTCTTCGGCGAGCGCGGGAGGAGCAAGAAGAGCGGCGCCGGCGAGCACGGCCGCGGTGAACGAAATCGGGCGATATCGGGTCATTGGCAAAATCCATCATTTGAAATCATCGACATCCCGCGCGGGAAGCGCCCGCGTCGGGGGTGGCGCGCACCTTGCGCCCGATCGGCCGCAATCGCCACCGCCAATTTCGCGTTCGCCAGGATTGCTTCGTGCCACCAGCCGGTTGCAGTTTCGTGCGTCGCCGCCTACGCCGCCTTCCCATGCGTATGATCCTGCTCGCCGCCGCGCTGCTCGCCGGCGCCTCGCCCCTCGCCGCACAGACGGCGACCGCCCCTGCCCCCATATTGACGACGCCCGAGGCGAAGGACGTATGGACCCACGCCGATCCCGAGGTCGCCCGCGTCACCCATGTGTCGCTGAACCTCGATGTCGATTTCGCGACCCGCACACTGGGCGGCACCGCGACGCTCGATCTGCTCGCCGCCAAGGATGCGCAGTCGATCGTCCTCGACATCGACAATCTGGCGATTTCTTCGGTCACCGACGCCAATGGCAAACCGCTCAAATGGGCTGTCGGCGATACCGATCCCGAACTCGGTTCGGCGCTGACGGTCGAACTCGGCGGCGCGCAGCGCATCGTCCTCACCTATCGCAGCCAGCCGGGCGCCAATGCGCTACAATGGCTGCCGCCCGAAATGACTGCGGGCAAGACCAAGCCCTATCTGTTCAGTCAAGGCCAGGCGATTCTCAACCGGAGCTGGATTCCGACGCAGGACAGCCCCGGTATCCGTCAGACATGGGATGCGACGCTGACGGTTCCGGGCGATCTCGTCGCCGTGATGAGCGGCGAGAAGCTGAGCGGCGACAAGGGCGAGACGCTGCCCGACGGGCGCCGCCGTTTCCGCTTCCGCATGGACAAGCCGGTGCCGCCCTATTTGATCGCCTTCGCGGTCGGCGACCTTAAATTCCGCTCGCTCGGCCCACGCTCGGGCGTGTGGACCGAAGCGACGATGCTCGACGCCGCGGCGCGCGAATTCGGCGATGTCGAAAAGATGATCGACGCGGCCTCGGCGCTCTATGGCCCTTATCGCTGGGGCCGCTACGACATGCTCGTCCTGCCGCCCTCCTTTCCCTATGGCGGCATGGAAAACCCGATGCTGACCTTTCTCACGCCGACGATCATCACCGGCGACCGGTCGAACACCGACGTCGTCGCGCACGAACTAGCGCATAGCTGGTCGGGCAACCTCGTCACCAATGCGACCTGGTCCGACAGTTGGCTCAACGAAGGCTTCACTACCTATTTCGAGAACCGGATCATGGAGGCGCTCTACGGCAAGGAGCGCGCGGCGATGTATGCCGATCTCGACTGGGACAATATGATGCGCGACATCGACGCCAATGGCGGCCAGACCGGCGCCAAGACCCGGCTGCACGGTGCACCCGGCGACGGCACGCTCGATTATACCAAGGGATCCAACTTCCTGCGCATGATCGAAACGACGGTCGGCCGCGCGCGCTGGGACGCCTATCTCAAATCCTATTTCGACCGCCATGCCTTTCAGCCGCAGACGACCGCGGGTTTCCTGACCGATCTGCGCGAAAATCTGCTGAAGGGCGACCCGGCGCTCGAACTGTCGTTGCAACTCGACCGCTGGTCCTATGCCGCGGGCCTGCCCGACAATGCGGTGCACCACAAGAGCGCGACGCTGGCCGCGGTCGATGCCAAGCTTGCCGCCTTCAACGCCGGCGGTCCGGCGCGCGCCATCGCGCCCGAAGGATGGACGACGCAGCAATGGCTGCGTTTCCTGAACGGGATCCCGCGGGCGCAGAGCGCGGCGCGGCTCAAGGAACTCGACGAAACGCTGGGTTTGTCGGCGTCAACCAACGCCTATGTTCGTTCCGCCTGGCTCGAGCTTGCCATCGCCAACCGCTACGAACCCGCGCTACCGTCATTGCGCCAGTTCGCCGGCACCGTCGGGCGCGGTCTGCTGATCCGGCCGCTCTACACCGGGCTGAAGCGTCAGGGCGCGTGGGGCGATGCGATCGCGCGCGACCTGTTCGCCCGCTCGCGCGCCACCTATCACCCCGCGGTGGCATCGGGGATCGAGAAGATCCTCGCTGGCGATTAAGCCGCCGGGGCGCCGCCGCCGAGCGCCTGATAGAGGGCGACATATGCGTTCAGGCGGTCGGCGCGGAGCTGGATCAGCGCGAGATCGACGCCGAGCAGCGACCGCTGCGCGTCGAGCTGTTCCAGATAGGGCGAATAGCCCGCGCGATAGCGGTTGGTCGCGTGCCGCAGCGCATCGGCCACCGCCGCGCGCTGCGCCATCAGCGCCTGTTCCTGCGCGTTGAGCCGGTCGATCACCGCCAACTGGTCCTCGACCTCGCGAAAGGCGGTGAGCACCGTCTTGCGATAGGCGAAAGCCGCCTGATCGCGCTGCGCCGTCGCGGCGTCGAACTGGCCTTGCAGTCGCCCGCCCGAAAAGATCGGCGCCAATATACTGCCGCCGACCGACCATATGCTGATCGGATCGCCCAAAGCCGACGAAATCACCGCCCCGGCCGACGCGGCCAACCGGACTTGCGGCAGGAATTGTGCCCGCGCGGCACGCAGATTGGCGTCGGTCGCCGCCAGCGCATATTCGGCCTGCGCGATGTCGGGCCGCCGCCGCACCAGTTCCGACGGCAGCACCGCAGGCACCGGCGGCACCGCAAGCGCGGCAAAACCGTCGCCGCGCGCGATTGCATGCGGCGTATCGCCGACGAGCAGCGACAGGCCGTTTTCCTGCCGCGCGATTGCCGCCTCGATCGCCGGGATCTGCTGCGCCGTCGCCTGATATTCGGCCTCGGCCTGTCGCAGTTCGAGCTGCGAGGTATAGCCGGCCTCGGCGCGGCTGCGCGCGAGCCGTAGCGCCTCCGACCGCGAGGTCAGCGTCTCGGCGAGCAACTGCCGCCGCGCGTCGAGCGCGAGCAGCGTGATATAGCCGCTCGCCGCCGCCGCACTGACCGACAGCGTCGCCGCCTCGCGCGCCGCCGCAACCGCCGCCGCATTGGCGCGCGCCGCCTCGCGCGTCGCGGCGTTACGGCCGAACAGGTCGATCTCGTAGCTTGCCTGGAACACCGGCTGCGCGGTGAAGCTTTCGGTTGGCTGGCCGAAGGCGTTGACGCTGCGCGCTTCGGCCCCCTGCCCGCTCAGCGACAGATTCGGCAGCAGCAGCGCGCGCGCGACGCGCTCCTGAGCGCGCGCTTCGGCAACGCGCGCCGCTGCAATGGCAAGATCGCTGTTATTCGCGCGCGCCTGTTCGACCAGCGCGGTCAGCCGCGCGTCGCCGAATGCCGACCACCAGCGGCCGTCGATCGCCGCACCGTCCGTCGGCAGCGTAGTGCGCCAGTCGGCGGGCGGTGCGACCGCGCTCGCGGCGGGCGGCGGCGTCAGCGCGGGCGCGCAGCCCGCCAATGCCAGCGCCAGACCGGCAAGCGGCAAGGCGAGCCGCCTCATTCGCCGCGTCCGGTATGAACCGTCGCCACCACCGACATGCCGGGGCCGAGCCGCTCGGCAAGCTTCTGCTTCGGACCGATGCGGATACGCACGGCGATCCGCTGCGGCACCTTGACGAAATTGCCCGATCCGGTGTCGGGTTTGATGATGCTGAACTCGCTGCCCGCCGCGGGGGCGATATTTTCAACCACGCCCCTCAGCTCGGCGCCGCCCAGCGCATCGACGCGCAGCGTCGCGCGCTGGCCGACGCGGATGTTCGCGGTCTGCGCTTCCTTGAAATTGGCGACCACCCAATGTTTCTGGGGCACGAGATACATGAGCTGGGTGCCCGGGCTGACGAGCTGGCCGACGCGGACCGACACTTCGCTCAGCTTGCCCGCGCGCGGGGCGCGAACGATCGTGTTCTGAAGATCGATGTCGGCCAGCCCGCGCGCCGCCTTTGCATTGGCTACCCCGGCCTCCAGACCGCCGCGCCCGACGCTCACCGATCGCACCTGCTCCTCGGCGATCGCGCGCTGCGCCTCGGCCTGCCGCACCGCCGCTTCGGCCTGGCGGAGCCCCGCGAGCGTCTGGTCACGTTCGCGGATCGACACCGATCCTTCGCCGACCAGATCGTTGACGCGGCGCATATCGGCCTGGGCACGGGCGAGCTGCGCGCGGGCGTTGGCGACCGCCGCCTCCTGCGCCTTCACCTGCGCTTCGGCCGAGCGCCTGCTCTGCGCGCTATTGTCGAGCGAGGCGGTCTGCGCGGCAATATTGGCGCTGCCCTGCGCAACGCGCTGGCGGTAGATGCGGTCGTCGATCCGCACCAGTTCCTGCCCCGCCGCGACAGTCTGGAAATCCTGCACCAGCACCGCGGTCACATAGCCGCCCACCTGCGGCGCGATGATCGTCGTCTGGCCGCGCACATAGGCATTGTCGGTCGTCTGGCTGTTCGCGCGGAAGGGCGGTAGTCCCCAGGCGTAGAGAATGGCGAGCGCGCCGACGAGGATGATCGCGCCGAACAGGATGATCCGTCCGCGCGAACGCGGCGGCGCCCAGCCATCGGCCGGCGCGTCGGCGGGCCGTTCCGCCGGGGTCGGATCGGCAGCAGCCGGTGCCGGGGTCGGCATCGGGTCCGGCGTCGGAGCCGGTGCCGGCGTTTCGGGCGCGGGCGGCGCGCCTTCCTGTTTGTCGTCGCTCATTGATTTTGCGCCCTCAGTTTCTGCAGGACTTCAAGTTCCCGTGCCAATGGATTGATTCCGCGGCGTCGATCATAAACCCAGCGCGCGAACATCGCGACGAAGGCGATCGCCGACAGGCTGCCGATCACGACGAACACGTCGTTGAATGCCAGGATCGTCGCTTCGCGCGCCGCCTCGCGCACCACCTGCCCCGCGGCGGTCGCGCTGCGCAGCGCCGGGTCGGCGATGCTGCCGGTCAGACTCGCCGCGATCGCGTTGATCCCCTGCGCCAGTTCGGGGTTGGTCGTCGACAGGCTTTGCCCCAGCGTCATCAGATGCGCCTTGGTGCGCAGCGTGTGAAAGGCCGATAACGCCGCGACCCCGGCAAGCCCGCCGATCGTCTGCGACAGGCTGAACACCGCCAGAAAGCTGACCATATAGGCCGGGCCACGCGAAATGGCGCGCAGCAGCCCTTCGAGTAGCAATGGACCCATCACATAGACTGCGGCAAAGGCGATCGCGCCTTGCGAGAAATACAGGTTCACCGGCCCGGTGCGCAGACCCGAATGGGTGTCGAGGAACGCGCCGACGGTGATGACGGCAAGCGCGACGAGGATCGGCCGCCGCAGGTCGGTCGGATCGAGCCGCGCGATCGACAGCACCGCCCCCATCAGCGTCGCGAACGACAGCACCGCATAATAGGCGACAAGCTGATCGTTGACGAGGCCGGTAGCCGACAGCAGCCCGCTCGCCCCGAAATTCTGTTCGGACGTCAGCACGCGGACCAGTGCGCCGGTCAGCGCAAATTTAATGAGGTTGCGGCTGCCGATCCAGCGCGTGTGGAGCATTGGATTTCGCCGGTAATGTTCGATCAGGAAGGCGGTGCCGATCAGCACCACCGACGCCGCCAGCGCGCCGCCGAGCCACGGCGTCGACCACCAGATGATGCGCCCCTGCACCAGAAAGGCGCAGAGCAGCCCAACGCCGACCGCCAGGATCGGAAAGGTGATAAGGTCGAGCTTTTCGAACGAACGGATCGTTTCGCCCGGCGGGAGCTGCAATATGTTGACCGCGCCGACCGCGACGAGCGAGAGCGCAAATTGCAGCACGAACAGATTGCCGATGTCGCCGTCGGCGAGCAACAGCGGCGATATGGCGCGCGCGAGCGGAATCGCCACCTGTCCCAGCCCGATGCCGAGCAGGAAGCCCGCAATCCGCATCTTCGCCGGCAAGCCTTGCATCATGTAGAAGGCAGCAAGAGTCGACAGCCCGCTCGCGGCGATCCCCGACACGCCGCGCGCGATCAGTTCCATGCGGTAACCGGCATCGAAAAGCTGGACGAAATTGGCAATCAGGAGCGCGATCATCGTCGCGCGCACGAAACGCTGAATGCCGAACTGCTGGCGCGACTTGTAGAGCAGGATGCTCATGCACGCATTGGTCATGTTATAGGAAACGGTGACCCAGCCCGCATCTGCGGGCGTCAGGTCGAGATGCCCCTGCAGCACCGTCAGATTGGCGATGAGCAGGCCATTCTGGAAACCGCCGACGATCGCGAGATACAGGCCGATTACGAAATAGCCGATCTTGCGCCCGACGGGATGGTCCGGCGACGCGGGCGACCCCGGCATGATCGGGCGTTCGTGCGGCTTGAACACATAGGCGCCGCCGGCTGCCGCGGGCGCTGCGTGATCAGCCACGCGCGTGCCTCCATCCTGCGCGCGGCCGTCGGCACGCGCGCGCCGGGCCGAAGTGCAAGGCGCCCCTGATCCGCATCCTGTGCGCCACAATATGCTCCTGACCGGCGAAGGCAAAGCGGGGAAATGCTTTGCCGCCAGTTCGGTTCCGCGCGGCGCATACGAATGGCACCTATAGGGCGGCGCGCGTCAGGCGGCGGTGAGATCGCGGCGCGCGTGGCGGAAGACCTCCGCGCTGCCCCATATGGCAAGCAGCGCCATGATCGCGGCCACCAGAAGGTCGGGCCAGCCCTGCCCGGTGCCGAACACGCCGAGCGCCGCCCCCATCACCGCCAGATTGCCGATCGCATCGTTGCGCGAGCATATCCACACCGAGCGCATATTGGCGTCGCCGGTCCGGTAGCGATAGAGCATCAGCGCGACCGCGACATTGGCGGCGAGCGCGACGACGCCGATCATCCCCATCGTTTCGGCATGCGGTGCGCTGCCGTCGATGAAGCCCCAGATCGTCGAGCCCAATATCCACAGCCCGAACGCCAGCATCGTCGCAGCCTTCAGCATCGCCGCGCGTGCGCGCCAGGCGATCGCCATGCCGGCGACCGTCAGGCTGATCGCATAATTGGCGCTGTCGCCCAGAAAATCGAGCGCATCGGCCTGCAGCGCGCGCGAATCGGCTGCGACGCCCGCGACGATTTCGACGAGGAACATCGCCCCGTTGATCAGCAGAGCGATCCACAGGATGCGCCGCCACATGGGGTCGTTCAGCGCGGTCGCTCCGCTTTTTCCGGCGCAGCATTGATCGGCCATCGCCTGCATCTCCTTCCGTCTCGGCCGCCGCAGGAATTGCCGGGCGGCCGCTTGGTTCTTCGAGTCGGCATCCTATATGCACCCTGTAGCAACTACAGGGTCAAGTGATGAAGATCGGCGAACTGTCGCGTGCCACCGGCACCAACATCGAAACCATCCGCTATTATGAGCGGATCGGCCTCCTCACCGCCCCGGCGCGGACCGAGGCCAATTACCGCAGCTATGGCGACGCGCATCGCGCGCGGCTGCGGTTCGTGCGCCACTCGCGCGAACTGGGCTTCACGATCGACGAAATCCGCTCGCTGCTCGACCTCTCCGATCATCCCGAACGCGACTGCGCCGACGCCGACCGCATCGCGTCCGCGCATCTGGAACAGGTCGAGGCGAAGATCGCACAGCTTTCGGCGCTACGCGACGAGCTGACCCGCATCGTCGGCCGCTGCCGCGGCGGCTTGGCCGGCGATTGCCGGGTGATCGAGGCGCTGGGCGATCATGGTCAATGCGACGGCGCGCATTGATAAGACACGGTCGCAGGGGCGACGCGAGAGGCGGCAGCTGAAAAAGGGAAAGGTGGGACGATTCTGTTGCCCGGCTCGTCCCCAGCCGCTGGTATCCGATTCTGTTGCCCGGTTCGGTCCGAACCGCGTTCTATTTGTCTAACCTTAGGCCGTGAGGCTTATCGGTTAGGCAGCAAGAGCGAGTGCTTCGTTATCGTTAGCACCTATTGGTTTTGAGCCTTTAACGGGTTACTCAGCCCGGAAGAAAACATCGTCTTTGAACACACGTCGATCCTGGTTCGGCCCCGTCAGAAGCCCGCGCACCCCTTCGAAAAGGACGCGGGCTTGTGGTGGAGCCGCCGGGTACTGCCCCCGGGTCCGCTGTGTCTATTCCACGACACCATTTATCCTCATAGCCGGTCGAAACCGGCCCTTCCCATATAGGAAGCCCGCCCGCACTTTGGAAGAGCGCAGGCGGGCCTTTCGTCCTGAATCGACACCGGACCCACGCCGACGCGCGATGAAATGCTATTTCTTGCGCAGTTCGTCGCGGATTTCGGTAAGCAGATCGACCTCGCTCGGCCCCGCGGGCGCTTCGGCCGGCGCTTCCTTGCGCACCACCTTGTTCACCGCGCGCACGAGCAGGAAGATGATCCATGCCAAAATCAGGAAGTTGATCACCGCGGTGATGAAGGCACCATAGCCGATCATCGCGACGCCCGCCTTTTTCAAGGCGGCATAGTCGGTCGCGGCGATGCCGTCGGGAATGCTGCCGAGCAGGATGAACTTGCTCGAAAAATCGACTCCGCCGAACAGCCAGCCGACGAGCGGCATGATGACGTCCTCGGTCAGCGATCCGGTGATCGTCGCGAACGCGCCGCCGATGATGACGCCGACCGCCAGATCGATGACATTGCCGCGCGCGATAAATTCCTTGAACTCGTTCAGCATCTTATTGCTCCCCGAACTGCTGATCCTGCCGTCATGGTGGTGCGCCGGTCATTGCGCAAAAGCAAGGGGCATCCTATTATGTGTATTGTTGCGGCAAAACGCCGCCTGAGGGAGCCTGATGACCATGTCCTATCGTTCCGCCCGCTGGCTGATTGTTCCGGCCGCCGCGATGAGCCTGTCGGCCTGCGGCATCAACAGCGTTCCGACCAAGGAAGAAGCCGCGAAGGCCAAATGGGCCAATGTCGAAGCCGCCTATCAGCGCCGCGCCGACCTGATCCCCAACCTCGTCGAAACCGCCAAGGGTGCCGCGAAGATCGAGCAATCGACGCTCGAAGGCGTTATCCAGGCGCGCGCATCGGCAACGCAGGTGAAGCTGAGCACCGACGACTTGGAAGACCCCGCGAAGGTTCAGGCCTTCCAGCAAGCGCAGGGCAATGTGTCGAGCGCACTCGGCCGCCTGCTCGTTACCGTCGAACAATATCCCGAGCTCAAGAGCCAGGCGCGCTTTGCCGACCTGATGACCCAGCTCGAGGGAACCGAAAACCGCATCAACGTCACGATCCAGGACTATAACGCCGCGGTGCAGGACTATAACACGACGATCCGCACCTTCCCCGACATCATCGGCGCCAAGATCGTCCACGGCGCCAAGCCGATGACCCCCTATAAGGCGGTCGATCCCAACGCGAACGTCGCGCCCAAGGTCGATTTCGGTCAATAAGGTGGGCCTGATCGCCCAGCTTCGTTCCATAGCAACGGCGGCCCTCTCCGGGCTGCTGTTGCTGACGGCCGCGCCCGCGGCGGCGCAGGATTTCCCCAAGCTCAGCGGGCGCGTCGTCGATCAGGCGGATATCATTCCGGCGGCCGAGGAAGCCAATCTGACGGTCCAGCTCGAACAGCTGGAAAAGACCACGGGGCACCAGCTCGTCGTCGCGACGGTGAACAGCCTCGATGGCAATGACATCAGCGACTATGGCTACAAGCTCGGCCGCGCGTGGGGCATCGGCGGCAAGGAGAATAACGACGGCGTCGTCTTCCTGATCGCCCCCAACGAACGGCGAATGAACATCTCGGTCGGCTATGGGCTTGAACCCGTGCTGACCGATGCGCTGTCGGGCCGGATCATCCGCGACGTGGTGACGCCCAAATTCAAGGCCGGCGACATGCCCGGCGGCATCCAGGACGGCGTGAACGCGATCGCCGAGCAGATCCAGCTGCCGCCGGAGGAAGCCGCGGCGCGCGCCGCGAAGGCCGCGAAGGCCGAGCGCGACCGCGCCGACAATGGAAATATCGGCGGGCTGATCTTCGTGGCCTTCATCATCTTCTTCTTTTTCATCCTGCCGATGCTCGGCGCCTTCGGGCGTCGCGGACGGCGGCATCGCAAGCATCGCCCATGGGGCGGCGCCCCGATCATCATCTGGGGCGACAATGACTGGGGCGGCGGTTCGGGTGGCGGCTGGGGCGGTGGTTCCTGGGGCGGCGGGGGCGGCTTCGGCGGCGGAGGCGGCTTTTCGGGCGGCGGCGGCAGCTTCGGCGGCGGCGGCGCCTCGGGCGGCTGGTAAGGGGGACGCGCAATGAAAGTCAGCCATGTCAGCGAAGCCGATCACGACATCGTGACCGCCGCGGTCGCCGAGGCCGAACGACACACCGATGGCGAGATCGTCACGGTGATCGCCGCGCAGTCGAACGACTATGACGATGTTGCGCTCGTCTGGGCGAGCGTCATCGCCTTTATCGCCATGTCGGTGATCGCGCTTTTTCCCGATTTCTATCAGGGTCTCTACTACCGGCTGAGCGGCGGCTGGGGGCATGAACTGACCGCCAATCAATGGCTCGGAACCGTCATCGCGGTCGGGGTGCTCAAATGGATCGGCGTCTGGCTGGTCCTGCTGTGGCGTCCGCTGCGCCTGTGGCTGACGCCGCGCGCGATCCGCGCCGCGCGCGTCCGCGCCCGCGCCATCGACCTGTTCAAGGTCGGGACCGAGGCGAAAACGATGGGCCGCACGGGCATCCTGCTCTATGTCAGCCTGCGCGAACATCGCGCCGACATCGTCGCCGACGAAGCGATCGCCGCCAAGGTCGCGCCCTCGATTTGGGGCGAAGCGATGGAGGCGCTGATCGACGAGGTGCGCGCCGGTCGCCCCGGCCACGGCATGGCCGAGGCGGTCCGCCGCATGGGTATCGTGCTGGCCGAACATTTCCCGAAGAGCGACGGCAACCCCAACGAGCTGCCCGACCGGCTGATCGAGCTTTGATCCTTACCCTTTCGCCGACGGAGACGATATGACCCGCCCCGCAGCCGGCACGCCCGTCGAAACGCGTTGGGAAGGCCGCTTCATCACGGTGAAACAGCAAGGCAATTGGGAATATGTGTCGCGGTCGCGCGGCATTCACGCCGCGGTGATCCTGGCGATCGACGAGGACCCCGGCGGGCGGCACATCCTGTTGGTCGAACAATATCGCGTCCCGCTCGGCAAATATTGCCTCGAACTGCCCGCGGGGCTTGTCGGGGACGACAGCGCGGGCGAGGCGCCCGAGCTTGCCGCGGTGCGCGAACTCGAAGAGGAAACGGGCTACCGCGCGGCCGAGTGGCTGACCGTCGGCGAATTCTACAGTTCGCCCGGCATGGTCAGCGAAAGCTTCACCCTGCTCCGCGCGACCGGGCTGACCAAGGTCGGCGAAGGCGGCGGCGTCGATGGCGAGGACATTGCGGTCCACCGCGTCCCGCTGCCCGAAATCGCCGCCTTTATCGCCGCAAAGCGCGCCGAAGGCTGCGGTATCGACGTGCGCGTCGCGATGCTGCTCGCGGGCGGGCTGCTCGCGCTGTCCTGACGGTCAGCGCGCGCCGAAGCGCCAGCGCAGCAACGGCCGTGCGAGCAATATCCCCGCTAGGAAGCCGCCGACATGCGCCCAGATCGCGACGAGGCCGAATCCTGCGCCGCCCGCAAAGCCGATCAGGACCTGCACCCCGATCCATGCTGCCGCCAGCCACAGTGCGCGCACCCAATGCGCCGGAATCGGTCCCAGCGCCTGCGTCTCGGAGCGACTGAAAATCAGCGCGAACACCGCGATCAGCGCCGAAATCGCGCCCGAGGCGCCGATCATCGGCACCGGCGATTGCGGATCGGCCAGATATTGCGCGAAGGCCCCTGCATAGGCGCCGGCGACGAGCAATATCGCCATCGCCTTCGACCCCAGCGGTGCTTCGAGCTGGCGGCCGATGAACAGCAAGACGACCAGATTGAACACCAGGTGGAGGATTCCGCCGTGCAGAAGGGCGGAGGTCAACGGGGTGAGCGCGAAGGGCACGAAAAAGCCCGGCGCCGCAATCGGCTCCATCGCAAAGCGCGCGGGAATGAAACCCGCGCGCACGATCGCCTCGACCTGATAGCCGCTGATCGACAGCAGGATGAAGATCACCGCGCATAGCACGGAAACTCCCGTGACCAGCGGTGCGTCCTGCGGTTTCATTTCGGCGCGATCGTCAGATGAATTCGATCTTCGTGACGAGATAATATTTGTCGCCCGCCGGAACGGTGACTTCGATCTCGTCATCGACCTTGCGGCCGATCAGCGCGCGCCCGAGCGGCGAATTATAGCTGATCTTGCCCACCTTGGCGTCGGCCTCGGCCTGACCCACGATCTGATATTTGACCGGCTTGTCGTCCTCGTCGGCGAGCGTCACCGTCGCACCGAATACGATGCGGTCGCCCGACAGCGTCGTCGGGTCGATGACCTGCGCACGCGACAGCTTGTCCTCCAGATCGCCGATGGTCGCTTCGACTTGGCCTTGGCGTTCCTTCGCGGCGTGATATTCGGCATTTTCCGAAAGGTCGCCATGCGCGCGCGCTTCCTCGATCGCATCGACGATGAGGGGGCGTTCGGCTTTGAGAGTGGCGAGCTGTGCGCTCAGCTTCTCATAGCCTTCCTGCAGCATCGGAACCTTTTCAACGCTTGCCATTATCCTGTTGTCCTTCGTCAATAATCCACCGCCAGCGAAACTTCGCCGGGGCGGCTGAGCCGCTGTTTCCGTCAATGTAGGGAGATGAAGCGGTCCCTCAATAATAGTCCTGAAGCGGCTTTACTTCAAGAGAGTGCGAGCGCAGCGCGCCAATCGCATGGGTTGCGGCATCGCTGCCCGCCGCCGTCGTGTAATAGGCGACGTCGGCCGCGAGCGCCGAGGCCCGGATCGACTGCGAGTCCTGAAGCGACTGCCAACCCTCGGTCGTGTTGAAGATCAGCTGCACATCGCCGTCCTTGATCCGGTCGACGATGTGCGGGCGCCCTTCGGCGACCTTGTTCACCCGTTCGACGTCGATGCCCTGCCCCGCCAGATAGTCGGCGGTGCCGCCGGTCGCGATCACCTGCCATCCCCAGGCGGCGAGCTGCTTCACCGACGCGACGATGCGCGGCTTGTCGCTGTCCTTCACCGACACGAACAGCCGCCCGTCGGTCGGCAGGCGGTCGCCCGCGCCGAGTTGTGCCTTGGCAAAGGCGAGATTGAAATCGCTATCGATTCCCATGACTTCGCCGGTGGACTTCATTTCAGGCGACAATACCGGATCGGTGCCGGGGAAGCGCGCGAAGGGGAAAACCGCTTCCTTGACCGCGACATGGTCGATGTCGCGGTTGATCTTCGGCAGATCGGCCAGCTTCTCGCCCGCCATCACCCGCGCCGCGATCTTGGCGATCGGCGAACCCACCGCCTTGGCGACGAACGGCACGGTGCGGCTCGCGCGCGGGTTGACCTCGATCAGGTAGACCTCACCATCCTTCACCGCATATTGCACGTTCATCAGCCCCCGGACGTTGAGGGCGCGCGCCAGTGCGTCGGTCTGCCGCTCGATTTCGGCAACGATGTCGGCGGGCAGACTGTACGGCGGGATCGAACAGGCACTGTCGCCCGAATGGACGCCCGCTTCCTCGATATGCTGGAGCACCCCGGCCACCACGACATCGGTGCCGTCGCACAGCGCATCGACATCGACCTCGATCGCGTCGCGCAGATAGCGGTCGATCAGCACAGGCGAATCGCCCGACACCTGCACCGCGGTCTCGATGTAATTTTCGAGCTGCGCCTGATCGTCGACGATCTCCATCGCGCGGCCGCCGAGCACATAGGAGGGGCGCGTGAGCACCGGGTAACCGATGCGCGCCGCGACCGCGACGGCTTCCTCGCGGCTGCGCGCGATGCCGTTCTCGGGCTGCTTGAGGCCCAGCTTGTTGACCAGCGCCGCAAAGCGCTCCCGGTCTTCCGCAAGGTCGATCGCGTCGGGCGAGGTGCCGAGGATCGGGATGCCCGCTTCCTCGAGCGCCTGCGCAAGCTTGAGCGGCGTCTGGCCGCCGAACTGGACGATCACGCCCACAAGCTCGCCCTTCGACTGCTCGACGTGCAAGATTTCGAGCACATCCTCGGCGGTCAGAGGTTCGAAATAGAGGCGGTCCGACGTGTCATAGTCGGTCGACACCGTTTCGGGGTTGCAGTTGACCATGATCGTTTCATAGCCCGCATCCTCGAGCGCGAAGCAGGCGTGGCAGCAGCAATAATCGAACTCGATACCCTGCCCGATCCGGTTCGGCCCGCCGCCGAGAATGACGATCTTCTTGCGGTCCGACGGGTTCGCCTCATTCTCGGGCTCGCCGAAGGTCGGCGCTTCATAGGTCGAATAGAGATAGGGCGTTTTGGCGGCGAATTCGGCGGCGCAAGTGTCAATGGTCTTGAACACCGGCCGCACGCCGAGCTTGTGGCGCAGCGCACGCACCTCGCCTTCGGTGACGCCGCCGGTCATCGCCTTCACGGCCTCGTGGATCAGCCCGCTGCCGCGCGCCGCTGCCGCGCCGGTGCCGGGCCGCAGATGCGCCGACTGCAGCGCCAGATAGGCGAGCCTTTTGTCCGAAAAGCCCATCGCCTTCAGCCGGCGGAGCCCCTCGGCATCGCGTGGCAGACCGTTTTCGAGCACGCCGTTCTCGGCCTCGACAATCTCTGCGATGCGATCGAGGAACCACATGTCGTAACCCGCGATGCGGTTGATCTCGGCGAGCGATACGCCCTCGCGGATCGCCTGCGCCGCGATCAGCAGCCGGTCGGGGGTGCGCTGCGCCAGTTCGCTCTTCAATTGTTCGTGGCTCGCGCCGACCAGCCGGTCGACGAAGTTGAAGCCCGACAATCCGGTCTCCAGCCCACGCAGCGCTTTCTGCATCGATTCATGGATCGTGCGGCCGATCGCCATCACCTCGCCGACCGACTTCATCGCCGTCGACAGCAAGGGCTCGGCGCCCTTGAACTTTTCGAAGGCAAAGCGCGGGATCTTGGTGACGACATAGTCGATCGTCGGCTCGAACGACGCGGGGGTGACGCCCGTGATGTCGTTCATGATCTCGTCGAGCGTGTAGCCGACCGCGAGCTTCGCCGCGACCTTGGCGATCGGGAAGCCCGTCGCCTTCGACGCGAGCGCCGACGATCGCGACACGCGCGGATTCATCTCGATCACGATCAGGCGGCCATCCTTCGGATTGACCGCGAACTGGACGTTCGACCCGCCCGTCTCTACCCCGATCTCGCGCAGCACCGCGATGCTCGCGTTGCGCATGATCTGATATTCCTTGTCGGTCAGCGTCAGCGCGGGGGCGACGGTGATGCTGTCGCCGGTATGCACACCCATCGGATCGACATTTTCGATCGAGCAGATGATGATGCAATTGTCCTTGCGGTCGCGCACCACCTCCATCTCATATTCTTTCCAGCCGAGGAGCGATTCCTCGATCAGGACTTCGGTGGTCGGCGAGGCGATCAGGCCGCCGCGAACGATATGCTCGAACTCCTCGCGGTTGTACGCGATGCCGCCGCCGGTGCCGCCCATGGTGAAGCTGGGGCGGATGATCGAGGGCAGGCCGGTGCGTTCGAGCACCGCAAACGCCTCGTCGAGCGTGTGCGCGATGCCCGAGCGCGCACTTTCCAGCCCGATCTTGTCCATCGCGTCGCGGAACTTGATCCGGTCCTCGGCCTTGTCGATCGCCTCGGCATCGGCGCCGATCATCTCGACACCATATTTGGTCAAGGTGCCGTCGTTGAACAAAGCCAGCGCGGTGTTGAGCGCGGTCTGCCCGCCCATCGTCGGCAGCACCGCGTCAGGGCGCTCCTTCTCGATGATCTTCGCGACGATCTCGGGCGTGATCGGCTCGACGTAGGTCGCGTCCGCCAGCTCGGGATCGGTCATGATCGTCGCCGGGTTGGAGTTGACGAGGACGATGCGATAGCCCTCCTCCTTCAGCGCCTTGATCGCCTGCGTCCCCGAATAGTCGAACTCGCACGCCTGACCGATAACGATCGGGCCGGCGCCGATGACGAGGATGGATTGGATGTCGGTTCTTTTGGGCATTATTCTATAATATCCACAACGTTTGTTGCCGTAATTATCGCAATAAGATCGCGATCATTAAGGGCGGAATCATCGTATTTCTTTATTTCACAAGACATCATGGCCGAGAGCAACCGAGTGTGCGCCATCGACTTAAGAATCTGAGCGGCAGCGCGATCACCTATACGAAGCATTCCTTTGGTCGCAGATGCGTCTATCGTTTGCCTCTCCTGTGGCTTATCGCAGCCCGCAACCGAGGCGGATACCGCCCATTCATTTGCGTCGCGCGTAAAAAAGAGCCTTATTTTCCCGGCCGTACTCGCTTGGCAAATTGTTCGTTTATCAGTTTCGTCCGCTCCACAAGTCCCGCTCCATGCGCCGTGACTAAAAGACGATGGTTCAGTCGCCGCTGCCGCGCTGGTTAAAAGAAGTGAGAAGAACAGACTCATTTAATTGCTCCGGATGAAGTCAGCCCACCCACAAATTTCTCGAACAGATAGAAGCTGTCCTGCGGTCCCGGGCTCGCCTCGGGGTGATATTGCACGCTGAACGCCTTTTTGCCCGTGATCGCGATGCCGCAGTTCGATCCGTCGAACAGGCTCTTATGCGTTTCGACCACGCCCGCGGGCAACGTCGCCGCATCAACCGCGAAGCCGTGGTTCATGCTGGTGATCTCGACCACGCCGTCGGCAAAATCGCCGCCGACGCGCTGCACCGGATGGTTCGCGCCGCGGTGACCCTGATGCATCTTGATGGTCTTGGCCCCCGCCGCGATGGCGAGCATCTGGTGGCCGAGGCAGATGCCGAAGATCGGCACACTCCGCTCGAGCAGCCCCTGGATCACCGGCACCGCATATTCGCCGGTCGCCGCGGGGTCGCCGGGGCCGTTCGACAGGAAAACGCCCGCGGGCTGGTGGCTCAGCACCTCGTCGAGGGTCGCAGTCGCGGGGACCACTGTGACCCGCGCGCCGGCCTTCACGAGGTTACGGAAGATATTGTCCTTCGCGCCATAATCGATCGCGACGACATGGGGTCTGCTATCCCCCTCCCGCGCGCGGGAGGGGTTAGGGGTGGGCAGGTTCTCAGATGCCGGTGCAGACGTCGACCCACCCCCGGCTCCTCCCGCATGCAGGAGGGGAGAAGCATAGCCCTTGCCCAGCGTCCATGTCCCCGCATCCCAATCGCCGGTATCCGTGCGGCTGACTTCCTTCGCCAGGTCCATGCCCTCCAGCCCCGGCCAACCGCGCGCCATCGCCAGCAGCGCGTCGATGTCGAATTTGCCGTCGGGGCTGTGCGCGATCGCGCCATTGGGGGCGCCCGCATCGCGGATACGGCGGGTCAGCGCGCGCGTGTCGATGCCGGCCAGCCCGATCAGGCCCTGTTCGGCCATCCATTCGGGCAGCGTCTGGACGCTGCGGAAATTGCTCGGCGCGGTCGGCAGTTCGCGGGTGATGCAGCCGATGGCCGCCCGTGCGCTGCGTTCGATATCCTCGGGATTCGCGCCGACATTGCCGATGTGCGGAAAGGTGAAGGTGATGATCTGCCCGGCATAGCTCGGGTCGGTCAGTATCTCCTGATATCCGGTCATCGCGGTGTTGAAGCAGATTTCGCCGACACCCGCCCCGGCGGCGCCATAGCCCACGCCCCACAGGACCGTGCCATCGGCAAGAACGAGGACGCCGGTCGCTCCAGAAGGCGCGGCGGATGGATTGGCTGGTGCCATTTAAACTGCTCCGGACGGGGGGCTAAACGGCCGAGCAAGTAGGCGGCAAAAAAGTGATTCACAAGCTATCGGATTTGGAATCTTCCCGCTAGAGAGGCTCTTTCCGAAATTTGCAGCACATGGGGACACGCATGATTCGCGATGACATCAAGGCTGCGCAGGTTGCCGCGATGAAGGCCGGCGACAAGGCGCGTTTGGGCACCATCCGGCTGATGCTGGCCAAGATCAAGGACCGCGACATCGAACTGCGCACCGGGACGGCGCCGGCCGATGACAATGTGCTCGTCACCGACGTCCTCCAGAAGATGGTCAAGCAGCGCCGCGAATCGATCGCCATGTACGAACAGGGCGGCCGCCAGGAACTCGCCGACGCCGAAGCCGCCGAGGTCGTGGTGATCGAGGATTTCCTGCCCGCGCAGCTCTCCGAAGCCGACGCCACCGCCGCAATCCGCGCGATCGTCGCCGAACTCGGCGCGACCAGCGTCAAGGACATGGGCAAGGTGATGGCGGCGGTGAAAGACCGCCACGGCAGCCAGCTCGACATGAGCAAGGCAAGCGGATGGGTGAAGGCGGCGCTGAGTTAAACCTCAAACACGGCCTTTTTCTCCGTTCTTCCCGAGCGAAGTCGACGGACGTTCTACCTTGCGCCACGCCAACGTGTCTCGACTTCGCTCGGGACGAACGGTTATGTGGCGGGATGGCGTTCTGGACCTACATGCTGCGCTGCTCCGACGGTCGCTATTACACGGGACACACCGATAATTTGGAACGCCGCATCGCTGAGCATCAACATGGCGGATTTTGCGATTTTACCTCGCGACGGAAGCCCGTGACTCTGGCTTGGTCGCAAGATTTTGCGACGCGCGTCGAAGCGCTGGAGGCAGAACGGCGCATCAAGCCTTGGTCGCGAGCCAAGAAGGAAGCGCTGATCCGCGGCGACTGGGCCATGGTGGGGCATTTCGCCAAACCGCCTAAAGAACGTCCTCCCCTGCCGGCTTCTGCCGAGACACACTCTCCCACTCCGTTCGTCCCGAGCGAAGTCGAGGGACGTGAGGCCGGGCGCAGACGTGTCTCGACTTCGCTCGACACGAACGGGATTGGGATGATGGCTCGCCAAGTGAGGGGAGAAGAATGACCCTTACCCCGCAATGGCTGGACGAATTGCGCTCGCGGATCACCCTGTCGACCCTCATCGGCCGCACGGTGAAGATCATCCGTGCGGGGCGCGAGTATAAGGCCTGTTGCCCCTTCCATAACGAAAAGACCCCCAGTTTCACGATCAACGACGAAAAGGGCTTCTACCACTGCTTCGGCTGCTCGGCGCATGGCGATGCGATCCGCTGGATGACCGATCAGCGCGGCCTGTCGTTCATGGACGCGGTCAAGGAACTCGCTGCCGAGGCCGGCATGGACGTCCCCGCCCCCGACCCGCGCGCCGCGAAAAAGGCCGAGGAGCAGGCGAGTCTGCGCGACGTGGTGCAGGGCGCGGCCGACTGGTTCGCGCAGCAGCTTGAAAGCACCAACGGCGCCCCGGCGCGCGACTATCTGGCGAGGCGCGGTATTTCGGACGCCACCCGCCGCGCCTTTGCCTTCGGCCTCGCCCCCGACAGCCGCAGCGCGCTGAAAGAGGCGCTCAAGAAATTCCCCACCGCGATGCTGGTGGAGTCCGGCATGCTCATCGCGGTCGACGACAAGGAACCCTATGACCGGTTCCGCGGCCGGCTGATGATCCCGATCCGCGATGCACGCGGGCGCGTGATCGCGTTCGGCGGCCGGATCCTGGGCGACGGCGAGCCCAAATATCTGAACTCGCCCGATACGCCGCTCTTCGACAAGGGGCGCACGCTCTTCAATCTCGACAAGGCAAGCCCCGCCTCGCGGCAGACGAACCGGGTGATCGTCGTCGAAGGCTATATGGACGTCATCGCGCTTGCCGAGGCGGGGATCGCCGACGCCGTCGCGCCGCTCGGCACCGCGCTGACCGAGAACCAGCTAGGCATGCTGTGGCGGATGGTACCGGTGCCGCTGCTCTGCTTCGACGGCGACAATGCCGGGCAAAAGGCCGCGATGCGCGCGGCAACGCGGGCACTGCCACTGCTCCGCCCGGGCTTCAGCCTTGCCTTCGCGACCCTGCCTGCGGGGCAGGATCCGGACGATCTTGTCCGCGCCAAGGGCGCCGCAGGCTTTGCCGCCATCCTCGACGAAGCGCAGCCGCTCGTCGAACGGCTGTGGGCGCATGAGGTTGCGGCGGGGCCGCTCACCACCCCCGAAGAGCGCGCGGCGCTCAAGACGCGGCTGCTCGCCCATGCCGACGCGATCCAGGATGCCGACGTGCGGCACCATTATCGCGAGGCGTTTCGCGAGCGGCTCGACGCGCTGTTCGCGCGCCCGCGCGCCGAGCGTGGCGGGCGCGTGCCCTGGGCGCCGCAGGCATCGCGCGGAGGCGGGCGCCGCTTCGCGCCGGACCCGCGCCTGCAACCTCCGGCCGACGAGACGCGTTCCATCGGCAAGGCCGGAATCGCGGCGCCGCTCGCCGCGGCGTTGCTCGGCGGACTGCTCCGCTATCCGCAGGCGATCGCCCGCAATGAAGAGGCGCTCATACGGCTCGCTGTGCCCGATTCTGCCGACGCCGAACTGCTCCGCGCAATACTTGACAGCGCGGCAGCGCAAGAAGGGCTTGATACCGAGGGGTTGCTTGCCATATTGGAGCCAATGAAAGTGTATAATAGGGCGACGACATTGCTCAGAGCCGACGGAATGCACTTCTCATTCAATCGAAGGCTCGAAGGCGAAGAGGTTGAAGCGGCTCGGGAAATCGCGCTGCGTGACCTTGACGAATATATCGGCGTGCTCGTGACGCAGCCTGAAATCCGCGCTCGGCTTGCCGAGGCGACCGCGGACTATATGCGCACGATGGACGACGAGGGCCATGCCCGACAGCAAAAGCTGCGCGCGATGGATGAGGAACTGACCCGCCGCTTGGCCGCGCTGTCCGACAGCAGCCAGAGCTGACATATATTGCCCCAAGGCAGGAACGACTGAAGCATATGGCCACTAAGAACACCGAAGCCGACACCGACGCGCCGCTGATCGACCTCAACGAGGCCGACGTCAAAAAGCTGATCGCGCGCGGCAAGAAGCGCGGCTACCTGACCTACGACGAGCTCAACGAAGCCCTGCCGCAGGATCAGATGTCTTCGGAGCAGATCGAGGATATCATGTCGGCGATCTCCGACATGGGCATCAACATCGTCGAAAGCGACGAGGATGTGCAGGAAGAAGCCGAACAGGAAAGCGATGACGATATCGACGTCAGCGCCAACACGGGTTCGGTGTCCAATCCCGCGATCGAAAAGAAGAAGGAAACGGTCGATCGCACCGACGACCCGGTGCGCATGTATCTGCGCGAAATGGGCGCGGTCGAGCTTTTGAGCCGCGAAGGCGAAATCGCGATCGCGAAGCGCATCGAGGCGGGCCGCGACACGATGATCCTCGGCCTGTGCGAAAGCCCGCTGACCTTCAACGCGATCATCGAATGGTCGAACGCGCTCAACAACGGCGACATGCAACTGCGCGAGATCGTCGATCTCGAAGCGATGCTGTCGAAGGATCCGGCACCCGAAAACCTCGATGACGAGGGCGAGGGCGACGACGGCGAAATCAGCGAAAAGACCGCGGGCGTCTCGTTCAAGGACGAGGACGAGGTCGAGGAAGAACCTTCGGCCGACGGCGATGACGAGGATGGCGAAGGCTCGTCGGGCAAGCGCGAAAGCTTTGAGGAAGACGACGAGGACAACACGCTGAGCCTCGCCGCGATGGAAGAATTGCTCAAGCCCGACGCGCTCGAGAAGTTCGCCAATATCACCAAGAGCTTCAAGGCGTTCCAGAAGCTTCAGGACGCCCGGCTCGAGGCGCTGTCGACGGCGGGCGACTTCCCCGACGCGCAGGAAAAGAAATATCACAAGCTGCGCGAGGAACTCACCGCGCAGGTCGAAAGCGTGCAGTTCCACGGCACCAAGATCGAATATCTGGTCGACCAGCTGTACAGCTACAACCGGCGCCTGACTGCGCTCGGCGGCCAGATGCTGCGCCTTGCCGAACGCCATAAGGTACCGCGCAAGGCCTTCCTCGACCATTATGTCGGGCGCGAGCTCGAAGAAAACTGGCTCGACGAAGTCGGCAAGCTCGACAAGAAGTGGACGGCGTTCGCCGAGAATGAGGGCGCGGCGGTCGACCGCATCCGGACCGAGATTTCGGAAATCGCCCAGGCGGCGGGTATGAGCCTGCCCGAGTTCCGCCGCGTCGTGAACATGGTCCAGAAGGGCGAGCGCGAAGCGCGCATCGCCAAGAAGGAAATGGTCGAGGCGAACCTGCGTCTCGTGATCTCGATCGCGAAGAAATATACCAACCGCGGCCTGCAGTTCCTCGACCTCATTCAGGAAGGCAATATCGGCCTGATGAAGGCGGTCGACAAATTCGAATATCGCCGCGGCTACAAGTTCAGCACCTATGCGACCTGGTGGATCCGGCAGGCGATCACCCGCTCGATCGCCGACCAGGCGCGCACGATCCGCATCCCGGTCCATATGATCGAGACGATCAACAAGCTGGTGCGCTGCAGCCGCCAGTTCCTCCACGAAAGCGGCCGCGAGCCGACGCCGGAGGAAATGGCCGAGCGTCTGTCGATGCCGCTCGAAAAGGTCCGCAAGGTGATGAAGATCGCCAAGGAGCCGATCAGCCTCGAAACGCCGATCGGCGACGAGGAAGACAGCCACCTCGGCGATTTCATCGAGGACAAGAATGCGGTCATTCCGGTCGACGCCGCGGTGCAGTCGAACCTCAAGGAAACGGTTACGCGAGTTTTGGCCTCGCTTACGCCGCGTGAAGAGCGTGTTCTCCGCATGCGCTTCGGCATCGGCATGAACACCGACCATACCCTCGAAGAGGTCGGCCAGCAGTTCAGCGTGACGCGCGAACGTATCCGCCAGATCGAGGCGAAGGCGCTGCGCAAGCTCAAGCATCCGAGCCGGAGCCGCAAGATGCGCAGCTTCCTCGACCAATAGGGCGATCCGCAGCGAAAAATCAGACACCCCGCCCCAACCGGCGGGGTGTTTTGTTTCGGGTCCGGCGTGACATTTTTGCTGCACCGCACAAAAATCTGGCGCAGCATCTTAAAATTTTCATCTTTCCCAACCAGATGAGACGCCGTCGGCGTATCGCTTCAGCCTCGGTTCAGGCGATCACGCCGATTGGCACATTGTCCCGATTGATGGGAATAATTTCAACAAACACGGGCGTATTCCTCAAGCAGGGATGCAAAAAAGCCCGGAAAATGGAGAGAATGACCAATTGGCACGCCCATTGCTTAGTCATGGGCAGGAGCGGCCTCCCCACCGCCGCCAAGAGGAAAGACCGAACGATGGCAAACGAAAACCAGAATATCTTCTCCCGCCAGGACACCTTCTTCGGCATCTGCGAAGCGGTGGGCCAGGATTTCGGCTTCAACCCCCTGTATCTGCGTCTCGCGTTCGTCGCACCGCTCTTCTTCTTCCCGGTGCAGACCTTCGCGGCCTATTTCGGCCTCGGCCTGATCGTGCTCGCGTCGCGCTTCTTCTTCCCGTCGCAGCGCGCTGCCGATACGGTCGACGCCCCGGCGCTCGCCGAAGCGGCGCCGGCTGCCAAGACCGAAAAGGCCGAGGAACTAGCGCTCGCTGCCTGATTCGAACCGGGGCCGGCTCTCCCTCTCCCTTGCACCGGCCCCGCCCATGTTGCGGCGCTCCACTGGACCGCAACAGCGCAGGGACCGGCAGCTCAACCCGCTGCCGGTCCCTTTGCGCGCCGAACCGAGGCCCGCTGTGCAGGAGTGGGACAGAAGCACCTGAAATCGCTCGCCCCTCATAAACGCGACGTTTACGACGTTCGGCTAATGCTGATCCCCTGATTTGCAACGGCGCCGGTCGCAAGAGCCGCCGCAACAGACGAGGATGCAGCCTTGAGCCAGTCGCCCCAGCCCCAGGCCCAGACGCGCGGCATTGCCGAACTGCTCGACACGCTCGTCGCGAGCGAGGGAACGGGCGCGCACGGCCATGTCAAATCGGGTGCGCTGTCGAGCGGCCCCGACGCGATGCGCAACCTTGCCGACGCGGTCCATTTTCTCTGCCTGCTCCACGGCCGCTATCCCGGCATCGTCGATAGCGCGGCGCGCAAGGCGGTCGATGCGGCCTCGCGCAAATGGATGGACGAAACCGCGCAAGCCTTTGCGCAGGAACGCGCCTTCCTGTCGAAAATCGCGGCCGCGGTCGGTCCGGTGCCGAGCACGCAGGGCCAAGCCCAGTGCGAGGCGGCAGTCGCCGCGCAGCGCAAGGCGCTCGACATGCTCGCCGAATCCGATCGCAATGGCTGCGCGATTGGCGCGGCGATCGCGCTGACACTCGATTGGCGGACGATCCGCGTCCTGCTCGACATCAGTGCCCAGCGGCTTGAAATGAAAGTCCCACGCTGCACCCTGCCCGACCTGCGCGAAACCGCTCGTCTTGCCAATGCCGTCGCCGAAACACCGGCGGTCGAGCGCGCGATGGCCTTTGGCGCGCAGCAGCTCATCGCACAGCACAGCGGCCTGTGGGATCTGATGGCCGCCCGCGCCGCCAGCCGCACGCACGCCTGACCGGGAACGTCCACGCCGCGGCAGTCGTGGCGACGCTCCGCTTGCACCCTTCCCTCGCGCTCGCTATGCCCATCCCGGTTGACGTTCACGTTAAGGGAAAGGGCGAGCCGCCATGCGCTTCGAAGGAACCAGCGCCTATATTGCAACCGACGACCTGAAGGTCGCGGTCAATGCCGCGACAATGCTGCGCCGCCCGCTGCTCGTGAAGGGCGAACCCGGCACCGGCAAGACCGTGCTGGCCGAAGAAGTTGCCAAGGCGTTCGGTGCGCCGCTGATCACCTGGAACATCAAATCGACGACCAAGGCGCAGCAGGGCCTCTATGAATATGACGCGGTTGCGCGCCTGCGCGACGGACAGCTCGGCGAAGAGCGCGTCCACGACATCCGCAACTATATCAAAAAGGGCAAGCTGTGGGAGGCCTTCACCTCCGAGCAGCTGCCGGTGCTGCTGATCGACGAGATCGACAAGGCCGATATCGAATTTCCGAACGATCTGCTTCAGGAACTCGATCGCATGGCTTTCCACGTCTATGAAACCAACGAAACGGTGACCGCGCGCGAACGCCCGATCGTCGTCATCACCTCCAACAATGAAAAGGAACTGCCCGACGCGTTCCTGCGCCGCTGTTTCTTCCATTATATCAAATTCCCCGACCGCGACACGATGGCCGAAATCGTCGAGGTCCACTTCCCCGGCATCCAGAAAACGCTGGTCAGCCGCGCGATGGACATCTTCTACGACGTGCGCGACGTGCCGGGGCTCAAGAAAAAGCCCTCAACCAGCGAGCTCATCGACTGGCTGAAGCTGCTGCTCGCCGAGGATATGCCGCTTGAGGTGCTGCAGAACCGCGACGTCGGCAAAGCGATCCCGCCGCTGCACGGCGCGCTGCTCAAGAATGAGCAGGATGTGATGCTGTTCGAAAAGCTCGCCTTCATGGCGCGCCGGCAGGGTAGCTGAGCCAGCCTCGCTCGCAAGGACCGCCGTTACAGCTGGTAGGCGACCTCGACGTCGCCCCAGCGGCGACCGTTGATGATCGCGGGCATATAGACGTTGCGCACCGTCACATAGTTGGTGCCATCGCCTTCCTGGCGGTACACCGACATGAAGAAGGGCGCGCTGCTGCGCTTTGCCGCCGCGTCGACATCGTCGAACAGGATGCGGCCGTTGCGGCAATGCGCGGTGTCATGTTCCAGATCGCCCGTCGGCGCGCGCGAACATTCGGTGATATGCGTCGGCAGGAAGCCGTTCATGTCGCCCGCCGACGACATCTTGATTTCGGGATGCTGCGCCACGGTGCGGTCGAACAGCGGCCGCCAATGGGCGTCGGCCCAGTCGCAAAGGCTGGTGCGGAAGCGCTCGGGGTTCGATCCCGGCACGCGCACATAATTGGTATCGAACAATTGCTCCATCGTCAGCTCGCCGCGCGCCAGCGCTGCTTCGGCCAGGCCGACGAATTCGTCGCGGACCGACGCGGCCAGATCGACGATGGCGCTGTCCTGAGGGCTGACGCCGGCCGAAATCACCGCGTTGAACATGCGGTTCGACACATTTTCCATCATCAGGATCGAATCGCGCGTCGTGTTCAGCGTCGCGCCATTGTCGCGTACCGATCCGACGACACGGTCGAGCGCCTCGCGCACCTTGGCGCCATTGGCGTGCACCATTGCGCTCGATTGCGCGATACGGTCGCTCTGATCATCGAGCAGAGCGACGAGATGCGTCGCATCGTGCAGCGCATCGGTGATCGTCTCGAACTGCGCCTCCGCGCGCCCCGACTGCTCGACCCCCGACTGGATTTCGGTGACGAGACCGGCGGCTTCGGTCGACAGGCTGCCGATCGAACGGCGGATTTCATCGGTGGCGCTGCGCGTATTCTGCGCCAGCTTCTTCACCTCGGCGGCGACGACGGCAAATGTGCGGCCGGCATCGCCCGCACGCTCGGCCTCGATGGCGGCGTTGAGCGCGAGCATGTTGGTGGTCTTGGCAATCTGCTCGATCGACTGGCTGACCTGCTGGACCTGCTCCATCACCGACGCGAAATTGGTGACATGCGTGCCCAGCCGCGCGACCAGATCGATGACCGAGCGGAATTCGGTGACCGCGCTGTTCACGCGCTCGGCCCCGGCGTCGAGCTGTTCGCACGCGCGCGCCGACAACAGCTTCGCCTCGTCGGTCGAATCGGCAATCTGGCGCTGGTCGGCCTCCAGGCTGACGACATAATCCTCCAGCCGGCCCAGCTCCGAAATCTGGCGCTGCATCTGGTCGGTGGCACGCTGGATCTGGCCCGCGGCATCGCTGCAGCCGACGGCAAGCTCGCCGCAGTCGCTGGCAACCGACTGGTCGAGATTCTGCGCGGCGGAACTGATCGGTTCGAATTTCATTGGCGCACCCACTTATGACTCCGGGCGAACCTTGGCGCACATTGGTTAACGCCGCGTCAATGCTTGGTCGGGACCAGTTCGATCAAAGCCTTGCTTCGAGTTGGGCCAGCAGCGCCTGCACCGGCCGCGCCGCTTCGTCGGCGGTCCATCCCGCCTCGATCCGCGCGATACGGTCGAACAGGCGCTCGCTCGCCGCGACGATTCTCTGAAGATTATCGTCAAAATGCGCGCACAGCGCATGGTCGGCAGGAACTGGCGCGCCGATGTGCGCTGCGCTGTCCTCGGGACCGGCGCCGGGGTCGCCCGCGAACATGGCGCGGCGGTGGAGCAGCCAGGCGATGATGTGCATCAGCCGCGTTGTCGTCTTCAGCGATTCGCACGCCAGCCCGACCTGCAGGATCGGATCGCGCGCCACCGCCTCGAAATCGCGATGCGCGCGGAAGGCGGCATGCGCCTCGTCGGCGAGCAGCATCGCCTCGACATAGAGATTTTCGACCTGCGCGCGCTGCACCTGCTGCGTCGCCATGCCGTTCCGGATCGGTCCCCTGAACATCGGCATCGAATGCCACGCCACGCAGCGCCGCCGCAAGGACGCTAACCATGAATTTAGGGAGCGTCCCGTTTTGAATCAGGCGATTATGTCGGGCAGCAACTGATCCTCGCACCAGCTGATCTCGTCGCGCAGCTTGAGCTTGCGTTTCTTCATCCGGGCAAGCTGGAGCTGATCGGGAACCGTCGCGTCGCCCAGTGCGATGATCGCGGCGTCGAGATCGCGATGCTCGAGCCGAAGCAGTTCCAGGCGCTGGGCGATTTCTTCCGGGTTCACGCCGCTTCCCTGCCACGATCACGGCCCGTCCGCAACGGGGACCATCTGGCCGAAACGCGACCATCCGGGCGGGACAAGCGGGGCGAATCATGTTCTACTCGGAACTGCCAACCGAGTCGAAAAGGAGAATGGCCTATGAGCAGCTCGCACCTTTCCGCCCTGAAGTCCCGCCACGCGGACCTCGACGCGAAAATTGCGAATGAAGAGCGCCGCCCCGCACCGGACATGGCCTTGCTGGCGCAAATGAAGAAGCAGAAACTCAAGATCAAGGAAGAGCTGCTCGCCGAAACCTGAGGCGAGCAGAGCGCTATCGCCCGCTGATGCCTTTCGACGCGAAACGCATCAGCGTCGGCGGTAGAGCGAAGCCTTCTTGTCCAGCGCCGAAATATAGGCCGGGACGTCCATCTTCTGAACCACCTGCCGCCGCACCGCGTGCGGATCGATCGGTCGCTCGAACGCCACCCCGAATTTGCCTTCGCCCACCCAGACGACATGCCCCGGCACAAAGCCGATATTGCGCAGTTCGATCTCGGCCGTTGCGCCTTGCGCGAGCCCCGGCACGACAGCCTCGGCCAGCATGCCACCCTCCGACAGGTTGCGCACACGCACCGTCACGGGCCTGGACTGACCCGGAAACAAAAGATTGGCCTGCATGAACAGGCTGTCGCGGTCGGCGCTGCGCGACAGCGAAGCGACCTCTTCGTCCAGCGTTGATGGTATGCGCGATTCCATGGCGACCCGTTCCCCGAATTGCGTTCGGAGCAACCCTAGGGCCCGGTACTTTACCGAATCGTAAACAGCGGCGCTTCTGTCCCGATTGGGATCAGTCTTCGCGCGAAATCCGCTCGTTGCGTTCGTGGCGTTCCTGCGCTTCCAGCGTCATCGTCGCAATCGGACGCGCTTGCAGGCGAGCGAGCGAAATCGGTTCGCCGGTCACCGCGCAATAGCCATATTCGCCTTCGTCGATGCGGCGCAGCGCCGAATCGATCTTCGCGATCAGCTTGCGCTGGCGGTCGCGCGTCCGCAGCTCGATCGCCCAGTCGGTCTCGCTCGATGCACGGTCGGCAAGATCGGGTTCGCGCAGCGGACCGTCCTGCAAATGGGCCAGCGTCGATTCGGATTCGGTGAGGATCGACTTCTTCCAGGCGAGCAGCAGGTTTCGGAAATATTCCTGCTGCCGCTCGTTCATGAACGGCTCGTCGTCGCTGGGAACATAATCCGAATCGAGATTGGACTTGGCTTCGCGGAGAGCGTCGGCGCCTACTTCGGCAACATTGGTCGGCATGAGGAGCGTCCAAGTCCTTTCCTGATCGCCTGGCTCGCCGAGCTTGGCGAACCAAGGATTGCGCCGGGCCTATAACCAGCCCTCCGATGCGATACAAGCGCGAAGCGGACCGCTTGCCCGCGCGCGGCTGAAGCAGTGCTGAACCGGCCCGACGGAGGCACCCTCACGATGAGCCGCGCCCGCTCGCTCGACCGCCGCACGCCGCTGCAAATTAACCGGTTGAGGCCATTTGGCCCGAAACACGTATTGTTTTGGGACAGTTACGCGCATTTCGGTTGATTTCGCGTATCAATTCCCGCTGTCGGACAGTCAAACGCGGTTAACGCAATTGCCGCGTTCACAAAGCTTTGGCCTTTTGGCGCTAGCGAAGGCGCGCACGGGTGTCGGTCAACGACAAGGGGCGCACCTGCAACGGGAAAGAGAGAGTAACCTATGTCTGTCCGAATGGCCCTCGCCAAGCTTTGTGCCTGCACCTGCGGCGGCGCGATCATCGGTAGCGGCGCGATGCAGATCGCCGACGTGCCGGCGGCGGCTGCACAGGTCCAGAAATCGGGCTCCTGTTGCAAGAAGGTCGTGCGCAAGCGTTACGTGGCGAAGAAGCCCGTCAAGCGCGTCCGCCGCGTCGTCACGACCAAGCGCGTCATTCGTACCGTCACCCCGCAGCAGCAGGTCGTCACGCAGACGATCCCCCTGCCCCCGATCCCCTATGCCCCCTTCCCCCCGCGCGGCGAAGGCTTTGGCGGCGGCAGCAGCGGCGGCGGCGTGACCGTTATCGGCGGCGGCTTTGGCGGCGGCTTCGGCGGCGGTTTCTTCGGTGGCTTCTTCGGCGGCAGCTCGGGTGGCAGCAGCGGCAGCGTGGTTGTTACCTCAACCACCACCGGCGGCCTCAGCTCGACTACCAGCAGCACCTCGGGCGGCGTTTCAACCTCCACGGGCGGCATCAGCTCGACCACCTCGACGGGCGGCGTCAGCACCTCCACCGGCGGCGTTTCGACCTCGACCGGTGGCGTCAGCACCTCGACGGGCGGCGTATCGACCTCCACAGGCGGCGTGAGCACCTCGACCGGCGGCGTTTCGACCTCGTCGGGCAATGTCAGCTCCTCTTCGTCGAGCAGCAGCTCGTCGTCGAGTTCCTCGTCCTCCTCTTCTTCCTCGTCGTCGAGCTCGTCGTCGTCGGGCGGTGGCAGCTCGCACGGCAGCTCGGGTTGGGGCAGTTCGTCGAAAGGCGGCTCCTCGCATGGCAGCTCTGGCTGGGGCAGCTCGTCGAAAGGCGGAAGCTCGTCGCACGGCGGGTCGTCGTCGCACGGCGGAAGCTCGGGCAGCTCGGGCGGTTCGGGCAGCAGCAGCTCTTCAAGCTCGTCGTCGAGCAGCAGTTCCTCTTCGTCGACCAGCAGCTCGTCGAGCGGCGCAACCTCGTCGGGTGCGACCGGCGGCAGCAGCAGTTTCGGTGGGTCGAGCAGCAGCTCGTCGTCGTCCTCATCCTCGTCGAGCAGCAGCTCGTCGAGCTCATCCTCCTCGTCCAGTTCCGGCGGCAGCACGAGCAGCGGATCGTCGGGCGATCCAACCCCTGTTCCTGCGCCTCCGATGATGCTATTGTTCGGTGCAGCAGCAGTCGCGCTCGTCGCGCGCCGCCGCGCCGCGAATCGCAACGGCGACGAAGCTGACGCGGCCTAACGGATCCACTGGAGGTCATGGGGGGGGAGACCCAGACCACCTTCTGGGGGCCACTCTTAGGGGTGGCCCCCTTTTTTGCGTCCCGATGATATCCGCGCAGGGTTGCGCCGCGAAGGCAGCAACGCCATAGCGCGGCAATGCACGATATCCGCCTGATCCGGGAGAACCCGCAAGCTTTCGACGCCGGCCTCGCGCGCCGCGGCTTCGAACCCATGTCCGCGACCATCCTCGCCGCCGACGCCGAATTGCGTGCGCTCCAGACCGCGATCCAGGCATCACTGGCGCGCCGCAACGAAGCATCGAAGCTGATCGGCCAGGCGATGGCACAGGGTGACAGGGATCGTGCCGAATCGCTCAAGAGCGAGGTCGCCGCGCTCAAGGAAAAGCTCCCGGCAGAGGAACAGGCCGAACGCGACCGGCTCGCCGCACTGCAGGACATATTGGCGGCGCTGCCCAACCTGCCGGCCGACGACGTGCCTGATGGCCTCGACGAAGAGGGTAATGTCGAAATCGCGCGCTGGGGAACGCCGCGCAGCTTCGATTTCCAGCCGCTCGAACATGCCGATTTCGGTCCCGCGCTGGGGCTGGATTTCGAAACCGCGGCCAAGATGTCGGGCGCGCGCTTCGCGTTTCTGAAAGGGCAGATGGCGCGACTCGAACGCGCGCTCGGCCAGTTCATGCTCGACATGCAAACGGGCGAGCCGGGCTATGTCGAATGCGCAACCCCGCTGATGGTGCGCGACGAGGCGGCGTTCGGCACCACGCAGTTGCCCAAATTCCGTGAAGACCTGTTCCAGACCACCGACGGTCGCTGGCTGATCTCGACCTCCGAGATGAGCCTGACCAATGCGGTGCGCGAAGAGATCCTGCCCGAGGCCGACCTTCCCATCCGCATGACCGCGCTCACGCCCTGCTTCCGGTCGGAGGCGGGATCGGCGGGGCGCGACACGCGCGGATATATCCGCCAACACCAATTCTGGAAGGTCGAGCTTGTCTCGATCGTCCGGCCCGAGGATGCGGACGCCGAACTCGAACGCAAGACCCGCTGCGCCGAAGCGGTGCTCGAAGCGCTCGGCCTGCCCTATCGCAAGATGCTGCTATGTGCGGGCGACATGGGCTTTGCGGCGCGCAAGACCTATGACCTCGAAGTCTGGCTGCCGGGCCAGGGCGCCTATCGCGAGATTTCGAGCTGCTCGAACTGCGGCGATTTCCAGGCGCGCCGGATGAACGCCCGCTTCCGCCGCGACGGCGCCAAGGCGAATGAATTCGTTCATACGCTCAATGGGTCGGGGCTTGCGGTCGGGCGCACGCTTGTCGCCATCCTGGAAAATTATCAGCAAGCCGACGGCAGCGTCGATGTTCCGCCCGCGCTCTTGCCCTATATGGGCGGGATAACGCGGCTGGTGCCCTGATCCGTCATTGCGGGCGCAGCGAAGCAATCTCCAGCCTTCGACCAAGCGCAGATATTCCCCTGGAGATTGCTTCGTCGCTGCGCTCCTCGCAATGACACAAAGCCTGGAAAAGACATGCGCATCCTTCTGACCAACGACGACGGTTATCACGCCCCCGGCATGGCGGTGCTCGAAGCGATCGCGCGCCAGCTTTCCGACGACATCTGGATCTGCGCGCCGGCAGAGGAGCAGTCAGGCGCCGGCCACTCGCTCACCCTCTCGCGTCCGGTGCGCGTGCGCGAGCATGGCGAACGGCGCTGGTCGTGCACCGGCACGCCGACCGATTCGGTGATGATCGCGATGGGCAAGCTGATGCCCGACAAGCCCGACCTGATCCTCTCGGGCGTCAATCGCGGCGCGAACCTTGGCGACGACATCACCTATTCGGGGACCGTTTCGGCGGCGATCGAGGGGGCGCTGGCCGGCATCCCCGCCATCGCGCTGAGCCAGGTCTATGCGCGCGAAGGCATGGGTGACGCCGTGCCGTTCGAGGCGGCCGAGGCATGGGGCGCCAAGGTGCTGCGCCCGCTCGTCGCCATGGCGATGACGCCGCGAACGCTGATCAACGTCAACTTCCCCGCCATCCCTGCCGAGGCGGTGAAGGGCATCCGCGTCGTGCGGCAGGGTTTCCACGATTACAGCCGCGGCTCGATCGTCGAGGGCACCGACCCGCGCGGCTATCGTTATTACTGGTTCGGGCTGCACGGGATCGAACATTCGCCCGGCCACGACACCGACCTCGAGGCGATCGACGATGGCTATATCGCCGTGACCCCGCTGCAGCTCGACCTCACCCACGATGCCTCGCTCGCCGCGCTGCGCGGGGCCTATGCCGCCGGGCTGGCTTCGGATTAACCATAGTAGCTTTCCCCGCGCGGCTCTGCCAAAGGGACGCAGTGGGGAAAATTCATCATTATATCGGCGCGTTGACCGGCGCCCTCTTCCTGTCGGCCTGTATTCCGGCCACCACCGCTCCGGCTCCGCGCGCCCCTTCGGTTGCGCATAATGCGCCGGCCTCCGATTTCGAGCGCGGTTCGCTTGGGGAGGTTGTCGGCGGCGACGCGCGACCGACCTGGACGCTTCAGCCCGTCGCAGCCAACGCCCGCGATATTGCCGCCTCGACCTATATCGTGCGCCCCGGCGACACGCTGCGCGCGATCGGTGCGATGACCGGTGCGGGGTCCGAGGCCATCGCGATGGAGAACGACCTTGCGCCGCCCTATACGCTGCGCCCTGGGCAACAACTGCGGATTCCGGCGGGTCGCTACCACCGCGTCGCCGCGGGCGAGACCGGCATCGGCATCGCCCATGCCTATGGCGTCGATTGGGGCGAGGTGGTGACGATCAACGCGCTTGCCGATCCCTATATCCTGCGCGTCGGGCAGCGCTTGCGCCTGCCTGCTTCGGCCCGGCCGCTGACCCCTGAGCAGGTCGATGTCGCCGCGCGCGCCGCCGCCTTCCGTCTCGACATCGACGATATCATGACCGGCAGCCAGCCCGCGCTCGCCGCCAGAACGCGCCCCGCCGCCTTTTCGGGCCGTTTCCAATGGCCGCTGCAGGGCAAACTGATCGCACGTTTCGGGCCGCTTGCGCCCGGCAAGGTCAATGACGGGATCAACATCGCCGCCGCGCGCGGGACGCCGATCCATGCCGCGGCGGCCGGGGTGGTCGCCTATGCCGGCGATCAGATCGCGGTCTATGGCGGCCTGATCCTGATCGACCATGGCGGCGGCTGGATGAGCGCCTATGGCCATGCGGCCAAGATCAACGTCCAGCGCGGACAGGCGGTCAAGGCGGGCGAGGTGATCGGCCTCGCCGGCGCCACCGGGCAGGTGCAATCGCCGCAACTCCATTTCCAGCTCCGCAAGAATCGGATACCCGTCGATCCGATGAAGCAGTTGCCGCCGCGATGAGCCGTCGTCCGTCCGACCGACTGAAGCTCCAGCACCGGTTTCAACCGCTGCGCCGCGCGAGCAAATGGCCCGTCTGGGCGGATGTCACCGCGCGGCTCGGCCTTGCCTTCCTGCTGATCGCCTTCGTTGTTCTGGTTCACTGGATCGATCGCGCCGGACTGAAGGACAGCCACGACGGCCACATCAGCTTCCTCGACGTCGTCTATTTCACGATGATTTCTGTCACGACCACCGGGTTCGGCGATATTGCGCCGGTATCGGACCGCTCGCGCCTGATCGAGGCGCTGATCGTGACGCCGATCCGCATCGCCGTGCTCTTCATCTTCGTCGGCACGGCCTATAGTTTCGTCATCAAACGCACATGGGAAAAATGGCGCATGGCTCGCATCCAGGCAAAACTCACCGATCACATCGTCGTTCTGGGCTTCGGCGTCAGCGGCGGCGAGGCGGTTCACGAACTGATCGCGCGCGGCACCGATCCCGCTTGCATTGTCGTCATCGATCCGTCGCGCCAGCGCATCAATGCCGCCGAAGCGATGGGCTGCAACGTGCTGGAAGGCGATGCATCGAGCGACGAAACCTTGCTCGATGTGCGGATCGCCCAGGCCCGCTCGGTGCTGGTATCGGCGGGACGCGACGACACGTCGATCCTGATCGTCCTGACCGTCCGGCATCTTGCGCCGCAGGTACCGATCAGCGTCGTCATCCGGACTCAGGACAATGAATTGCTCGCGCGGCAAGCGGGTGCGAACGACGTCATCAACCCGGTCAGCTTCACCGGGCTACTGCTCGCCGGATCGGCGCAGGGCGCGCATATCGCCGATTATATGGCCGACCTTGCCTCGGTATCGGGCAAGGTGCAGCTCAACGAACGCCCGGTGCGGCCCGAGGAAATCGGCAAGAGCATCGACGAACTTGCCAGCGGCGGCCGCGGCCTGCGCATCTATCGCGGCGGTCAGCCGATCGGTTTCTGGGAAGCGGGTGCAAAATCCCTGCAGAGCGGCGACATATTGGTCGAAGTCATCCCGTGCGAGGCGTGCGAAGCCGATTAGGCTTTACGCCCAAGCAGCGGGCGCGTGACAAGGGCGCAAAAATCGCCTATGCGCGCGGCCGATCATGACAATCAAGACCCTCCCCGCCCAGCCGAAAGTCGGCATGGTTTCGCTCGGCTGTCCGAAGGCACTCGTCGACAGCGAACGGATTCTGACCAAATTGCGCGCCGACGGCTATGGCCTGTCGCCCGACTATGCCGGCGCCGACGTGGTGCTCGTCAACACCTGCGGCTTCCTCGACAGCGCGAAGGAGGAAAGCCTGGAGGCGATCGGCGAGGCGATGGCGGAGAATGGCCGCGTCATCGTCACCGGCTGCATGGGCAACGAGGCGGAGGTCATCCGCGCGCGTTTCCCCAACGTCCTCGCGGTCACCGGCGCGCATCAATATGAACAGGTTGTCGACGCGGTCCACGAGGCGGCGCCCCCGACTCAGGGGCCGTTCGTTGATTTGATCCCCGAAGGCGGGCTGAAGCTCACACCGCGCCACTACAGCTATTTGAAGATCAGCGAAGGCTGCAATCACAGCTGCGCCTTCTGCATCATCCCCGATCTGCGCGGCAAGCTCGTCAGCCGCCGCATCGACGCGGTGCTGCGCGAGGCTGAAAAGCTCGTCGCGGCAGGGACGAAGGAGTTGCTGGTGATCAGCCAGGACACCTCGGCCTATGGCGTCGACATCCGGCACCAGCCGCGCGAATGGAAAGGCCATGAGGTGCGTGCGCACATGACCGAGCTCGCGCGCGAGCTCGGTCAGTTAAAGACTAGCGACGGTCGCGCGCCGTGGGTGCGGCTCCACTATGTCTATCCCTATCCGCACGTCGATGCGGTGATCCCGCTGATGGCCGAGGGGCTGTTGACGCCTTATCTGGACATCCCCTTCCAGCACGCGAGCCCGAAGGTTCTGAAGGCGATGAAGCGCCCGGCGAACGAAGCAAAGGTGCTCGAACGGCTGAAGGCGTGGCGCGCGATCGCACCCGACATCGCGATCCGCTCCAGCTTCGTCGTCGGTTTCCCCGGCGAAACTGAAGAGGATTTCCAGTATCTCCTCGACTGGCTCGACGAGGCGCAGCTCGACCGCGTCGGCGCCTTCCGCTTCGAACCCGTCGCGGGCGCGCAGGCGAATGCCCTGCCCGATCCGGTCCCCGAAGAGGTCAAGGAAGAACGCTATCAGCGGATCATGGCGAAGACCGCAGCGATCAGCGCCGCCAAGCTTGACGCCAAGGTCGGCCGCACACTTGCCGTCATCATCGACGAAGTGGGCGAAGCCGACGAAGACGGCAGCATCGGCGCCACCGGGCGCAGCCAGGCCGACGCGCCCGAAATCGACGGGCATGTCTATCTGCGCGATGTCGCCGCGACGCTGAAAGCCGGCGATATCGTCGATGTGGTGGTCGAAGATGCCGACGAGCATGACCTGTTCGGGGTCGTCGCAGACTGATCGCCCTCTTCCTGATGCGCGCAAATTGTTGGAACGGCTTTCGCCGATCGATGTTATCTGACAGATATCGATCGGGGACAGGGCCATGCACGCGATCAAGGGGCTGATTGTTGCATCATGTCTGGCGGCTACGCTCGCCGGCTGCGATCCCGCGAAGGGCGGCGACGAAGCTCCGCCGCATGCCACCGACACGGCGCCCACCCCCTCGCAAACGTCGCTGATCGCGATCCCGGTCAACGCCGACATCGCCCCACTGAAACGCGAACTCGAACGGGCGATCCCAAAGACGCTGTGGACGATCAACCGGCGCGAAAGGGCCTGCGTCGAACCGCAACGCGTCAAGCTGTTCGGCAAGAAGGTAAAGGTGACGCCGGCGATCCCCTGCACCATCGTCGGGCAGGTCGCGCGCGGGGCGCTGCGCATGCGCGGCGAAGGAAACGAGATCGTCGTCGATGTACCGCTGCATGCGCGCATCAGCGCGCGCGACGTCGGCGGCGTGCTGAAGGGTGAAACCGCGACCGGATCGGCAATGGCGCATGCGCGCGTGCGCGTCGATCTGACCAGCGACTGGCGGATGCAGGGTAAGGCGCGGATCAGCTATGGCTGGACCAATCCCCCCGGCATCGACTTTCTGGGCCAGCGCATCACCTTCACCGACGAGGCGGATGAAAAGCTCCGCCCGGTGATCCGCGATGTCGAACGCGAAGTGAATCGCGAGATCGCCCGCATCAACATCCGCGCCCAGGCGGCCGACATCTGGCGCCAGGCCTTTACGACGATCGAGCTCAACCGCGAAAATCCCCCCGTGTGGATGCGGGTCACGCCGCAGCGTATCCTGTTCGGCGGATTCCGCGTCAATGGCCTGCGGCTCGACCTCAATCTCGCGGTCGAGGCGGTGACCGAAAGCTTCGTGTCGAACCGGCCGCAGGATCCCGCGCCGACGCCGCTGCCGCGGCTGGTGCGCGAAATGCCCAAACCGCATTTCGACGTGCGCGTGCCGGTGATCGCCGATTATGCGCAGCTCGAACCCGTGATCGCGCGCGCGCTCGCCAAACGATCGCTGCGGCCGTTCGACCTGCCCGCCGTCGCTCCGGTCGATGCGCGCATCGGCAAGGTCACTGTCTATGGCGCCCCCGACCACAAGATCGCGGTAGGGGTCGACATGGACGTGCTGCCGGTCGGCGCGAAGCGTGCGCCCACCCGCGGCCGCGTCTGGCTGACCGCGCGTCCGGTGAACAAGCCCGGATCGGCCGAGGTTCGCTTCACCGATCTGCACGTCAAGGGCGACACCAACGGGATCAAGGGCGACATCTTCGTGCTGTTGGCACAGCAACCCGATTTCGCGCCGATGATCGCCGACGCGCTGACCCAGAATTTCACCCGCGATCTCACCGAACTCGAAGCCAAGATCCGCCGCGCGATCGACCAGCGACGCGAAGGCGACTTCGTCATCAGGACCCGCATCGACAGTTTCGAAACCGGCGAGATCAAGGCGTATGGCAATGGCCTCTACCTCCCCGTCCGCATGGTCGGGGCGGCGAGCATCGACTATCGCCCGGCGAAATGATCAGAACAGGCGCGTAAGCGAATAGAAGAGCGCTGCAACGATCGCACTCGCCGGGATGGTGATGAACCAGGCGACGACGACGTTGCTCGCCACGCCCCAGCGCACTGCACTGGCGCGGCGCGCGACACCGGCGCCGATGATGCTGCCGGTGATCGTATGGGTCGTCGACACCGGAATGCCGAGCAGGCTGGCGGTGAACACCATGATCGACCCGCCGGTCGAGGCGGCAAAACCCTGATGCTGCGACAATTTGGTGATGCGTCCGCCCATCGTCTCGATAATCTTCCACCCGCCCGACAAGGTGCCGAGACCGATCGCGATATAGCAGCTGATCGCTACCCAGTGGGGCACATGGAAATCACCGGTCAGATAGCCGGTCGAATACAGCAGCACGGTGATGACGCCCATCGTCTTCTGCGCGTCGTTAAGACCGTGGCTGAGCGAATAGGCGGCCGATGAAACGAGATGCAGGCGGCGGAACGTCACTTCGGCGAATTTCGCGGTCGAGCGCCGGAACGCCCAGCTGCTGAGCAGCATCACGAGCATCGAAAGCAGCATGCCGAGCAGCGGCGAGAGGAAGATCGCGATGACCGTCTTGTTGAGCCCCGACCACTGGATGCCCTCGAATCCCGCATGGGCGATGCCCGCGCCGACGATGCCGCCGACGAGCGCATGGCTCGACGAGGACGGGATGCCCTTCAGCCAGGTCACGACATTCCAGAACATCGCGCCGACCAGCGCGCCGAAGACCACCGCTGGCGTGACCAGATCCTTGTCGATCAGCCCGGCGCCGATCGTTTCTGCCACCTTGTGCAATTGCGGAAAAGCGAGGCTCAGGAAATAGGCCGCGAAGTTGAAGAAGGCGGCGAACATCACCGCCTGCACAGGCTTCAGCAGCCGCGTCGCGACAACCGTCGCAATGCTGTTTGCGGCGTCGTGCAGGCCGTTCAGAAAGTCGAACGCCAGCGCGAGGAGGACCAGCCCGACGAGAAGAGGAAATGCCAGTTCGTGCATGAGCGCCCGCCCCGCTTACGCGTGGTCGATAACCAGACCGTCGATTTCGTTCGCGACATCCTCGAACCGGTCGACGACGCGCTCGAGGTGGCTGTAGAGTTCGCGCGCGATCATGAAGTGGATCGTGTTCGACGCCCCATGTTCCTTGAACAATCGCTTCAGCCCCGCCGCGTGAATCTCGTCGGCATGCCCCTCCATGCGGACCAGCCGCTCGGTGAGTTCGTGCAGGCGGGTACCGTTCGCGGCGACATTGCGCAGCAGCGGCAGCGCCTCGACCGTCAGCCGCGCGGCATCGACGATGATCGCCGCGATATCGCGCATTTCGGCGTCGAATTCCTTGACGTCGTACAGGTCGATCGCGCCCGCGGTCTTCTGCATCTCGTCGATCGCATCGTCCATCGAGGCGATGAGGTCGGTGATCGCGCTGCGATCGAAGGGGGTCAGGAAGGTGCGACGAACGGTCTGCAGCACCTCGCGCGTGATCGCGTCGGCGTCATGCTCGCGCTCGACGATCTCCTGGATATGGTCGGCCATGCCCTCGCCGCCCTGGAGCAGCCGCGCCAGCGCTTCCGATCCCGCGGCGAGCGTCGCAGCATGCGCTTCGAACAGGTCGAAGAAATTGCCCTGCCTCGGGAGCAGGCGCTGGAACCAGGCAAACATGCGATTGACCCCTGTCTTTTCCGCAACGTTGAACATGACCCCCGATCGCTGCGCCGCGACGCGAAAGCCGCTGTCGCCGAAGGACCGGATAAGGGCCTGAAGATCGGGTTCGTCGACCGCCCCCGCGGCCTCGTCGAAAGTGAACCAGCGCCGCTCGCGCTCGTCCATTTCCTTCCATTCGGAAAGCTCCCGCGTCACGGCGAGCGGAAACACTTCGACATTGTACATGATCGCGGCGCCGTTCGCGCGGCGCTTGCGATATTCATAGCTACCGATCGAGGTCGGGCAGACCGCGCCGATCACCCCCGCCTCTTCCTCGGCCTCGACCGCCGCCGAAGCGTGGCGGTCCATCCCGGTCAGCGGATTGCCCTTCGGGATCACCCAGCGGCCCGTGCCGCGCGAGGTGATGAGCATGATTTCGGTGGGGCCATCCTTGCCCACGCCCGCGAATCGATAAGGAAGCACCGCAATTTGACGCATAAACCGGCCGAAATCCTAAACTACCGCCGGAGCCGCGGTGTTTCATTGCCATTCGGTGACGCCCCTATGACAATATTGTGACAGCGGCAATGGCGCATTGGCCGCGATGCCCTTTCCGTAAACGTCAATTCGATTGCAAAATGCAACGCTGTGCGTAAGCTGCGACCTTAAAGACAAATGGGAGACGAAATGATGGCAGGCATGGACAGCCCCGTGGATCAGGACGTTCTGATCGTCGGCGCCGGCCTTTCGGGCATCGGCATGGCCGCGCATCTCCAGATGCACAGTCCCGACCGCAGCTTCGCGCTGGTAGAGCGGCGGGCCAATCTGGGCGGCACCTGGGATCTGTTCCGCTACCCCGGCATCCGGTCGGACAGCGACATGCACACGCTGGGTTTCGTCTTCGAACCGTGGCGGCACGAAAAGTCGATCGCCGACGGCCCTTCGATCCTCGAATATCTCAACCGCATCGTCGACGAGCGCGGCATCCGCGAGCATATCCGCTTCAACAACAAGGTTGTCGGCGCCGACTGGGACAGCGCCGCCGCGCGCTGGACCGTGACGATGGAAGACGACAAGGGCGCGGTCAGCACGACGACCGCGCGCTGGCTCTACCTCGGCTCGGGCTATTATGATTATGACGAGCCGTTCGACGCCAATTTCACGGGGCGCGAGGATTTTGCGGGGCAGATCATCCACCCGCAATTCTGGCCGAAGGATTTCGACTATTCGGGCAAGAAGGTCGTGGTCATCGGATCGGGCGCTACCGCGGTGACGATCGTCCCGTCGATGGCGGACAAGGCCGCGCATGTGACGATGCTGCAACGCACGCCGACCTGGTATGCCATCCGTCCGGCGAAGGACGGCTTCGCCAATTTCCTGCGCAAGGTCCTGCCCGAAAAGACCGCCTACCGGCTGACGCGGTTCAAGAATATCCGCCTTCAGGACATCGTTTTCCGCCGCGCGCGCGAAAAGCCGGAAAAGGTTGCGGATTTCCTGACCAAGAAGCTGAAGCAGGCGCTCGGCGACCGTTACGATCCCGTCGCTTTCACCCCGCCCTATAATCCGTGGGACCAGCGGCTCTGCCTTGTCCCCGATGCCGACTTTTTCGAAGCGATGAAGGCGGGCAAGGCCTCGGTCGTCACCGATCATATCGAACGCTTCGACAAGACCGGCATCCAGCTCAAATCGGGCCAGCATCTCGACGCCGACGTGATCATTACGGCGACCGGCCTCAAGCTCGCGGTCGCGGGCAAAATCCCCGTCCGCGTCGATGGCGAGCCGGTCGCGTGGAACGAGCATTTCTATTACAAGGCGTGCATGTTCTCGAACGTGCCGAATTTTTCGGTCGTCTTCGGCTATCTTAACGCCAGCTGGACGCTGCGCGCCGACATCGTGTCCGAATATGTCTGCCGCGTCCTCAACCATATGCGCGATACGGGCACGACGGTCGCGACGCCGCTGCTCGCAGACCCGACGAGCCTGACCGAAGAGAATATCTTCGACTTTTCGTCAGGCTATATCCAGCGCGCGCTCCACATCATGCCCAAAAATGCCGACAAGCTGCCGTGGCGGCTCAGCCAGAATTATGTCCAGGACCGCATCGACATGCGCACCGGCCCGGTCGACGACGGCGTGCTCAAGTTCGGCAAGGCGGCGTCGGTATCGAAGGAGGCATCGGCCCCGGCCCTCGAAGCCGCGGAGTAATCGGCGGGTTCGGTTTTCGCCATATCCAAAGGATTGGTGGCGACCGGTTGCGGGCAGCAACCGACCTTCTTGGTATCGTCATCCCGGACTTGATCCGGGATCCATTGTTTCGACGCTGCGTGAATGGATCCCGGATCAAGTCCGGGATGACGAAAGAAGGACTATTCAGCGCCACCTTTCCGCTCACCCTGAGCTTGTCGAAGGGTGCTCAGAACCATCCTTCGACAAGCTCAGGGTGAGCGGCTGGGGAAGTGGCAGCGTCCGCTTCCCACCCAAAAGCCGCCATCGGTCGCTACACGTTGCGCCCCGAGCGCCTTCTAATCGACGTGATCCGGCTTCCCCTTGGTCGATCCCGACGCAAAGTCTTCGAGCTCCTTTTCGCTCATCGATTCGTACATCTCCTTCGATGCACCCCGAAGCTCCGATTTCGGCGTATCGCCGCGCTTCGCGCTCAGCGCGGCGCCGGCGGCCTTTTGCTGGGCCTTGGACTTGGCTGGCATGACATGTCTCCTGCTTGCCCCTCGTCCGACCAACGCGTGACCGGCTGCTTCAGTTCAGCGGCAGGAAATCGCGCTGATATTCGGGCTTCACCACCTTCACCAGCGCGCCGGTTACGGGGACGTTGATCTTGTAGTTGCCCTCGGCATAGGGGCCGATCTCATAGGGCGCGATGCCGATCGTCAGCCGGTCGAGATATTTGCCGTCCGACGATCCCAGCCACACGGTCTGCGTCGACGCGGCGGGACATTTTTCGAAGATGCCGTCGGGATCGTCCGACGGCGCAATGCCGCGCGCGGCCTTGGCACGCACGATCGCATCGCAGAAAGGCTTGCGGATCGCGGCGTCAAACGCTTCGCCGCTGGTAAACAGGTCGAGCGGCTTCAGCCGGATCGCGCGGTTACGGTCCCAGATCAGCGTGTCGAAACTCGTCATGCCGTGCGCGCCGCCGGTATAGGTTGAAATGTCGCTCGACAGGCTCAGGAAGCGCGGCGTGTTCGTCACCCGCTCCCACGCCTGCAAATGGCTGTGCGCGTGATAGGGGAAACCCTCCTTCTTCGCCGCGTCGCGGTCGCGCGTCGCATCGGCGATCAGCGCCTCGCGCTTCTTGGCGCGATCATTGTCGAGCCATTTCGCAAGGTCCGGGATCGCGGCGGCCTCGCGCGGATAGCTGTAGGCGAATTCGATGAGGTCGCTGCTTTCCTTGACGTCCGAGGCAGTCGCGGCCTTCGTCGCCACATCGTCGGCGGCGCCTGGCGGCGCGCCCGGAACCGACGCCGCCGCGACCTTTTCGGCCGGGGTCGGTTCGGGCTCTTTCGAGCAGGCGGAACACAGGGTGGCGGCGATCAGGACGATCGGAAGGCTTTTGCTTGTCATGACAGCTCCAACGCGGGGAATCGACAAAGTTTCCGGGGAAGCCTAGCAGAATTTGCATGACCGATTATTCCGACCTGATCCAGCCCGACAAGGGGCAGGATGCACGCACCATCCACCTTGTCGACAAGAAGAGCTATGACGACTGGCTGAAGAGCCGCAGCGCGCGCGAACGCGCCGCGCTTGCGGCCATGCGCTACAAGCCTGACGGCTATGCTCACGCCATCCTTCCGGGCGACGACGCCGAAAGCTGGTCGGTCGTCACCGCGGTCGCCAATGTCGACAATCTGTCGGCCTGGTGTCTCGCCAAAATCGCGCCACTCTTGCCCGAGGGGCGCTACCGGCTCGACGGACGCCAGCCCGGCAAGGCGCTGTTCGGCTGGATGAGCGGTCAGTATCGCTTCGACGCCTATCGCAGCAAGGAAGAGGCAGGCAGCGGCCCGCGCGTGCTTTTGACCGCCGATGTCGGCGCAATTGCGCCGATGGTGGCCGAAATGCGTGCAACGGCGCTCGTCCGCGATCTGGTCAACACGCCCGGTGCCGACATGGGGCCCGCCGAGCTTGAAAAGGTGGCCGAACGGATCGCCAAAGCGCATGGCGGCAAGCTGACCGTAACCAAGGGCGAAGCGCTCGAGCAGGGATATCCGATGATCCATGCGGTCGGGCGCGCTGCAGCAAAGCATCATGCGCCGCGGCTGATTGAAATTCATTGGGGCAAGGCGGATCACCCGCGCGTTGCGCTGATAGGCAAGGGGATCAGCTTCGACAGCGGCGGGCTCGACATCAAACCCGCATCGGGCATGCGGTTGATGAAAAAGGATATGGGCGGCGCTGCGCATGCGCTCGCCCTGGCGCAGCTCATTATGGAAAGCGGCCTGCCGGTGCGCCTTCACTGTCTGGTTGCCGCGGCCGAAAACGCCATCTCGGGCGATGCCTTCCGGCCCGGCGATGTGCTGAAGAGCCGCAAGGGGCTGACGGTCGAAATCGGCAACACCGATGCGGAGGGCCGCCTTGTCCTCGGCGACGCGCTGACCAAGGCGGGCGAGGAAGCGCCCGAACTGCTTGTCGACTTTGCGACGCTGACCGGCGCGGCGCGGGTCGCACTCGGCCCCGACCTGCCCGCGCTCTATGCCAATGAAGATGCGCTCGCCGACGATCTGCTCGCCGGCGGTATCGATCGCGACGATCCCGTCTGGCGCATGCCGCTGTGGGACGGCTACGCCGATCTGCTCGAAACCGATATCGCCGATCTTGGCAATGCCGGTTCCTCGTCGTTTGCCGGTTCGATCACGGCGGCCTTGTTTCTCAAGCGCTTCGTGCCCGACGGCGCCGCCTGGGCGCATTTCGACACCTTCGCGTGGCGGCCTTCTGCGAAGCCCGGGCGGCCGAAGGGCGGCGCGGCGCTGGGGCTGCGCGCGGCCTGGGCGATGTTGCAGGCGCGCTACGACCGGCGCGCCAAAGGTTGAACATCCTTGATAAAGCGCCGCGCGCTGCGCTAATGGCGCGCGATTGTCCGCCGTGGGCGGATCGACCGGAAAACAGGATAGCCAGTGAACGCTGACAGTGGTGACAATCTAGCGACCAATCGCGTGCGGATGGGGCGCCCCGGCGTTGCGGGCGCGGGCCGCGACCGCTTCGGGCTCGCAGGCACCTCGCAAAGCTATGATCCGCGCATCGTCGCGATCCGTCCCGACCTTGCCGACATCGCGGTCGCCGGCAAGTATTTCGCACCGCATTATGCGGCGCCGATGATGATGAGCAGCGTCCTGCCGGCCGCCGTGTTGCGCGGCACGCCGTCGCCCGATGCCGAACAGACGAGCGAACTTCTCTATGGCGAGGGTTTCGCGCTGCTCGACCTGACCGGGGGCTGGGCCTGGGGTTATAGTCTGGCCGATCATTATGTCGGCTATCTCGCCGCCGATGCGCTCGGCGCGCCGATTGCGCCGACGCACCGCGTCGCCGCGACCGAGGCCATCTTCCACTCCGCCCCCGATGCCGCGAGCGGCGGTTCGGCGGTGCTGCCGATGGGCGCGCTCGTAATGGGCGAAATTGCCGGCGAGTGGCTCGCGACCGCGCACGGCTACCTACCGCTAGGCGCTCTGGTCGATGCAGACAGCCAGGTTGCCGATGCCGCGGTGGTCGCCGAAGCGATGATCGGGGCGCCCTATCTGTTCGGCGGCCGCACGAAGCGGGGCATCGATTGTTCTGGGCTCGTCCAGCTCGCTTGGGCCGCGGCGGGGGTGCAGCTTCCGCGCGACAGCGATCTGCAACTCGCTGCGCTCGGTGCCGACAAGGATGTCGCCCAGGGCGATTTGCAGCGCGGCGACCTCATCTTCTTCCCCGGTCATGTCGGGATCATGGCCGACGCCGACACGATCATCCACTCGAGCCGCCGCTGGATGGCGGTCCAGGCCGAGCCGCTCGCCGATGTCGTGGCGCGGTCGGCCGCCAAGGGGCATGAGCCGGCCGTCACCGGCTGCAAGCGGCCGCGCTGAGCCATGACGAGCGTGTTTATTGACGGTGCCGCCGGCACCACCGGGCTTGAAATCGCCGACCGGCTGGCCGGGCGCCAGGAATTTTCGCTGCTCCAGCTCGACGAGGCGCGGCGCAAGGATGCGAGCGCGCGGCGCGAAGCTCTGAACGCCGCCGATTTCGTCATCCTCTGCCTGCCCGACGATGCGGCGCGCGAAGCGGTGGCGATGATCGACAATGACCGCACGCGCGTCATCGACGCGTCGACCGCGCACCGCGTCACGCCCGGCTGGGTCTATGGCTTTCCGGAGGTCGTCGGCCATGGCACGGTGGCCGAAGCGATGCGCGTCAGCAATCCCGGCTGCTATTCGACCGGCTTCATCGCGCTCGTCGCGCCGCTGGTCCGCGACGGCCTCCTCCCCGCCGACTGGCCCTATAGCTGCCACGCCGTCAGCGGCTATTCGGGCGGCGGTAAAAGCCTCATCGAGCGCTTCAAGGCCGACCCCGACATTGCCTGGCGCGGCTATGCGCTGTCGCTGGGACATAAGCATGTACCCGAAATGCAGGCGCGCTGCGGGCTGACGGTCGCCCCGCTATTCTCCCCCGCTGTCGTGCCGGCGCATCGCGGCATGGTGGTCGAGGTGCCTTTGCCGCTTGGCGCGATGTCCGGCGCCGCGCCGGTCGATGAACTCCGCGCGGCGCTCGCCGACTTTTATGCGGCAAGCCCGATCGTCGTGATGGGCGACGCCCCCGCGGACGGCGAAATGCTGCTGCGCGCATCGGACCAAGGCGACGATCGCATTGCATTGTTCGTCTTCGGCGATGCCGACGGCAGCCAGGCGCGGCTCGTCGCGCGGCTCGACAATCTGGGCAAGGGCGCGAGCGGCGCTTGCGTACAGAACCTCAACATCATGGCGGGCCTGCCCGAAACGGCGGGGTTGCGGCTTTAGGCGTCAGTGCACCGTATCGAGTGCGGCATCGATCGACAGATAGGTGATCAGCCGCTCGATCTGCCGCCAGCGCGCGAAATGGACGTGGTTGCCGAGCACCCGATATTGTTCGGCGCGCGCGGCCGCCGCGAAGCCGGCTTCCTCGCCATGCTCGGTCATCAGCGCATACGCATCGTCGACCGCACCGCGGTCGGCAAGAAATGGTGCTGGAAGCTGCATGGAGTCCCCGTCCGTTGCCTCGAAACACGCTCCTAGCGCGCACGCCTGACCGCGCCGTTCCCAACCGTGATGAACAATCGGGTAAGGTTAATGCAAGCGGCTTGGCGCTTAACCATAGCCTTCGCCTTTCGCCTCTTTGCCGCGCGGCACTGCGCGTGTAAGCAGGGGGCATGCGCAAGATCCTGAAATATGTCGCCATCGCCCTTGTCGTGTTGATCGTCGCGGGCGGGATCGCCTTTTACGTCGCGTCACGTCCCGACATTGCGCGCTTTTCGACCGCCGAACTCAGCGGCCGGGTGCCGGTGATGGCATCGCAGCGCCCCGAACAATTTCCGACGATGAAGGTGCTCGAAGCCACGGGCTGGCCGGCCGGCGAAGCGCCTCGGGCCGCGGAGGGATTGACCGTCGCGCGCTTTGCCGAAGGGCTTGACCATCCGCGTTCGATGCTCGTGCTGCCCAATGGCGACGTGCTGGTCGCCGAGGCGCAGAGCCCCCCGCGCAAGGACAGCGGCATCGAAGGCAAGGTGATGAAGTCACTGATGGGCAAGGCGGGCGCCGGCGGGCCGTCGGCCAATCGCATCACCCTGCTCCGCGACGCCAATGGCGACGGCAAGGCGGAAGTGAAGACCGCATATATCACCGGGCTCAACTCGCCTTACGGCATGGCGCTCATTGGCAAGACGCTCTACATCGCCGACACTGACGCGCTGCTCGCCTTTCCGTTTGTCGAGGGCGCGACCGCGATGGCTGGCAAGCCGACCAAGATCGTCGATCTGCCCGCCCAAGGCACCAACCGCCACTGGACGAAGAGCCTGGTCGCGGCGCCCAATGGCTGGCTCTACATCGGCGTCGGCGCCGATTCGAACATCGGCGAAAAGGGCATGGGCAACGAGGTCCGCCGCGCCCGTATTCTGGAGGTGCGGCCCGAGAATAAATATATGCGCACCTATGCCGCCGGCATCCGCAATCCCGTCGGCCTGGCCTTCTATCCGGGCAGCAACACGCTGTGGACCGTGGTCAACGAACGCGACATGCTGGGGTCGGACCTCGTTCCCGACTATCTGACCGACGTCGACGAGGGCGATTTCTTCGGCTGGCCCTGGTATTATTGGGGCGGTTTCACCGATCCGCGGGTTGCCCCCGAAGCCGAGGACCGTCGGCAATATGTCAAGCGGCCGCAATATGCGCTGGGCGCCCATGTCGCGCCGCTGGGCATGACCTTCACCAACGGTCTGGACCTTGGCGACCGCTGGACAAACGGCGCGCTGATCGCGCTGCACGGGTCGTGGAACCGCGATCCGGTGTCGGGATATGACGTCGTGTTCGTCAAGTTCGGCGACAATGGCAAGCCGCTCGACGCCCTGCCCGTCACCCTGCTCGACCAGTTCGTCGCCAAGGACGGCAAGACGACCCGCGGCCGCCCGGCCGATGTCAAGGTCGCCAAGGACGGCAGCGCGCTGGTCGCCGACGATACCGGCGGGATTATCTGGCGGGTCGCGAAGGCGGGCTGATCCGCCAGATCAAGCGGACGCGGACCTACACCCGCATCGGCATCAGCACGTAGAGCGCCGGGCTTTTTTCGCTTTCGCGGATCAGCGTCGGCGCGTTCGCGTCGGCGAGATGGAGTTCGACGGTGTCGCCGTCGACCTGTCCCAAGATATCACTGAGATAGCGGGCGTTGAAGCCGATCTCCATCGCGTCGGCGTCGTAGCCGGCGGGAAGTTCTTCGGCCGCGGTACCGTTTTCGGGGCTGGTAACGCTGAGCGTGATGCGATCCTTGTCGAGCCCGACCTTGACCGCGCGCGTCTTTTCGCTGGCGATGGTCGAGACGCGATCGACGCCCTGGAACAGGCTCTTGGGATCGACCTTCAGGAGCTTGTCGTTCGCGGTCGGAATAACGCGGCTATAGTCGGGGAAGGTGCCGTCGATCAGCTTCGAGGTCAGCACGGCATTGCCGAGCTGGAAGCGGATCTTCGACGCCGACAGGCTGATTTCGACATTGCCTTCGGCTTCGTCGAGCAGCTTGCGGATTTCGCCGACGCACTTACGCGGCACGATGACGTCGGGCATGCCCGCGGCGCCCTCGGGACGCGTTACCGTATAGCGCGCGAGACGGTGGCCGTCGGTCGCCGCGGCCTTGAGCACCGGACCCGTCGAGTCTTCGGCGACGTGCAGGAAGATGCCGTTGAGATAATAGCGCGTTTCCTCGGTCGAGATGGCGAAGCGCGTCTTGTCGATGATCTGGATGAGTTCGGCGACCGGCAGTTCGAAGCTGGTCGGCAAATCGCCCTCGGCGATCACCGGGAAGTCGTCGCGCGGCAGCGTCGGCAGATTGAAGTTCGCGCGGCCGGCCTTGACCTGCATCTTGCCTTCGGCGGCGGCGAGGCTGACCTCGGCGCCTTCGGGCAGCTTGCGCGCGATTTCGAACAGGGTGTGCGCCGAGACGGTCGTGGTACCCGGCGTTTCGACCTTTGCCGCGATGGTTTCGACGACCTGCAGATCAAGGTCGGTCGCCATCAGCTTGAGCTGGCCGCTCGCATCGGCTTCGATCAGGACGTTCGACAGGATCGGAATCGTGTTGCGCCGTTCGACCACCGACTGGACGTGGCCGAGGCTCTTCAGAAGCACTGCGCGTTCAATCGTCGCTTTCATTCTTATCCGCCATCCTGTGTTCTGCGGGAGAAGTCCCTGATGGAGCCGGCGCCGCGGACGCAGCGACGCCCCGATTCCCTGCCCCTGGAAATGTCTTCCTTCCTTAACGCGCGCACCGCGCCGCGCAAGCCATGCTTGCATTGCGGCGGCTTTCGCGCAACGGAAGCGCGATGCGGCGGGCGCTATTCCTTCTATTGCTGTGCATCGGCCTGCCCGCGTTCGCCTGGGCGGCACCGACCGCGCTCGGCATCTTCGATGGCTGGGGCGCCTTCCGCGATCCGGCAACCCCCCGCTGCTACGCAATCGCCAGCCCCGCCGCGATGATCGGGCGGGCGCAGGAAAAAGCGTATGCCAGCATCGGATATTGGCCCAAGGCGCGCATCCGCGGTCAATTCTATATCCGCCTGTCGAAGCCGCGCGCACCGCAGAGCGAATTGCGGCTGACGGTCGGCAGCCGCCGCTTCGTGCTGACGGGCAATGGCGTCCACGGCTGGGCCAGCGATGCCCGCATGGACGCCGCGATCATCGCCGCCATGCGCGCGGCACCGAGCATGAGCGTCGAGAGCCGGTCGACGACCGGCGGCGCGATCGCCGATACCTATCGCCTGCGCGGCGCCGCGACGGCGATCGACGCGGCAGCGCTGGGGTGCGCGAGCATCCGCTGATGCCGTTTTGGAAAATGGCAGAAAACTGCCGAACTTCATTCGCGATTCACGGTAGCGCGCCGCACTGGACCTGATCCGTGGTGGACTTCTTCGACGCGGCGCGAATTGACCCGGGATCAAGTCCTGGGTGACGAAGGTGGAAGATTTTGTGCGATCGAAAAATCGCGGAAAACCGCGCAACTTCACTCGCGTTTCATGTTGTGGAGGGGTGCCGGTAGTCATCGGCCAGTTTGAACCACAGCCGACGATTGTAGGAAAGGCATTTCCGGTCCGCGCCGCCGCCGGGTCAACTGCGCGCAAGCCGCGTCAGCGCCCCGGCCAGAAAATCGAGGACGACGCGGATGCGGGGGACGTGGCGCAGGCGTTCGTGGGTGAGCAGCCACAGGCCGGTCGTATCATCCTCCCGCGCCGGGATGCAGCGGACGAGGTCGGGTTCGCGGTCGGCGAGGAAGGCCGGCAGGATCGTCAGCCCCATTCCCGAACGCACGCCAGCGAGCAACCCCGATGCGGTATCGTAACGCATGACCACCGAATCCTCGAGCCGATATTGCTTCAGCCACGCCCGATACGGCTCCCAGATATGGCCGCCGCCGCCGATGAAGGGATGCGTCGCCAACTCCTCGCGGCTGTGCGGAATGCCGTGGCGTCCGGCATAGTCGCGGCTGCAATAGACCGTCCACGGATTATCGGCGACGCGGCGCCCGACGAGACCCGCCCCCGTCGGCTGCTTGCTGCTGCGGATCGCGATATCGGCAGCGCCGCTTGCAAGGTCGCGCGGCTCGTCCGAGGTGTCGAGGTCGATATGGATGCCGGGATGCGCCGCACGCAGGTCGCGCAGGATGGGCGGCAAAACGGTGATCGCAATAATCTCCATCGTCGTCAGGCTGACGGTCCCGCCCGCGTCGCGCGACTGGGCGCCCACGGCTTCGCCGAACCGGTCCGCAGAGTCGCGGACCGCAAGCGCGCTCGCCAGCATCGCCTCGCCCGTCGGCGTCAACGCATAGCCAGCCTGCCGCCGTTCAAATAGCGTGACGCCGGTAGCCGCCTCCAGCGCGGCGATGCGGCGCGCGACCGTCGTCTGGCTGACGCGCAGCGCCTGCGCCGCCGCGAGCGTGCTGCCGCTTTCGGCGACCGCGAGGAAATATTTGAGGTCGTTCCAATCGAACATAGCGTCTTGTGGGGAATAATCGCCTACGCTTCATTCTGCAATTATGCAGAATGATCGCGCAACATCGTTGCTCCTGCGGCGGCGCGCGCAGGCCTATCTAGGTCTTACCGGCTTCCTCCCCTCCACAACCCGCCGGTCAACGGAGACATATGATGAAGATGATGTTGACCCTTGCCGCGCTCGCCGCGGTCGCGCCCGCCCTGCCCGCCCACGCCGAACCGGCGCCCGCGCCACGCAGCGTCGCCGTCGTCCATTCGGACCTCGACCTCAGCACCGCACGCGGCGCCGACAAGCTGGAACGCCGTATCTGGCGCGCGGTCGTCACTGTGTGCGGCAGCGCGCCCGAATACGACCTGGAAGGCAAGAATGACGTTCGCCATTGCCGCCGCGACACGATGCGGCAGGCATCGGCCGACGCCGACCGCGTCATCGCCAGCGCCGCAACGCGCGGCGAACCGATCCGGGTGACGCTCGCCAAATAAGCGCCAAATAGGCGCCAAATAAGCGCGCAGCGCAACGCCGCCGCGGTCAGGCGCGCGCGTCGAACGCGCTGCGCGCCGCCTCGACCGCGGCGAGATGCGCTTCGGCCCAATGCCACACGCCGCAAAAGGCTTCGCCCAGGCTGTGGCCGAGATCGGTCAGCGCATATTCGACCTTCGGCGGCACCACCGGATAGACCGTGCGGCGAACGAGCCCGTCGCGCTCCATGGCGCGCAGCGTCTGGGTCAGCATCTTCTGGCTGATCCCCGGTACAAGCTGCGCCAGCCGGGTGAAGCGGCAGGTGCCATGCTCTTCCAATTCCTCGAGCACGAGCAGCGTCCATTTGTCGGCGACTCGACCGATCAGGTCGTTGACCAGCATCTCGACGCGCGGATCGGGCGCGGGATCGGCGGCGGCCGAATAATTTTGCATCGCGGGCACGGCAGAAATCCCAATAGTCTCCATCAAGTAAGTATAGCACTTTCAGGTGCCTACTTTCCATTGGAGAGTATTGGCATAAATTGAGCGTCTCCCCAACCCCGAAACGAAGGACAAACGATGAAAACGACAGGCAACACCATCCTGATCACCGGCGGCGGATCGGGCATCGGTCTGGCACTCGCACAGCGTTGGCACGATGCCGGCAATGTGGTGATCGTGACCGGACGCAATAGCGCCAAGCTGGACGCCGCGATCGCCGGCCGGGCCAACATGCACGCGATGCCGCTCGACGTCACCGATGCCGACGCGATCGCCGCCTTTGCCGCCGACGTCGTGCAGCGCTTCCCCGATCTCAACGTTCTGGTGAACAATGCCGGCGTGATGATGTACGAAGCGCTGGACGGCGAGCGCGATCTGAGCGACGCCGAAGCGACGGTCGTCACCAACCTGCTCGGCCCGATCCGGCTGACCGATGCGCTGATCGACCATCTCGTCGCGCGCGGCGATGGCGCGATCGTCAACGTAACCTCGGGGCTGGCCTTCGTTCCGCTGCCCAAGGCGCCGACCTATTCGGCGACCAAGGCGGCGCTGCACAGCTATACGCAGGCGCTGCGCGTCCAGCTTGCCGGCCGCGTCGACGTGATCGAACTGGCGCCGCCCGCGGTGCGGACCGAACTGACCCCCGGCCAGTCGACGCGCGACGCCTATATGCCGCTGGATGCCTTTGCCGACGAGGTCATGGCGCTGTTCGCCGAAACGCCGACGCCGGCGGAGATTCTGGTGCGCAATGTCCTCCCGCTGCGGAACGCCGAAGCCGAAGGCGCGGTAGCCGAACGGCTGGCGTTCCTCGCCACCCTCTGATCGCCGCCTTCTGATCACCGGCAGCATGCTCATCCCGAAATGATGCGCCGGACGCCACATCGGCTCTTGCCGAGGCGGCGTCCGGCGCGCATGATCGACCGGCCCGAAAGGACGACGCCCGACAGAGGCGCGCCCGACGGCGAGGTTAGTGGGATGAGGAGATGGGCCAATGAATGCCATTGGCAGATGCGATGCCGCCGCACGCGAGCGGCACCGGGCGCTGGATTTCATCGGGCTGCGCGCCCATGCGACGACCGTCGGGTTGATCCAGCTTTGCGAGGAATTGCTGAACAGCGGCGTGCTGAGCCCCGAGGGGCTGGAGCGCATCAAGGGCGCGATCCGCACCGAACTGACGGTCAGCAGCAACGCGCGCATTTCGAACCATGCCGCGTTCGACGACACGCTGCGCCGCCGAATCGACGCGATCTTTCCCGTCGCCCCCGGCGAACCGCCGCTGGAGCATGTCGGGACGCTCGAAGATTTCGAAGATGCGATGGACCCCTATCACGGCGCGTGAAGGGCCGCGCTGACGCGCGCAATTGCGCAAAGCGCGCATCGCGACTATAGGGCCGCGCATCATGCAGATCCCCGGCCACATCGATCCCGTTACGACGGGCACCGTTCCCCTGCGCGGCGGCAACCGCGTCGACCTTGTCGGACTGACGCGCGAGGGCATCCGTTCCGCGCTCGAGGAGGCGGGGCTCGACGCCAAGGCGGCGAAGCTGCGCTCCAAGCAGATCTGGCACTGGATCTATCATCGCGGCGTCACCGAATTCGACGCGATGACCGACATCGCCAAGGCGATGCGCCCCTGGCTCACCGAACGCTTCATCGTCGGCCGCCCGACCGTCGTCACCGCGCAGGTTTCAACCGACGGCACGCGCAAATGGCTGCTCGCGGCGGCGGACGGCCAGGAATATGAAATGGTGTTCATTCCCGACGCCGATCGGGGAACGCTGTGCGTTTCCAGCCAGGTCGGCTGCACCCTGAACTGCCGTTTCTGTCACACCGGCACGATGCGGCTCGTCCGCAACCTATCTGCCGGCGAGATCGTCGGCCAGGTTCTGCTCGCGCGCGATGCGCTGGGCGAATGGCCGAAGGGCACGATGGCATCAAGCGCCGACATCGACGACGAGGATGACGACGCGGGCCATTATACCGCGGACGGCCGTATGCTGACCAATATCGTGATGATGGGGATGGGCGAACCGCTCTATAATTTCGACGAGGTCAAGGGCGCGCTGAAGATCGTGATGGACGGCGACGGGCTGGCGCTGTCGAAGCGGCGCATCACCCTGTCGACGAGCGGCGTTGTGCCGATGATGGCGCGCGCGGGCGAGGAGATCGGCGTCAACCTCGCCGTCTCGCTCCACGCGGTGAACAAGGAAATCCGCGACGAGATCGTGCCGCTCAACCGCAAATACGGCATCGAGGAACTGCTCGCCGCCTGCGCCGCCTACCCCGGCGCGAACAATGCGCGGCGCATCACCTTCGAATATGTGATGCTGAAGGACAAGAATGACAGCGACGCCGACGCGCGCGAGCTGGTGCGGCTGATCAAGCAGTACAAGCTGCCGGCGAAGGTCAACCTGATCCCGTTCAACCCCTGGCCCGGCGCGATCTATGAATGTTCGTCGCCCGAGCGGGTGCGCGCGTTCAGCAACATCATCTTCGAAAGCGGAATTTCGGCGCCGATTCGCACCCCGCGCGGGCGCGACATCATGGCGGCGTGCGGCCAGCTCAAGAGCGCGGCGACCAAACCGTCACGCGCCGAACTCGACCGGATCGCCGAAGAGAAGCAGGCCGCGCTGGGCTGAGGCTGGCTTGCATAGCTATGCTGTGTTGCAAAAACAACACAGGTAATAAAATTGTCATTTTCTGAACGATGCGTTCATTGAAACGACAGGTGCGAACGCCATCTTTGCACACGGGACGCGACCCAAAGGGCGCCCCCTGTCAAAGAAAAGGAAAAGACAATGAAGAAGTTCGCAGTTGCTGCCGCTCTCCTCTCGGCTGTCGTTGCCACGCCTGCCCTCGCCCAGAACGGCGAAGGTCATGTCGAAGTGCGCGGCGGGTACATCACCGGCAGCGGCCTGGACGACGCCACCCTGGGCGTTGCGGGCGGCTATGATTACAACCTGGGCGACAAGGCTTTTGCCGGCGTCGAAATCGCGGGCGACAAGGTGCTGATCGACGGCGCCAAGGTCCAGTTCTCGTCGGGTGCGCGCCTGGGCGCCAACCTCGGCACGAACGGCAAGCTCTACGCGACCGGCGGCTACACCTTCGGCCAGATCGACGATCCCTATGTTGGCGCCGGTTATCAGCACAAGCTGACCCAGAACGTCTATGGCAAGGTCGAATATCGCCACCAGTTCATCAACAACTTCGACGACACCGACGCGTTCGCGGTCGGCGTCGGCTTCGCTTTCTGATCCTTCGGTCAGCGAGACGAACGGAAAGGGGCGGCCCCGCGGGGTCGCCCCTTTTCTTTTGCGCGGGAAGCCGCCACAGCAGGGCGATGCGCTACACGATCGATGCCCTGTTGACCGGCAAGGCCCGCCGCTTCGGCGCGAAGGGCGAAGCGAGCGCGATCGACAAGCGCGCGGTCGAGGGACGGCGCGCGGTCGGCGCGCTGGGTATCGCGGGCGACGAGCAGGCCGACCTTTCGGTCCACGGCGGCCCTGACAAGGCGATCCACCATTATCCGCGCGATCATTATGACTGGTGGGCCGAGACGATCGGCGACCATGCGCTGTTGCAGGACGCCGGCGCGTTCGGCGAGAATATCTCGACATCGGGCCTGACCGAGAGTGCGGCGTGCATCGGCGACCGCTATCGCCTCGGCAGCGCGCTGGTCGAGATCAGCCAAGGCCGTCAGCCGTGCTGGAAGCTCGGCCACCGGTTCGGCATCGCGACGCTGCCCGCCACCGTCGTCACCTCTCGCCGCGGCGGCTGGTATTACCGTGTCATCGAGGATGGCGCGGTGGGCGCAGGCGACGCATTGGATCTGATGGAGCGTCCGCTGCCCGACTGGAGCGTCGAGCACGTCTTTCACCTGCTGATCGGCGGGGCGGGCAAGCGCGAACCGGCGGCGCTGCGCGCGCTCGCCGCGATGGACCTGCTCGCCGCCAACTGGCGCGCCCGCGCCGAAAAGCTGTTGGGTTAGCGCGGCGCCGGCAGCGCCTGTTCGACGAGCGGCGCCAGCGATGCGGCGACGATTTTCACGCCCTTGGCATTGGGATGCATATTGTCGCCGAGCATCAGCGATTTGTCGGTGACGACATTGTCGAGGATGAAGGGATAGAGGCTTGCGCCATATTTGTCGGCAAGTTCGGGAAATATCGGGTTGAACTTGCGGGCATAATCGCTGCCGAGATTGGGCGCGGCGATCATCCCGGTCATCAGGACGGGGATGCCGCGCCGCTTGAGCTCGGCGAGCATCGCGTCGAGATTGGCGCGCGTCTGGTCGGGGCCGATGCCGCGCAGCATGTCGTTGCCGCCGAGGCCGAGCAGCACGAGCGCGGGTTTCGCCTTCGCCTTGTCGAGAACATAGGACAGCCGCTGCCGCCCCGCCGCGGTGGTATCGCCCGATACCCCGGCGTTCTGGACGCGCACCATGCGGCCGTCCGCCGCAAGCGCCGCCTGAAGCTGCGGCGCGAGGCCCTCCTTGGGGCCAAGCTGGTAGCCGGCGTAGAGGCTGTCGCCGAACGCGATGACGAGCGGCGCGTCGGCGGGCACCACCGGCGCCGCTTCGACCCGATCATTCTTGCCCGCTACGGCCGCCGCGGGCGCCTCTGCAGAGCCGCACCCGGCAAGCGGTTGGCAAAGCGCGATTGCAAAACCATATAGAGCGAAAGAGCGCCATCCGGCCGTTCTCATTTCCAAAGGGTCCTTTCTTGACCGACAGCCCCCGACCGCCCGTCGCGCCGACGATGGCGATTGCCGCCCATAATGTGACGCTGACGCTGGGGAGCGACAAGGCCCCGGTGGAAATTTTACGCGGCGTCGACCTGGAAGTCGCCGCCGGCACCTCTGTCGCGCTGCTCGGCCCGTCGGGATCGGGCAAGAGTTCGCTGATGGCGGTGCTCGCCGGACTGGAACGCGCCCGCGGCGGAACGGTCATGGTCGCTGGGCTCGATTTTGCAACGATGGACGAGGATGCGCTAGCGCGCGCGCGGCGCGGGCGGATCGGTATCGTCCTGCAAGCCTTTCACCTGCTGCCGACGATGACCGCGCTCGAAAATGTCGCCGTGCCGCTGGAACTGGCGGGGATCGACGACCCGTTCGGGCGCGCCGCGCGCGAGCTGGAGGCGGTCGGTCTGGGCCACCGCCTGACCCATTATCCCGCGCAGCTTTCGGGCGGCGAGCAGCAGCGCGTCGCGATCGCCCGCGCGATGGCGAGCGAGCCGCAGATCATCTTCGCCGACGAACCCACCGGCAATCTCGACACCGCGACCGGACATGCGATCATCGAATTGATCTTCGCGCGGCGCGCGGCGCTCGGCGCGACGCTGCTGATCATCACCCACGATCCCGAACTGGCAGACCATTGCGACCGCGTCGTCGTGATGCACGACGGGCGGATCGAGGAACGATGATGGAACCGCAGTTCAATCCCGTTCGTGTCGAGCGAAGTCGAGACACCGCGAAGGAACGCGCAACATCGATGGGTGTCTCGACTTCGCTCGACACGAACGGAAATGGGGAGCACCGGATCTGATGCTTCCCATCAGCACCCTGTGGCGTATCGCGCGGCGCGATCTGGCGGCGCGGATTCGCGGGCTGCGCCTGCTGGCGGTGTGCCTGTTCCTCGGCGTCGCGACGCTGGCCGCCATCGGTAGCCTGACGAGCGGCATCACCGCCGAATTGGCGTCGCGGGGACAGACGATCCTGGGCGGCGACCTGCAGTTCGGCCTGCCACAGCGGCAGGCGAGCGAGGCCGAGCTCGCCGGGCTGCGCGGTGCCGGCGCGACGTCGGCGACGGTGCGGATGCGCGCGATGGCGAACGCACCGGGCGGCGGCGCGCTGCTCTCCGAACTGAAGGCGGTCGATGCTGCCTATCCGCTTTACGGCACGATGCGGCTCGAAAGCGGCGCGCGCCGCGGCCCGCCGCCGCCGGGGGCGATCTGGATCGGCAAGGATCTCGCGTCACGGCTTGACCTGGCGGTCGGCGGCGCGGTGAAGTTCGGCGACAAATCCTTCCGTATAGACGGCATCATCGCCGACGAGCCCGACCGGCTAGGCGAAGGCTTTACGCTGGGCCCGGTGGCAATCATCGGCCTCGGCGACCTTGCCGCAACGCAGTTGATCCAGCCCGGCAGCCTCTATGAAAGCAAATATCGCGTCCGCCTGCCCGCCGGTGCCGATCCGGTGGCCGTGGGCAAGCGGCTGAGCGCGGCCTTCCCCGACGCAGGCTGGGAGGTGACCGACCGTAGCAACGGCGCGCCGGGCACGCGGCGCTTTATCGAACGCATGGGGCAGTTCCTGTCGCTCGTCGGCCTCGCCGCGCTGGTGATCGCCGGGATCGGGGTCGGCAACGGGGTCGCCAGCTATCTTGCCGGCAAGCGCCCCGGGCTTGCGACATTGAAGGTGCTCGGGGCCGACAGCGCGGCGGTGCTGCGCATCTATGGCTTGCAGATATTGGCGGTGGCCGCCGCCGCGATTGCCGCAGGGTTGATCGCGGGCGCCTTGGCCCCCGCGGCGATCGGCGCGATTGCGGGCGACGTCCTGCCGGTCAAGCCGGGACTGGCCGTCTATCCGCTCCCGCTCGCGGTCAGCGCCGCCTACGGCCTGCTCATCGCGATTGCCTTTGCGTTGCCACCGCTCGCCGCGACGCGCCATATTCCGGCCGCGGGCCTCTACCGCGCGACGGTCGACGGCGCGGGCCGGATCGAAAAGCGCGTGCTGGCCGCCGTTGCCCTCGCCTTCGCCGCCATCGTCGGCCTCGCGGTCGGGACGGCGCGCGAACCGCTGTTTGCGCTGGGCTTCATCGGGGCGGCGGTGCTGCTGCTCCTGATCCTCGTCGCGCTCGGCTGGCTGGTGCGCCGCATCGCGAGCCGGGTGCCGCGCCCGAAGCGGCCGCTGCTGCGCCTTGCGCTCGCCAATCTGCATCGCCCCGGCGCCGCGACCGGCGCGCTGGTCGTCGCGCTCGGCCTGGGGCTGACGCTGTTCGTTACCCTCGCCGCGATCCAGACAAGCATCACCGCCGAAATCGCGCGCACCGTACCCGAACGCGCGCCGAGCTTTTTCGTGCTCGACATTCCGCGCGACCGGGCGGCGGCGTTCCGCGCGCTGGTGACGGGCGCCGACGACAAGGCGGCGATCAACATGATCCCCGCGCTGCGCGGCAGCGTCACCGAATTTGCCGGCAAGCGCGTCGACGAGCTCGCCGAACTGCCCGAAGGCGCGTGGGTGCTGCGCGGCGACCGCGGCCTGACCTACAGCCCCGTGCTGCCCAAGGGCAGCAGCCTGACCCAGGGCCAGTGGTGGGCGCCCGATTACAAGGGCCCGCCGTTGGTCAGCGTCGAGGCCGATGTCGCCAAATCGCTGGCACTGAAGATCGGCGACACGCTGTCGGTCAATGTGCTGGGGGTCGAGGTGCAGGCGCGCGTCGCCTCTTTCCGCTCCGTCGAATGGGACAATTTCGGGCTCAACTATGCGCTCGTCTTTTCGCCCGGCACCTTCGACGCGGCGCCGCATAACATGGTGGCGACCGTCGCCGTCGGCCCGCAGGCCGAAACCGCGCTGGCGCGCAGCATTCCCCGCGCCTTCCCCTCGGCCTCGCTGATTCAGGTGCGCGACGTGGTGAGCCAGGTGACGAGCCTGCTGACGCAGATGAGCCAGGCGATTGCCGCGGCGGCGAGCATTGCGATCCTGGCCGGCATTGCCGTGCTGATCGGCGCGATTGCCGCAAGCCGCGAGCGACGCGTCTATGACAGCGTGATCCTGAAACTGCTCGGCGCGACGCGCGGCCAGATTCTGGGGGCGCAGGGGCTGGAATATGCGCTGCTCGCCGCAATCCTCGCGCTGCTCGCGCTCGGCCTCGGGCTCGTCGCGGCGCATTATGTGGTGGTCGAACTATTCGACTTCCGCTTCGCCCCCGATCCGCTGGTCGTCGGCGCGACGCTGGCCGGCGGTGCGGGCCTCGCTTTCCTGATCGGCATCGCCGGAAGCTGGCCCTTGCTGTCGGCGAAACCCGCGCAGGCGCTGCGCAGCCTCTAGGGTCAGGACCCTAGTTCAAGATCCGCACCACCGCCGAAATCGCCGAGAGGCCGAGGACGACCGCAACCATCGCCTGCCACAGATGCGCCGGGACGCGGCCGAAGTGGCGGCCGCCCAGATGATTGCCGAGCCACATCGGCACGAACAGCAGCAGCGCGAGGATGAACAGGCGGTGCGTCGCGAGCCCGGTCCATAACGCCGCGAGCGTGCCTGCGATGGCGGTGGCGAAGAAGATCAGCATCATCGACGCGCGCGCGGTCCGCGGATCGAGCCGGCGGCGCAGATAGAAAGGCACCACCGGCGGCCCCGGCATCGCGGCGAAGCCGGTGAGCAGGCCCGACGCAACCCCCGTTCCGCCGATGGCGACGCGGCCGGGCCGATGTCCCTCGGGCTGTTTGGGCATCAGGATCGCCAAGAAGGCGCCGACCGCGACGAGCGTGATCATCAGGCGCGCGACATCGGGGGTGATCGCTTTCAGCGCGAGCATGCCGAGCGGCGTCGTCGCCATCGCGATCAGCCCGATCGGCACCGCCGTATGGCGGTCGGCATCGGCCAGGATGACGCGCAGCCCGACCGGACCGATCAGCAATTGCAGGATGATCGCCACGACGACCGCCTGCCCCGGCGGCACGATCATCCCGAGCAGCGGCACGAGGATGATCGCCATGCCGAAGCCGGTCAGCCCGCGCACATAGGCCGCGCCGAACGTCATCGCCGCAGCGCCCGCAAAGGTGAGCGGCGCCAGGCCGACGAGAGCCTTGATGCCGGTCAAGCGGGGCGCAGGTCCGGCGGGGTCGCTTCGCCCTTCAGCATCGCGATCGCTTCGGCGAGCGGCAGGATGCGCTGGCCATCCTGGCCGAGGGTGCGGATCGCGACGGTGCCTTCGTCGGCCTCGCGCTTGCCGACGACGAGCAGATAGGGAACCTTCTGCAGGCTGTGTTCGCGCACCTTGTAGTTGATCTTTTCGTTGCGCAGGTCGGTTTCGACGCGAATGCCCGCCGCCTCGAGCTGCGCCGCGGCGTCCTTCGCATAATCGTCGGCATCGGACACGATCGTCGCGACGACCGCCTGCACCGGCGCGAGCCAGGTCGGAAAGCGGCCGGCGAAATGCTCGATCAAAATGCCGATGAAGCGTTCATAGGTGCCGAGGATCGCGCGGTGGAGCATCACCGGGCGATGGCGCTCGCCATCTTCGCCGACGTAGGACGCATCGAGGCGTTCGGGCATCACGCGGTCGGACTGGATCGTGCCGCACTGCCACGTCCGGCCGATCGCGTCGGTCAGGTGGAATTCGAGCTTGGGAGCATAGAAGGCGCCCTCGCCCGGCAATTCTTCCCAGCCATAATCGTCGTTCGCCATGCCCGCGCGCGCGACCGCCTCACGCAGTTCCTGCTCGGCCTTGTCCCACATCGCGTCGGTGCCGAAGCGCATCTCGGGCCGCAGCGCGAGCTTCACGGCATATTTCTCGAAGCCGAGCTGCTTGTAGACGCGGTCGAGCAGTTCGCAGAAGGCGCGCACTTCCTCGACGATCTGATCCTCGCGGCAGAAAATATGGCCGTCGTCCTGCGTGAACTGGCGCACGCGCATGATGCCGTGCAGCGCACCATGCGGTTCGTTGCGGTGGCAGCAGCCCATTTCGGCCATGCGCAGCGGCAGGTCGCGGTACGACTTGATCCCCTGGCGGAAGATCAGCACGTGCGCGGGGCAGTTCATCGGCTTGAGCGCCATCCACTCGGCATCGTCGGAGACGAGCGGGCCGTCGTCCTCGATATTCGGCACCTCGTCGGGGATGACGAACATATTCTCGCGATACTTGCCCCAGTGGCCCGACTGTTCCCACTGGCGCGCGTCCATCACCTGCGGCGTCTTGACCTCCTGGTAGCCCGAGCCGTCGATCGCCCGGCGCATATAGGCCTCAAGCTCGCGGTAGATGCGATAGCCCTTGGGGTGCCAGAAGACGCTGCCGTGCGCTTCTTCCTGGAGGTGGAAGAGGTCCATCTCGCGGCCGATCTTGCGATGGTCGCGTTTCGCGGCTTCCTCCAGCCGGACGAGATGCTCGGCGAGCTGCTTCTTGTTGAGCCAGCCGGTGCCGTAGATGCGCGAAAGCTGGGCATTTTTCTGGTCGCCGCGCCAATAGGCGCCCGAGACGCGCGTCAGCTTGAAGGCCGCCGGGTCAAGCTTGCCCGTCGAAGCCAAATGCGGCCCGCGGCACATGTCCATCCAGCCGTCTCCCGAGCGGTAGACGGTCAGTTCCTCGCCCTCGGGCAGTTCGGCGGCCCATTCGGCCTTGAACGTCTCACCCTCGGCCTGCCATTTGGCGATCAGCTTGTCGCGTTCCCACACCTCGCGCGTCAGCGGAAGGTCGGCGGCGATGATACGGCGCATCTCCTCCTCGATCAGCGGCAGTTCGTCGTCGCGAAACGGGCCGCGGTCGGCGGTCGGCGCGAAATCATAATAGAAACCGTCGTTCGTCGAGGGACCGAAGGTGATCTGCGTGCCGGGAAACAGATTCTGCACTGCCTCCGCCAGCACATGCGCATAGTCGTGGCGCACGAGTTCGAGCGCATCGGCCTCGTCGCGGCTCGTGACCAGCGCAAGGTTGGTGTCTTCCTCCAGCGGCTGCATGATGTCGCGCAGTTCGCCGTCGATCTTTGCGGCAAGTGCCGCCTTGGCGAGGCCGGGGCCGATGTCTGCCGCGATCTGCGCCGGAGTAGTGCCGCGTGCGACTTCTCGGGCAGAGCCGTCGGGAAGGGTGACGCGGATCATCTCGGACATTGGAAATCGGGCCTTTCTGGCGGAATAAACTGCGCCCCTTTGCCAGCGCGCGAAAGCAGCGGCAAGGGCCGTTTTCACCGCGAGGGCTTGCAATGATACAATGTATCATTATGTCACGCCCGCCGCCCCCTCTGCCGAAAGCCCGAACCATGTGCCTCCCCGCCCGCCCCTCGCTGCGTTCGCGCGCCGCCGACCTTATCGGAGTCGGGCTGTCGCTCGCCTGCCTCGTCCATTGCCTCGCACTGCCGCTGCTCCTGCTCGCGGCGCCCGCGCTGAGCGCCTGGCTCTCGCTGCCCGAGAGCTTTCATGCGGTGATCCTGCTGCTTGCCGCGCCCGCGGCGGCGCTGGCGCTGGCCGACGGCCGGCGGCACCACGGCCATCGCTATCCCGTCGCCGCGGCGCTGGTCGGCCTTGCCCTCCTCGCCGCCGGACTCGCCGCGCACGAAGGCTGGATCGGCGGCCTCGCCCCCGAAACCGGCGACCGTCTGTTCACCACCCTCGGCGCGCTCGCCCTCGCCAGCGCACACATCGTCAACTGGCGATTGCGGCACGCGAAAGGCTGACGCCCCCAGCGCGATTGGCTCGCTTGTCATTGTGTCAATGTTGCTTGACAAGCGCAAATCTCCGTGTCAATGTCCCTTTACTGTTTAACAAGGGAGCTTGACCGATGCCGCCGATTTTCCGTGCTCTTTGCTGGGCCCTCGCCATCATGTGCGTCGCCGTTGCGCAGATCCTCGACATCATTCCCGAGAATATCGCGACGATGCTGATCATCGTGCTGCCCGCGATCATGATCGCAACGACGCCGCGCGACGGCCGCGCCTGCGCCAAGCGGACGGCGGCCTGAACCATGGCAAGCGCAACCGAAACCTCCGCCCGGCGTGCCGCAGGATTTTGGGCGATCGCCTTTCTGATCGGCATGTTCGGCACCGCATGGCTGCTGAAAACGAGCAAGGTCATCGCGGCACCCTGGGGGCTGGCGATCATGATTCTCCCGATGCTGCTGCTGATCCCGATGGTGCGCGCGACCGAGCGCATGCAGCGCGAAACCGGCTGCGCATCGGTCGTTGCCACGCGCTACAATCGCCGGATGCTGGTCGCTTCCTTCGCGTATGTGATCGGACTGGGCGGCGCGCTGCTTCTGTTTCGACAGCAGGAGGCAGCCAAGCCGTTCGCCGCGCTGCTCGCGCTGCTGCCGACTCTCCCCGTGTTCGGAATGATCTGGGCGATGGCACGCTATGTTATCGAGGAGAGCGATGAGTATTTGCGCGCGCGGACGGTGAACGCGGCGCTGATCGCCACTGGCCTGCTGCTTGCGGTGGCGACTTTCTGGGGTTTCCTGACGACCTTCGGCGTTGCGCCGGCGGTGCCGATGTGGACCGCCGTCCCGGTGTGGTGTCTTGGCCTGGGGCTGGGACATGTCATCGGCAAGGTTCGCGGCCTGTGAAGAACCGTCTGAGGGTTCTGCGCGCCGAGCGTGACTGGAGCCAGCAGGACCTCGCCGACCGGCTCGAGGTGTCGCGCCAGTCGGTCAACGCGATCGAGACGGGAAAATATGATCCGTCGCTGCCGCTCGCCTTCCGCATTTCCGACCTGTTCGGCCTGCCGATCGAAGCCATATTCCTGAAAGACTGAACCCATGAAACGACTTTCCATCGCCGCGCTGTTCGTCCTCCTGATCGCCACCATCGCACCGCGCGCCGATGCCGCGGAAGGCGCCGCCGGATGCGGCACCGGCCTGCTCGAAGGCAAGCGGATCACGGTCGAGGTCGAAGGCGACGGTCCCGACGTCGTGCTGATCCCCGGCCTGTCCTCGCCGCGCGCGGTCTGGGCGCCCACTGCCGAACGGCTGAAAGCGACGCATCGCCTGCACCTTGTCGAGGTGCGCGGATTCGGCGGCGATGCGCCGGGCCTGAATGCCGACGGCCCGATACTCGAGCCGATGATGCGCGAGATTGCGGACTACATCGACGATTGCATCGTCGACCAAGGCCGCCCCGCTCCGGCGGTCATCGGCCATTCGCTCGGCGGGCTGACCGCCATGATGATCGCCGCCCGTGCCCCCCAGGAAGTCGGCCGGCTGATGGTCGTCGACAGCCTGCCCTTTTTCGGGATGCTGTTCGGTCCGACCGCGACCGTCGCCGACGTCGAGCCGCAGGCCGCCGCGATGCAGACGATGCTCGCCGCACGGGAAAGCGCCGAAGCCGACGACCGGACGCTGCAGATGATGTCGGCGACCGATGCCGGCCGCGCGCAGGTCAAAGCGTGGACGCAGGCGGCGAACGCGAAGGTCGCGGCGCAGTTGATGTATGATGACATGACCACCGATCTTCGACCCGAGCTGAGCGCGATCGCTGCGCCGTTCACGATGCTCTATCCGCTCGATGCCAGCGCGATGCCCGAAGCGATGGTCGATGGACTCTACAAGGGCGCCTTTACAACGGCCAAGACCGTGACGCTGAAGCGTATCGACGACAGCCGCCATTTCATCATGCTCGATCAACCCGAGGCTTTTGCCGCGGCGGTCGACGAATTCCTGGCGAATTAAGGCGATCCACCCTGTGCTGCCGGCATGGGGAGGCGGCAGCGGACTTCGGCTGCCTGGTGGGGGCTCAGGACAAGGTCGGCATATATCTGGCGGGAGCAAGTAAGTGTTCCCCCGCGGGTAGGATCCGGATACCGCCCTTGCCTGCGCCCCGGCCGCTCGCTAGAGCAGCGGCAACCCGAAAGGAGCCGCCAAAATGTTCAAGCGCCTGTTTGTCGATCATCCGAAAAGCGTAGACGAAAATTACGTCGAGCATTTCGGGGTCGCCTCGCGCTTCGGCTTTACGATGATCTGGGGCGGTCTGTGCGCGCTGGTCCACGCGGTCGTGCCCGGCTGGTGCATCACCACCGGCAGCGACACCATCCAGCGGCTCAACAAGATCATGGTCGAACAGCGCCGCGCCAAGGGCCAGGCCGTGGCGCAGATGAACACGGTCGATTGGGTGATCTGAGCGCGTTCGCGTGACCGAAACGGCGACACCCGATTTCCTCGACCGTCCCGGTCGCCCGCGGCTTGCCTACCGCCATGCGAGTGGCGCAGGGCCGACGATCATATTCCTGCCCGGTTATATGTCCGACATGACCGGGGGCAAGGCGACCGCGCTGTTCGACTGGGCGGCGGCCGAGGGGCAGGCCTGCCTGCTGCTCGATTATGCGGGCTGCGGCCTGTCCGACGGACTGTTTGCCGACCAGACGCTGCTCGACTGGCGCGGCGACGTGCTCGACCTGATCGACGCAAAGATCGAGGGGCCCGTGATCCTTGTCGGATCGTCGATGGGCGGCTGGCTGATGCTGCTTGCGGCGCGCGAGCTGGTCGCGCGCGACGGGCCGACGCGGGTCGCGGGACTGGTCGGCATCGCCGCGGCGCCCGACTTCACCCGCTGGGGCTTCACGCCGGAGGAAAAGGCGATCATCCTCGCCGAAGGCGCGCTGATCGAAGAAACGCCCTATGGCGATCAGCCCTATGTGACCACGCGCGGCTTCTTCCAGTCGGGAGAGGCGAATCTGCTGCTCGACGGTGAAATCCCCCTCGCCTGTCCGGTGCGACTGCTCCACGGCCAGGAGGATGGCGACGTGCCGCCCGACATCAGCCTGCGCGTTGCCGCGGCGCTTGCCAGCGACGATGTGCAGGTGACGCTGGTCAAGGGCGGCGACCACCGCCTGTCGCGCGATGGCGACATCGCCCTGTTGATCGATACCGTCGCGCGCCTCGCGACCCATCTGAAGGACAATCATGGCCCGCAGCGACTATAAATTCCATGTGCGCAAGCGCGTCCGCTATGCCGAGATCGACGCGCAGCGGGTGGTGTTCAACAGCCGCTACCTCGAATATTTCGACATCGGCATCACTGAATATTGGCGTGCGGCGGGGGTGTATGACCGCTGGCCGGGCCATGACAGCCCCGAATTCCACGTTGCGCGCGCCGAGATCGACTATCGCGCGCCCATCCTCCTAGACGAGGAAATCGACATCTGCGTGCGCGCGGCGCGGGTCGGGCGCAGTTCGATGGTTTTTCACTTCGAACTGCACGGCGGGGGCGCGGACGATCTGCGCGCGACGGGTGTTCTGGTCAACGTCCATGTCGCCGAAGCGCAAGGCGCGCCGAGCCCGGTCCCCGATGAATTCGTAAATCTGTTCGAAGCGTTTGAAGGTCGCGCGCTTCGTGCCTAATATGGGGGCATGACCAAATATCTCCACACGATGATCCGCGTTTCGGATCCGGACGCCACCATCGATTTCTTCAAGCTGATCGGCCTTGAGGAAGTCCGCCGCTTCGACAGCGAGGCGGGCCGGTTCACGCTGATCTTTCTGGCCCCGCCGGGACAGGCCGGCGTTGCCGAGGTCGAACTGACCTATAATTGGCCGCCCGAGGATGGCAGCGCCCCCGAAAGCTATTCGGGCGGGCGCAACTTCGGGCATCTCGCCTATCGCGTCGACAATATCTACGAAACCTGCCAGCGCCTGATGGACGCCGGCGTGACGATCAACCGCCCGCCGCGCGACGGCCATATGGCCTTCGTGCGATCACCCGACGGCATTTCGGTCGAGCTGTTGCAGGACGGCCATCTGGAGCCTGCCGAACCCTGGGCCTCCATGCCCAACACGGGAAGCTGGTAGATCGTGCAACCAAGGCGGCGCGCGCGCGTGTCCGTCTTGGAAGGCATGAGGCCGGCGAGACATAGGAGAAGAGCGTGAGCGCGCTGGAAATCGTCCGCATCCCCGTCCTCAGCGACAATTATGTCTGGCTGGTCCACGATCCAGCAAGCTTCGAAACGATGGTCGTCGACCCCGCCGTGGCGGAGCCGGTGCTGGCCGAGGCGGACGCGCGCGGCTGGCCGATCACCGCGATCTGGAACACCCACTGGCACCCCGACCATACGGGCGGCAACGCCGACATCAAGGCAAAGACCGGGTGCGAGATCATCGCGCCGGCGGCCGAGCGCGAGCGCATACCGACTGCCGACCGCCTCGTCGCCGATGGCGACCGGGTCATGCTCGGCGCGCATGTCGCCGATGTCTGGGCGGTCCCCGCGCACACCGCCGGGCATATCGCCTATCATTTTGCCGAGGACGGCGTGATCTTCGTCGGCGACACGTTGTTCGCGATGGGATGCGGGCGCCTGTTCGAAGGCACCGCCGACCAGATGTTCGCGAACATGCAGCGCCTCGCCACCCTCGACGATACGACGCGCGTCTATTGCGCGCACGAATATACACTGTCGAACGCGCGCTTCGCGGTGACGGTCGATCCCGACAACCGCGCGCTGGCCGAGCGCCTGAGCGCGGTCGAAACGGCGCGCGCGCAAGGCATAGCCACGGTGCCGACGACGATCGGCGACGAGCGCGCGACCAATCCCTTTCTGCGCGCGCCCAGCGCAGCGGAACTCGGCCGCATCCGCGCGCTGAAGGATGCGGCCTGACATGGGCTGCTTCAGCCCTCGTTCAGCGTCCGTCCGCCAAACAACGCCCGTCAGGATCCCTATGATGACCATGCCCCGTTTTGCTCTTTGCACCGTACTGATCGGCGCCGCCGCCTCGCTTGCCGGCTGTGCGCCGTCGGGAAGCGGCGCCCCCGGCGCCGCAGCGCTGACGCCCAAGCAGGCGGCGACGCTCGACAAGCAACTCGCGGGCAAGACGCCCGGCACCCCGGTCAGATGCCTGCCCAATTACCGTTCGATGGACAGCATTCGCGTGTCGGACGACATCCTGCTCTATCGGTCGGGGCGCAATCTGGTTTACCGCAACACGCTGAAAGGCAGTTGCCCCGGCCTCGCGCGCGACAGCGATATCATGGTCGTGCGCCAGTTCGGATCGTCGACCTGCGAAGGCGACTTCTTCTATCTCGTCGACCGCAGCAGCGGCATTCGCGGTCCGACATGCGTTTTTGGCGAATTCGTCCCCTATCGCAAACCGGCGGGGGACGGCGGCTGAACCAAAGGTTCGGTCACAGGCGGGGTTCCGGTTTGCGCCGAGCTTTTCGGGTCGCGCCCCCGCCTGTATCCTGACGCGCCTGCGCCGGAGGATAGGCAATAGCCGGGAAGCGAAAGACGGTTTTGAGGTGGGAAGCGCGCGTTGCCGCCTTTCTCAACCGCTTACCCTGAGCTTATCGAGGGGGCCGGGATGACGCACGAGCTGCAGTCCGGCGTCGATAATGCGCTCCCCGGCGAAGGCTTGGCCCCAGAGCCTCGAACGCCGCCGTTGGCGGTGTAAAGAGCTGGACCACGACCTTCGCCAGATCTGGATCGAAATGACCGGAAACGACCGATTGCAGACATTCCCGCTGCACCGCATAAGCAAGAAATGAAAGAACTGAAGGACATTCGCATCTTGTGGGCGGTTGGGGCAGCAATGCTCATTTCCTGCTCGATTGGGTTACTGTTCGTCGGATCGGTGATGATGCTGCCTATCGTTTTTATCGGAACAGCTTTGGGCCATTCGATTGATTTCTCGGTGAAATGGCTACTTTATTCTTCACCGCTATGGGCTCCGATAGGCATGGGGATGGGAATCGCCGTCGTCGCAAAGCCCGTTCGGTGGCTTCGCAGCAAGAAAGTTTCCGATAAGCCAGAATCAGTGGAAACGTCAGGCTAGAACAACGTCCCCTTCCCACCCCAAACCGGCCCTTCCGCCCGCTCCCTAATCCCACCCCTCCGCGCGCTCTTGATCGGCCGCGCGCGGTTCGACCCAGCGGACGGTGCCGTCGCTCAGCGTCTCGCGCTTCCACATCATGACGTCGGTCTTCAGCCGGTCGATCAGAAAGGTGCAGGCGGCGAGCGCTTCGGCGCGGTGCGGGCTGCTGGCGAGGACGAGCACGATCGTCTCGCCCGGCGCCATCGCGCCGACGCGGTGGATCAGCGTCAGCGCCGGCAGCCGCCAGCGGTCGGCGGCGGCGTGCGCCAGGTCGGCGAGGCCGCGCTCGGTCATTTGCGGGTGATGTTCGAGGAACAATTGGGTCACGCCGTCGTCGCCGCGCACCCGCCCGACGAAGCTTGCGGTCGCGCCGTGCCCGCCCGCGTCGTGGCGGTCGGTCTCGGTCGCAAAGTCGATCGCCGCGTCCTGGACGACGACGCTGATCATCCGCCCGTCACCGGCGGGAACAGCGCGACGTCGCGGGCGCCGGCGAGCGCCGCGTCATTGCCCATCATCTGGCCGTCGATCGCAACGCGAATCCGCGCCGGTTCGGCAAAGGCCCGGGCGCCGCGGTCGTCGCGCGCGGCGAGCCATGCGATCAGGTCAGACGCGGTCGCGACATCGGCGGGCGGTTCGACCTGCTCCTCGCCGCATCCCATGCGTTCGCGAACCCAGGCGAAATAGGCGAGCTGCAGCGCCACCGGCGTCAATCGATATGCTTCAGGCCGACGCGCAGATAATCCCAGCCGGTGATCATCGTCAGCACCGCCGCGCCCCACAGGGTCGCCAGGCCGACGCTGCGGACCCATTCCATCGCGGGCAGCGCGCCCGCCAGGATCAGCGCGCCGAACGAGACAAGCTGAAAGGTCGTCTTCCATTTGGCGAGCCGCGTGACCGGCATCGACACCTGCAAGGTCGCGAGGAATTCGCGGAGCCCCGACACGATGATCTCGCGCAGCAGGATGACGAGCGCGGCGATGACGTGAACGCCGGTGATGTCGCGCGTGAAGACAAGCAGCAGGATCACCGCCGCGATCATGATCTTGTCGGCAATGGGATCGAGGAAGGCGCCGAGCCGCGACACGGTGCCGCGCGCGCGCGCGACATAGCCGTCGAAATAATCGGTGATGCCCATCAGGCAATAGAGGACGAAGGCCAGCGCATAATAGAGCGGCGCCGGCTGGTGCGTCCCCTCGCGCGCGCCCGGCCACAGCAGCGCCAGCAGGATCGGAACCGTCAGGATGCGCGAAAGCGTCAAGATGTTCGGTAGGCTGAGCATGACCCCTGATCGCGCGAAAGTTCCAAAATGGGCTTTGACCGACCAAGCCCTAACCGATAAGCCCCCCGTGCGACAACCGAATTGCCCCTTTGGCGCGGCCGGGTCGCTATGTCGGACTGCAATGATGGAATTTCAATGACCGGATCCTTTGCGCTTTTGAAGCAACGCCGGTTCCTTCCCCTGTTCGTCACGCAATTGCTCGGCGCGTTCAACGACAATCTGTTCAAGAATGCGATGGTGCTGTTCGTCGTCTACGGCGTCTTCAACGACGAAGCGTCCGAAACGCTGTTCAGCGCGGTCGCAACGGGGCTGTTCATCCTGCCTTTCTTCCTCCTGTCGGCGCTCGCCGGGCAGCTTGCCGACACGCGCGACAAGGCGATGATCATCCGCATCGTCAAATTCTGCGAAATCCTCATCATGGCCGTCGGCGGCGCCGGGCTGGTCCTCGCATGGATGGGCTGGGCGGTGCATCTGGTCGCCATCCCGCTGATGATGCTGGCGCTGTTTTCGATGGGCATCCACTCGACCTTCTTCGGCCCGATCAAATATGCGATCCTGCCGCAGCATCTGGAAAGCGACGAGGTGCTGGGCGGCACCGGGCTGGTCGAAGCCGGCACCTATATCGCGATCCTTGCGGGGACGATCCTCGCCGGCATCATCGACGTCGAATGGGCGGCGCTCGGCGTCGTGCTCGTCGCCTTCGTCGGCTATTGGACCGGGCGCAAGGTGCCGCCCGCGCCGCCGCAGCACGAGGAGACGGGGATCGACTGGCACATCGTCCGCTCGTCGATCGCGCTGGTGCGCGGCACGATGCACATCAAGCGGCTCTATCTCGCGATCCTGTCGATCAGCTTCTTCTGGACGATCGGCGCGGTGCTGTTCATCCAGTTCCCGCCGCTGGTGAAGAATATCCTCCACGCCGACAAGAGCGTCGCGAGCCTGTTCCTCGCGGTCTTCTCGATCGGCATCGCGATCGGCTCGGTCGCGGTCAACCGGTTGCTCAAGGGCGAGGTGTCGGCGCGCTACAGCCCGGCGAGCGTCGTCGTGATGGGCGCGTTCGTCGTCGCCTTCTATTTCGTCTGCCGCAACTGGGAACAGGATCCCGCGGGCACGCTCTATGGCATCGGCGGCTTTCTGAATCACGCCGACGTCATCCCGCTGCTCGCCAGCCTGATGGGCATCGCGATCAGCGGCGGCATGTTCGTCGTGCCGCTCTATGCCTTCCTCACCACCACCGTGCCCAAGGACCAGACCGCACGCACCGTCGCGGCGAACAATATCGTCAATTCGGGCGCGATGGTCGCGGGCTCGCTGCTTGCCATCGGGCTCGGCTTCGCGGGCGTCGGCGTCGTCGATCAGCTGTTGATGAGCGCGGTCATGTGCCTGATCTCGGCGTGGCTGGCGGTCAAGCTCCACCGCGCCTGCGACTGACGGCCGCCACCCGCCGTCCTCTTCCGCCTCAGCGTTCCCCCGCCGCCAGCCGCGTGCGCAGCGCCGCAAGCTCGCGCGGTGGCAAGGGGGCGAGCGCAGCCGCGGGCTTGCCCTTGCGCAGCCGGGCGCGATCCTTGTCGGACGGTTCGACGCGCCGCACGCGCACCGGCACCACGCCCTGGCGATGCGCGCCGAGCGCTTCGGCGGCCCCTTTCGACAGGTCGATGATGCGCCCGCCGCCGGCGAACGGCCCGCGGTCGTTGACGCGCACGACGATCCGCCGCCCGCTGTCGAGCGCCGTCACCTCGACATAGGTCGGCAGCGGCAGCGTGGTATGCGCGGCGGTGATCCAGCCGGGACGGAATTTCTCGCCATTCGCGGTGCGGTTTCCCGATTCGCTGCCGTACCAGCTCGCATAGCCGACGGCGTCATAGGCGGGCGCGGCGGCGGGGACATAGGTCGTTCCGCGCACCGCATAGGGTTTGCCGATCCGCACCGGCGTATCGGCCACCGGGCGATATTGGCCGCCCGCGCAGGCGGACAGCGCCAGCATGGCAAGCCCCGCCCCCGCCGCGCGCAGCATCGCCTATCCCATCACCCACTGGCGCCGCGCATAGCCCTGCGCCCACAAAAGCGCGGTCAGGTCGTGGTGGCGGATCGCCGCGTCGGCGGCGGCGGCGGCGGCGGGATGCGGGTGATAACCGATCCCGAGCCCGGCCGAGGTGATCATCGGAATATCGTTCGCGCCGTCGCCGACCGCCAGCGTATCGGCGAGCGCCAGCCCGCGCGCCGCGGCCTCGGCGCGCAGCGTTTCGAGCTTGGCCGAGCTGTCGACGATCGGCTCGGCAACCTTGCAGGTCAGCTTGCCGCCGGCGATCTCCAACTCGTTCGCAACCACCTTGTCGAAACCGATCGCTTCGGCGACCGGCGCGGCAAAGGGCAGGAAACCGCCCGACACCAGCACCGACCAGGCGCCATGCGCCTTCATCGTCTGGACCAGCGTGCGCGCGCCGCGGGTCAGTCTGACCCGCTCCGCCCGGCATTCGGCGATCGTCGCCTCGGCCATGCCGCCGAGCAGCCCGACGCGCTCGATTAGCGCGGCGCGAAAATCGAGCTCGCCGCGCATCGCGCGTTCGGTGATCGCGGCGATCTGCGGCTTGATCCCGGCATAGTCCGCCAGCTCGTCGATGCATTCGACGGTGATCATCGTCGAATCCATGTCGGCGATGATCAGCTTCTTCGTCCGGTCGCCAAGCGGCTGGACGACGACGTCGAGCGCGCCATGGTCCATTTTCGCCAGTTCGGCGCGCGCGCTGACCAGACTGCCCTGAAAGAAGATGTCGGCGGCGTCGCCCTGATCGATCCAGTGCGGCGCGCCCACCTCATGTCCTGTCGCATCGAGGCGGTCGATCGCTTCGCGCACCACCTCGCCCGTCAGCTTCCCGGCTGCTATCAGCGTTGCAACGAACATGGCATCTCCTTCTTCTTCCTTCACGCACCGTCCACCGGTGGCGCTTATCGCTGGCCCCACCGCCAGCGGCAAGAGCGCATTGGCGGTCGCCCTCGCCCAGGCGCTCGGCGACGCAGAGGTCGTCAACGCCGACGCGAGTCAGGTTTATGCGGACATCCCCCTCCTCTCGGCACGGCCGGACGCGGCGGAGATGGCCGGCATCCCGCATCGCCTCTTCGGTCATGTCGATGGCGGGTCCGCCCACAATGCGGCGCGTTGGGCCGAAGAAGCGCGCCGCACCCTGTCCCACGCGCACGCCGCGGGGAAGGTTCCCATCCTCGTCGGCGGCACCGGCCTCTATCTGCGCACGCTGCTCGACGGCATCGCCCCGGTGCCCGAAATCGACCCGGAGATTCGTGAAGCGGTGCGCGCGCTGCCCGTCGCCGACGCTTATGCCGCGCTCGCCGAAGCCGATCCCGCCGCTGCCGCCCGGCTCAATCCGGCCGACACGACCCGCATCGCGCGCGCGCTCGAGGTGGTGCGCGCGACCGGCCGGACGCTCGCCGCGTGGCAACAGGACCGCAGCGGCGGCATCGCCGAGGACATCACGCTGGTGCCGCTCATCCTGTTGCCGCCGCGCGACTGGCTGCGCGAGCGCTGCGACACCCGCCTTGTGCGCATGTTCGACGGCGGCGCGATCGAAGAGGTGAGCGCGCTGCTCGCGCGCCGGCTCGACCCCGATCTCCCCGTCATGCGCGCGATCGGCGTGCCGCAGGTCGCGGCGCATGTCCGCGGCGAAACGAGCCGCGCAGAGGCGCTTGCGGCGGCACAGGCGGCGACCCGCCAATATGCGAAGCGGCAATATACCTGGTTCCGCCACCAGCCCCCCGCCGGATGGCCACGCCACGAAGAGTCATTATCCGTCGATTCAATCAATCAAATCGCAATATTATTACGTGATAGACTGTTGACAGGATAGAATCATATACCTATTGCCCGCTGCCTGCTGCGGCGCAACAAGGCCGCGGGCAGGCTGCGCCCAGCATCGGGCCGCACGAAGAAAGGAGCGCGTGTCGTGAAGGAAATGAGTGGTGCCGACATGGTGGTTCAGGCGCTGGTCGACCTCGGGGTCGATACGGTGTTCGGCTATCCGGGCGGCGCGGTGCTTCCGATCTACGACGCCCTCTTCAATCATCCCTCGATCAAGCATGTCCTCGTTCGCCACGAACAGGCCGCGACCCACGCGGCAGAGGGCTATGCGCGCTCGACCGGCAAGCCCGGCGTCGTGCTCGTCACCTCGGGGCCGGGCGCGACCAACGCCGTCACCGGCATCACCGACGCGCTGCTCGATTCGATCCCGATGGTCGTGCTGACGGGTCAGGTGCCGACGACGCTGATCGGCACCGACGCCTTTCAGGAATGCGACACGGTGGGCATCACGCGCCACTGCACCAAGCATAATTATCTGGTCATGGACCCCGACCGGCTGGGCGCCGTGATTCACGAGGCTTTCTACATCGCGACGCACGGCCGCCCCGGCCCCGTCGTCATCGACATTCCGAAGAATGTTCAGGTCGCAACGGGCAGCTACAGCGTGCCCGAAAAGATTGAGCATCAAAGCTATCGTCCGCAGGTCGAACCCGATGCCGGCGCCATCGCGCAGGCGATCGACATGATCGCCGCGGCCGAACGCCCGATCTTCTATACCGGCGGCGGCGTCATCAACGCCGGCCCCGACGCCAGCGCGGCGCTGCGCCAGCTCGTCAGCCTGACCGGCGCGCCGATCACCTCGACGCTGATGGGGCTCGGCGCCTTCCCGTCGGACGATCCCAAATGGCTCGGCATGCTCGGCATGCACGGCACCTATGAATCGAACATGGCGATGAACCGCGCCGACCTCATCATCGCGGTCGGCGCGCGCTTCGACGACCGCGTCACCGGCCGCCTCGACGCCTTCGCGCCCGAGGCGAAGAAGATCCACATCGACATCGACCGCAGCTCGATCAACAAGATCGTCCCGGTCGACATCGCGGTCGTCGGCGATGCCGGCCGCGCGCTCGATGCGCTCATCGCCGCTTGGGCCGACAAGGGCCACAAGGCGCGCGATCTTGGCGAATGGTGGCGCCGCATTGACGGGTGGCGCGCGACGCGCTGCCTCGACTTTCCCGAAAAGAAGGACGCGGGCGCCGAAATCATGCCGCAGCGTGCGGTCAAGGCGCTGTTCGACGCGACCCGCGGCCGCGATCCGATCATCACCACCGAAGTCGGCCAGCACCAGATGTGGGCGGCGCAGCATTTCGGCTTTGCCGCGCCCAACCGCTGGCTCACCTCGGGCGGGCTCGGCACGATGGGCTACGGATTCCCCGCCGCCGTCGGCGCACAAATCGCGCACCCGAACCGCTTGGTCGTCTGCATAGCGGGCGAAGCCTCGCTCCAGATGAACATTCAGGAAATGGGTACGGTCAGCCAGTACCGCCTGCCGGTGAAAATCTTCATCCTCAACAATGAATGGATGGGGATGGTCCGCCAGTGGCAGGAACTGACCTACGAAAGCCGTTATTCGAACAGCTATTCGGACAGCCTGCCCGATTTCGTGAAACTGGCCGCAGCCTATGGCTGGACCGGCCTCAGGATCGACACGCTCGGCGAGCTTGAGGACGGCATCCGGCAGATGATCGAAACGCCGGGTCCGGTGATCGTCGACTGCCGCGTCGCCAAGCTCGCCAACTGCTTCCCGATGATCCCGTCGGGCGCGGCGCACACCGACATGATACTCCAGCCGAGCGACGTCACCGGCAAAATGGACGACGAAGCGAAAGCGCTGGTGTGATGATGGCAGACACTCTTCATCCCCTCCCGCCTGCGGGAGGGGCAGCGAGGCTTGCGAACTTGTTCGCTAGCCGCAGCGGGGTGGGCACAGCCACGCCGCCTGCTCGCTGCGCTCGCACCCACCCCTCGATCCCCTCCCGCAAGCGGGAGGGGAAGGAATAACGATGAAAATCAAAACCGAAACGGGCGAGCGCCATGTCCTCGCCGTCACCGTCGATAACGAGGCGGGCATCCTGGCCAAGATCACCGGGCTGTTCTCGGCGCGCGGCTATAATATCGAAAGCCTGACCGTCGCCGACATCAGCGCCGATCATGCGCTGTCGCGGATCACCATCGTCACCTCGGGCCCGCCCGCGGTGATCGACCAGATCATCGCGCAGCTCGACCGGCTGGTGCCGGTGCATCAGGTCACCGACCTCACCGATCAGGGCGCGCATGTCGAACGCGAGATCGCGCTGGTGAAGGTCGCCGGCACCGGCGAAAAGCGCATCGAGGCGCTGCGCCTTGCCGACGTCTTCCGCGCCAAGGTCGTCGATACGACGCTGTCGAGCTTCATCTTCGAAATCACCGGCAACAGCGACAAGGTCGACCGCTTCATCGCGCTGATGCGCGAATGCGGTCTGGTCGAGGTCGGCCGCACCGGCATCGTCGCCATCGCCCGCGGGCCGGAGGCGCTCTAGAGTTCAAGCGTTGGGTTTCAACTATCGTCACCCCGGACCTGATCCGGGGTCCATTCAGAACTTCGCCGGAAACGGAGCGCCGAATGGATGCCGGATCAAGTCCGGCATGACGAACGAAAATAAGGGAAGAAGAAAATGCAGGTTTACTACGATCGCGACGCCGACCAAGATCTGATCAAGAACAAGAAGGTCGCCATCCTGGGCTACGGCAGCCAGGGCCACGCCCATGCGCAGAACCTGCGCGACAGCGGCGTCAAGGAGGTTGCGATCGCGCTGCGCCCCGGCTCGGCGACCGCGAAGAAGGCCGAAGGCGCCGGCTTCCGCGTCCTGTCGAACAAGGAAGCCGCCGCCTGGGCCGACGTCATCATGATCGCGGCGCCCGACGAGCATCAGGCAAGGATTTATTACGACGATCTCGCCGACAATCTGAAGCCCGGTGCCGCGCTCGCCTTCGCGCACGGCCTCAACGTCCATTTCGGCCTTATCGAACCGCGCGCCGACATCGACGTCTTCATGGTAGCGCCCAAGGGCCCCGGCCACACGGTGCGCAGCGAATATCAGAAGGGCGGCGGCGTTCCCTGCCTGATCGCGGTTGCACAGGAAGCATCGGGCAACAGCGGTAACGGCCACGCCAAGGCGCTCGCCCTCAGCTACGCCTCCGCCGTCGGCGGCGGCCGCAGCGGCATCATCGAAACGACCTTCAAGGAAGAGTGCGAAACCGATCTTTTCGGCGAACAGGCGGTGCTCTGCGGCGGCATCACCCATCTGATCCAGGCGGGTTTTGAAACGCTGGTCGAGGCGGGCTACGCCCCCGAAATGGCTTATTTCGAATGTCTCCACGAAACCAAGCTGATCGTCGATCTTCTCTATGAAGGCGGCATCGCGAACATGCGCTATTCGATCTCGAACACCGCCGAATATGGCGACATCAAGACGGGTCCGCGTATCATCACCGAAGAGACCAAGGCCGAAATGAAGCGCGTCCTCGCCGACATCACCTCGGGCCGCTTCGTCAAGGATTTCGTCCTCGACAACCAGGCCGGCCAGCCCGAACTCAAGGCCAGCCGCAAGGCCGCTGCAGCGCACCCGATCGAACAGACCGGCGCCCAGCTGCGCGCGATGATGCCGTGGATCGCCAAGAACAAGCTGGTCGACAAGGCAAAGAATTAAGGCACCTTGCTCCCTCCTCATGCCGTTCGTGCTGAGGAGGGACTGAGCACCGGCGAAGGCCTGTCTCGAAGCACCGCACGCTTCCGGTCCTTCGAGACGCCCCTTCGACAAGCTCAGCGGCTCCTCAGGACAAACGGAATTGGATAGCCCAATTTTCGCCGCCCACCGCGCCGATCTCGCCGTGCTCGCCGCCGACGGCCGCCGACGCGCGCTCGCGCCGCGCGCCGGGATCGATTTCGCCTCGAACGACTATCTCGCGCTTGCGGGTTCCTACGCGCTCGCCGAAGCGCTGGCGCAGGGCGCCGCGCGCGGCATTCCGGCCGGTTCGGGCGGCTCGCGGCTGCTGCGCGGCAACCATGCCGAGCATGAAGCGCTCGAGGCGCATGCGGCGCGCCACTATGGCACCGAGGCGGCGCTCTTCTTCCCCACCGGCTTCGCCGCCAACGCCGCGCTGTTCGCGACACTGCCGCAGCGCAGCGACCTGATCGTCCACGACGCGCTGATCCATGCGAGCGCGCACGACGGGATGAAACTTGGCCGCGCCGACCGCACAGCGGCTGCGCATAACGACCCGCAAGCCTTTGAAGACGCTATCCTCCGCTGGCGCGCAGGCGGCGGCACCGGCACGCCATGGATCGCGGTCGAAAGCCTCTATTCGATGGACGGCGACAGGGCTCCGCTCGCCGACCTCGCCGCTATCGCCGACCGTCACGATGCGGTGCTGATCGTCGACGAGGCGCATGCGACGGGCGTCTATGGCCCGGCAGGACAGGGGCTTGCCCACGCGCTCGCGCCGCGCGCCAATCTGATCACGCTCCACACCTGCGGCAAGGCGCTGGGCTGCGAAGGCGCGCTGCTCTGCGGCCCCGCGATCGTCCGCGATTTCCTTATCAACCGCGGCCGCCCCTTCATCTTCTCGACCGCGCCCTCGCCGCTCATGGCGTGGCTCGTCCGCCAGGCGCTCGAAATCGTCGCCGAACAGCCCGAGCGCGCGGCGCGGCTGGCGGGGCTCGTCCGCCATGCCGAAAAGCGGCTCGCGGCGCTCAGCATCGCGCCGAGCGGGAGCCAGATCATCCCCGTCGTCATCGGCGACAACGCCCGCACGATGCGGATCGCCGCCATGCTGCAGGCCGAGGGTTTCGACATCCGCGGCATCCGCCCGCCGACGGTGCCGCAAGGCACCGCACGGCTGCGCATCGCGATCACCCTCAACGTCTCGACCCGCGACATCGACGCGATGGTCGATGCGCTGTCGGCGGCGATGGCGGCGGCATGACCCGCTTCGTCGTCACCGGCACCGATACCGGCATCGGCAAGACCGTCTTTTCGGCGGCGCTCGCGGGCGCGCTCGGCCTGCCCTACTGGAAGCCGATCCAGTCGGGGCTTGAAGAGGAAACCGACAGCGAAGCCATCGCGCGCCTCGCCGGCGTTCGCGTCCATCCCGAAACCTGGCGTCTCGTCACCCCCGCCTCGCCGCACCTTGCCGCCGAAATCGACGGCGTGACCATCGACGCCGACGCGCTCGTCCCGCCGCCCGGCGACCTGTTGATCGAAGGCGCGGGCGGCGCGCTCGTCCCCGTCACCCGCACGTTGCTCTACGCCGACCTGTTCGCGCGCTGGCAGATTCCGGTGATCGTCTGCGCGCGCACCGCGCTCGGCACGATCAACCACAGCCTGCTGACGATCGAAGCCCTCAAGGCCCGCCACGTCCCCATCCACGGCATCGCCTTCGTCGGCGAGGCCGCCCCCGACAGCGAAGCGATCATCGCGGCCCTATCGGGCGCAAAGCGCCTTGGCCGCCTCCCCCACCTCGACCCTCTGACCCCCGAGGCGCTCGCAGCCGCATTCGCGGCCAATTTCGACCTGACGGACTTCCAATAGACATTCGTCATCCCGGCGAAGGCCGGGATCCCGACTTCGAATTGTGACGCACCGACGAGATCCCGGCCTTCGCCGGGATGACGATATACTGTAGGGCGGCCCCATGAACCTCGACCATCGATCCCCCGTCTGGCACCCCTTCACCCAGCACGGCCTCGGCGAGCCGATCCCGCTGATCGACCGCGCCCGCGGCGCGCGCCTCTATGACAGCGACGGCAACAGCTGGATCGACGCGATCTCGAGCTGGTGGGTGACGACGCACGGCCATGCGCACCCGCAAATCATGGCTGCGATCCGGGCCCAGACCGAAAAGCTCGACCAGCTCATCTTCGCGGGCTGGACGCACGAGCCCGCCGAAAGCCTCGCCGCCGAACTGATCCGCATCACCCCCGCCCCGCTCACCCGCGTCTTCTTTTCGGACTCGGGGTCGACCAGCGTCGAGGTCGCGCTCAAGATGGCGCTCGGCTACTGGTTCAACATCGGCGAGGCGCGCAGCCGCGTTCTCGTCCTCGACCACAGCTATCATGGCGACACCATCGGCACGATGTCGGTCGGCGAGCGCGGCGTCTACAACCGCGCGTGGCAACCTTTGCTGTTCGACGTCGACTCCATCCCCTTCCCCCATGACGGCAAGGAGCAGGTCACGCTCGACGCACTCGAAGCCGCTTGCCTGCAAAAACCCGCCGCCTTCATCGTCGAACCGCTGATCCTCGGCGCCGGCGGCATGCTGATCTATCCCGCATGGGTGCTCGCCGAGATGCGCGCCATCTGCGCCGCGCACGGCGTGCTCTTCATCGCCGACGAGGTGATGACCGGCTGGGGCCGCACCGGCACGCGCTTCGCCTGCGACCAGGCGGGGGTGATCCCCGACATCGTCTGCCTGTCGAAAGGCCTCACCGGCGGTGCGATGCCGCTCGCGGTGACGCTGTGCAGCGAAGCGATATTCCAGGCGCATTATTCGCCCGATCGCGCGAAGACCTTCTATCATTCGTCGAGCTACACGGCGAACCCCATCGCCTGCGCCGCCGCCAACGCCAATCTCGCTATCTGGCGCGACGAACCGGTGCAGCAGCGCATCGACGCGCTCGCCGATGCCCAGGCCGCGCATCTCGCGATGCTGGCCACCGATCCGCGCATCGCCAATCCGCGCCGCCTCGGCACCATCGCCGCGCTCGATCTCGTGGTTGCCGATGCGGGCTATCTTTCGGCGCTCGCTCCCCGCCTCACCGCCTTCTACCGCGATCGCGGCGTGCTGCTGCGCCCGCTCGGCAACAGCGTCTATGTCATGCCGCCCTATTGCACCGGCGCCGACGAACTCGCTGAAATATGGGCCGCCATCGCCGCGTCGCTCGACATCGCCTGAGCCCGGTTCGGCTGGCGTTCATCTTCGCGCGCCTATTGCGGATACGGGGATGGTCAGAGGGAACGCCATGTCGATTTCAACCGCCGCCCCGTCGCTGTTGTTCGCCGCCGCCATGCTGCTGGCCCCGCTACCCGCCGCCGCGCAGGACGATAGCCTCGTACAGCACAGCGAACCGCCTGAACGCATCTCCTTTCTCGTCACCTATGGCGACGACCATTGTCCGGTCGCCGAGGGTGAGGAGATCGTCGTCTGCGCCCAGCGCCCCGAATCGGACCGCTACCGCGTGCCGAAGGAGTTGCGCGGAAAGGATGACGACACGTCGGTCGGCGGCAGCGCGTGGGGCGCCCGCGTCGAGGATTATGACAATATCGCCCGCCTGACGCGCCCCGACAGTTGCTCGGTCATCGGCTCCTACGGCTTTACCGGCTGCACCGCGGCGATGCTGCGCCAATGGTTTGCGGAGCGCCGCGCCGCGGGGCAATAGCGCCCGACTCCCGATTTGCGCCGCGCCGCGATTTTGCCTAACCCCTTGGCTTCCGGCTTCGCCGCCTTGCCGGCGCGGCCGTTCGCGGGGGGCGGAATATGCGGCGGATGCGGGCGATGCTGGCGGGGATATGGGCGGCGTTCTGGCTCGTCGCCGCGCTTCCGACCGCGGCGCAGATCGCCCCCGACCTGTCACCCGCGACCGCCGAAAAGGTCGCCGAAAACGACCGCAAGGAACTGGCGGCCGATCTCACCGACCGCGCCGCCATCTCCGAACGCACGCTCAAGCTGATCGCCGCTGACCGCGGCGAAAACAGCGCCCCCTATCTCGCCAAGCTGCTCGTCCACGCGAACAATCTCAGCTGGGCGCACCGGGCACCCGAATCGCGGCAGGCGCTCGTGCGCGCGGTCGAAATCGCCACCGCGCTGTACGGAGCGGGCACCTATGCGACAGCCGACGTCGAACGCCAATATGCGCTCGCGCTGCGCATCAACGGCTACCGCGAAGAGGCGATCGAGCCCTTCTCCCATTATGTCCATGCGCTGACCGAGGAAGCCTATGGCTGCGGCCGCCGCGTCCCCGGCATGGTGATGGGCTGCGCGCGCGACGATACCGACCTCGGCGATACGCTGCTCGAATATGGACAGATGCTCAATGACTTCGGGCGCGCCAGCGAAGCCGTCACCGCATTCGATGCCGTCATCGCGCGCTTCGAACCGCGCTGGGCGGGGTGTGAGAGCCCGGCGTGGGGCACGCGCTGCGACCAGGCGCGCGACAAGCGCGCCGACATGCTGTCGAGCTATGCGGCGCTGCTTGCCCTCGTCGGCCGCGCCGACGACGCCGGGGCGCTGCGCAAACGGCTTTTCGACGACAGCCTCGCCGCGATCGAGGCCTGTGCCGGCGACGATTGCGAAGGCCCCGATTTCCGCCTCGTGCGCCGCTATTACGACTATCGCGCCGCGCTTGCGGGCGCGCACCGCCCCGACGACGCACTCGCCCTCGACGAACGCATCCTCGCGATCCTGGTCGCCAGCCCGCATTATACGAAGGGCAAGGCGGGCAGCGGCGAATATTTCGACAAGGATATGGTCAATGATGTGACCGGCATCGCCGAAGCCTATGCCAAGGCGGCGGTCGCCGCGGGCAAGGCCGACCGCGCGCGCGACCAGCTCGCCCGCTACGGTTTCGGCGCGCTCGTCGGCACCCAGCTCGCCGGGGTCGATTTCGACGCCGAGCAAAAGGCGATCGAGGCCGAGAGGCGCACCCTGTCGAGCTATGGCGACGAGGCCGAACGCATCGCCAACAGCCGCCGCAAGGTGGCGCTGTTCGCCGGTCATTATGGCAAGGACAGCGACGAATATGCCAAGGCGCTGCGCGATCTGGCCTGGGATCTCGACGACCTGCCCGCCAATGACGCCGAAGCCGAAGCCGTTTACCGCGAGGCGCTGGCCGTCGAGCGCAAGGCGTTCGGCGCGGGCGACTTCCGTACCCTTCACGCGCTCGACAATCTGACCACCTTCCTCAAGAAGCGCGACCGCAGCGCCGCCGCGATCGCCGTGCTGGCCGATGTGCTGGGCGATCCCGCCAACGACCATGTCGCCCTCTATCTCGACCCCGACCGGCGCTCGGCGCGGCGCGGCAGCTTCGGCGATCCCGACGACACGCTCAACGCGCTCAAGGCCGATCTTTCCGAACTGCTGCTGCGCGCCGGCGGCGACCCGGCGCTGGCGCTCGCCGCCGCGCGCCATGCCGCGCTGGGCATGACCAGTTTCCGCGACGCGCTCGGCTTCGACCGTTTCGACGAAATGAAGCTCGACTGGGTGACCGCCGATCCTTGGGCATGGCTCGGCGAACGGCGCTACGCCGACTATTTCCTGCTTTATGCCGACGCTCTGTGGGCAAAGGGCGCGCACGACGGCGCCGCCGCCGAACAGGCATTTGCGGCGCTGCAGGATGCGATGGCGGGCACGACCAGCCGCGCCGTCGCGCGCGCCGCCGCCGAACGCGCCGCGGCCCGCGCCTCGGTTTCGCCGCTCGTCGAAGAACGGCGCCAGATCGACACGGAGATCGCGGCGCTCAACACGAAGCTCGAAACGCTCCCCGACGACCCGGCCGAACGCCAGCGTCAATTTTCGGCGCTGCAATCCGAAATCGCGCGCAAGGACGATCGCCGGGCGCAGGTCGATGCCGCGATCGCCGCGGCGACCCCCGACTATTTCGCGCTGATCCGGCCGCGTCCGCTCGGCATGGCAGAGGCGCAGGCGCTGCTCGCGCCCGACGAAGCCTTCGTCATGCTCGTGCCGTCCGAATTTGGCACCCATGTCCTGCTCGTCACCCATGACAAGCTGCGCTGGAACCGCGCCGACATGCCCGCGTCAGAGGTCAACGCGCATGTTCGCCGCCTGCTGTGGGACGTCGGCGCCAGCATCGACGTGACGCCCGAAGAGGATGCGAAATGGTCGGCCGAGGGCGAAGGCGATTTTCCCTTCGATCGTGGCACCGCCTGGCTGCTCTACGACCGGCTGCTCGCGCCCTTCGCCGCCGATCTTGCGGGCAAGCGCCATCTTTTCACCGCCGCCACGGGGTCGCTTTCCTCGCTGCCGCTCGGCATTCTCGTCACCGAAAAGCCTACCGGCGCCGATGGCGATCCTGCGGTACTGCGCGCGACCAAATGGCTCGCCGACGGCCCCGCGCTGCTTCAGCTTCCTTCGCTCCAGTCGCTGCAATTGCTGCGCGCGGTCGCGGCGCGCGGCGATGGCCAGGCGGGCACGCGCATGGTCGGCTTCGGCGATCCGGTGCTCGAGGGTCAGGCGGCCGCGCGCGGCATCGCCGGCGCCCGCGCGCGCGGCACGCGGAGCAGCGGACTGCCCGTCACCGCCGGGCTGCAACCCGCGATCGGCGATGCGCCGCCGCTCGCCGATCCCGCGGCGCTGCGCCGCCTCGCCCGGCTGCCGGGGACCGAGGCCGAATTGAAGGCGATGCAGGCGCTGCTCGGCGCCGATGCCGCGCGCCTCTATCTCGCCGGCACCGCGACCGAAACCAATCTCAAGCGCAGCGATCTAGACCATCTCTCGGTGCTGTTCCTCGCCACCCACGGGCTGATCGCGGGCGAGGTGAAGGGGCTTGCCGAACCCGGGCTCGTCTTCACCCCGCCCGCCACCGCGACCCCGCTCGACGACGGGCTGCTCACCGCCTCCGAAGTCGCGGGGCTGCACCTCGGCGCGCGCTGGGTCGTGCTGTCGGCGTGCAACACCGCCTCGGGCGACGGCAGCGAAGGGGCGCCGGGGCTGTCGGGACTGGCGCGCGCCTTTTTCTTCGCCGGCGCCGAAAGCCTGCTCGCCTCGCACTGGCCGGTACGCGACGACGTCGCCTCGGTGCTCACCGTGCGCTTGTTCGAACTGATGCAAAAGAATCCCGGCCTCTCGCGCGCCGAGGCGTTGCAGCGCGCAATGCGCGATATCCGCAACGATCCGCGCGCCGACGATTTCCTCAAAAGCTGGTCGCACCCCAGTGCGTGGGCGCCCTTCTCGCTGATCGGCGACGGGATCGACTGAGCGGACGAAACGCTGCGTTTCCGGGCAGCGCGATTGACGGCGCCGCGCGCCCTCGCCTAGCATCACGCCTCCCCAACAGGAGGCTCCCGCTCATGCGCCGTATCGCATCGCTCACCACGCTTTTCGCTCTCGCCGTCGTTGCCGTTCCCGTCGTCGTCGCGCAGGCGCCCAGCGCCCCCGGCGCGCCGGACAAGAGCCGCGTTACCGCCGGCACCTACGCCGCCGATCCGGCGCACACGATGGTCGTGTGGCGCGTCGATCACCTCGGCTTCAGCAACTATACCGGCATCTTCGGCGACGTGACCGGCACCCTCTTGCTCGATCCCGCCAACCCCGCCGCCGCAAAGGTCGACGTCACCATCCCGGTGTCGAAGGTCACCACCGCCAGCGCCGGCTTGACCGGGCATCTGCTGCGCGCGGGCAAGGACGGCGGCAAGCCCGACTTCTTCGGCCCCGCCCCTGCCGACGCCCGCTTCGTCTCGACCGCGGTCGTCCTCGACGACAACGGGACCGAGGCAAAGGTCACCGGCAACCTTACGCTCAATGGCGTTACCCGCCCCGTCACCCTCGACGTCGAATTTCACGGCGCGGGCATGGGGATGAGCAAAAAGGAAACCGTCGGCTTCGAAGCCGAAACGACGATCAAGCGCAGCGACTTCGGCGTCCTCTACGGCATCCCCTTCGTCAGCGACGAGGTGAAGCTCGACATCCACGCCGCCTTCGAAAAACAGTGACGCGTCAATCTGTCACACAGTGCCGCTAGCCAGGGGGCGGGGTCCGGTTGGGGCCCCGCCCTTTTCGCAGGAGTCGGCACGATGAGCGAACTGGTACGCGAAATAGTCGAGGTGGCCGCCATGGTCGGCGGCGATGCGGACGATCCGCTGCTGATTGTCGAGGCCGACGGCCTCGCCCCCACCGCCGGATGGACGCATGTCCGGCTCGAACCCCATGTCTACATCACCCCGCCCGACGACGGGGTGCAGGACTTCGACCTTGTCGGCGATCGCCCGGCGGGCAGCGCCGCCGACGCCCTCGCCCCGGTCGAGGCGGGCTGGGAAGGCCCGCTCGCCGACTGGCTCATCGGCGTGCGCATCTACGCCGCCGACAATATGGTCGAGGAGGAAGTCTTCGAATTCGACGATGATTTCGACGACGACGACGACGACGACGCCCGCGATCCCGCCGAAGGCCACGTGCGCGACAACGAAGACGCCTGAGGGGGGCAACGCCCTCCCCCACCCCTAACCCCACCCTGCGCCGGGCCGCCGCCCATCCTCCCGGATGGCGGTTCGGCGACATTTTCGCACGTTCCCCTTGCCAAGCGCGACATTATGCATCATGGGGGCGCCATGCGCGGCAACGCTCTTCTTCTTCTGCGACTTACACGCCCTTGGGCGTGACACTGGCTGCGCGCTAGTCGCGGCCACCCGCTCAAGGGTCCGATCGACACAGCCAGCCAATCCCAGCAGAAGAAGTTCCCTCCCATGACCATGCTCCGCGACCCTTCGGTCAAATATCGCCCCTTTCCGCAGATTCCGCTGACCGATCGCCAATGGCCGTCGCGCACGATCACGCGCGCGCCGATCTGGCTGTCGACCGATCTGCGCGACGGCAACCAGTCGCTGATCGATCCGATGGATGCCGAGAAAAAGACGCGCTTCTTCGACCTGCTCGTGCGCTGCGGGCTGAAGGAGATAGAGGTCGGCTTCCCCGCATCGGGCGCGACCGATTTCGACTATATCCAGAACCTCGTCCGCTCGGGCCGCATCCCCGATGACGTCACGCCGCAGGTGCTGACGCAGAGCCGCGCCGACCTCATCCGCACCAGCTTCGACAGCCTGGCGGGCGCGAAAACCGCGATCGTCCACGTCTACAACGCCGTCGCGCCCGCGTGGCGCAAGATCGTCTTCGGCATGGACAAGGCCGATATCAAGGCGATAGCGGTCGAGGGTGCGAAGCAGCTGCGCGACAATGCGGCGCGCCTGCCCGATACCGACTGGCGCTTCGAATATAGCCCCGAATGTTTCTCGACGACCGAGATCGATTTCTCGATCGAGGTCTGCGCCGCGGTGATGGACATTCTCCAGCCCACCGCCGACAAGCCGATCATCCTCAACCTGCCCGCGACGGTCGAGGCGGCGACCCCCAATATCTACGCCGACCAGATCGAATATTTCGGCAAGCATCTGCCGAACCGCGACGCCGCGCTGATCAGCCTGCACACGCACAACGACCGCGGCACCGGCGTCGCCGCGGCCGAGCTCGGCCTGCTCGCCGGCGCCGACCGCGTCGAAGGCTGCCTGTTCGGCAATGGCGAGCGCACCGGCAACACCTGCCTCGTCACCATCGCGCTCAACATGTATACGCAGGGCGTCGATCCCGAACTCGATTTCTCGGACATCGATCAGGTCATCCAGACGGTCGAATATTGCAACAATATCCCCGTCCACCCGCGCCACCCCTATGGCGGCGATCTGGTCTACACCGCCTTTTCGGGCAGCCATCAGGACGCGATCAAGAAGGGCTTCGCCGCGCGCGAACGCCAGAATGACGAAGCGTGGGAGGTGCCCTATCTGCCCATCGACCCCGCCGACCTGGGGCGCAGCTACGAAGCGGTGATCCGCGTCAACAGCCAGTCGGGCAAGGGCGGCGTCGCCTGGGTGCTCGAACAGGACAAGGGGCTGAAACTGCCCAAAAAGATGCAGGCCAGCTTCAGCCACGTCGTCCAGGCGCTCGCCGACGAAACGAGCCGCGAACTCGCCGCCGACGACATCTGGCAGGCGTTCGAACGCGCCTATCTCGCCACCGAAGGCAAACGCTTCCAGCTCGTCGACTGGTCCGAAACACACAGCGGCGCCGACCGCATCTTCGCCGGCAAGCTGACCATCGACGGCGCCGAACGCAGCGTCAGCGGCCGCGGCAACGGCCTGATGAGCAGCGTCATCGCCGCGCTCGCCGAGAGCGGCGGCCCGCTGATGGACATCGTCGATTATAGCGAGCACGCGATCGGCCAGGGCAGCAATGTGCAGGCCGCGGCGTACGTGGAGTGCCGTACGGCGGACGGGAAAAGCCTGTTCGGCTGCGGGCTGGATACCGACGTCGCGACCGCGAGCGTGCGGGCGATCCTTAGCGCAGCCAACGGCGCCTGAACCATCCTCCATGTGGCGCAGCCATGGGGAGGTGGCAGCGCGAAGCGCTGACGGAGGGGCCAAACGCGCACCGTCGCCGCCCCTCCACCGCTTCGCGGTCCCCCTCCCCATCGCTACGCGACAGGGAGGATTGGCATACTCAAATCCTCCCTGTGGCCGAAGGCCATGGGGAGGGGGACCGCTCGCGTAGCGAGTGGTGGAGGGGCCACTAGCGCGACGCCAAAATCAACCGAACCAACCCATCCACAACCGCATCGACATCCTTCAACACATCCGAAGCGGCGATGCGCACCACAACAAGCCCCTGCTCCCGCAACCAGTCATCGCGCAAAGCGTCGCGCTCCGGCCTGTCGCCCCGGTCATGCGCCACCCCGTCCACCTCGACGATCAACCGCGCGTCCGGCGCATAGAAATCGGCCACATAGCGCCCCACCGGATGCTGCCGCCGAAACTTCACCCCGCAAGGCCGCAAACGCAGCCGCTGCCACAGCAACACCTCCGGCGGCGACAAAGCCCGCCGCAACCCCCGCGCGATCTTCACTGTAGCCTTGGAAGTCGACCGCATCCCAACACTCCCAACCCAATCCTCCCTGTGGCCGAAAGGCCATGGGGAGGTGGCAGCCGCAAGGCGGCTGACGGAGGGGCAAAAACGCGGGCGCCGCCGCCCCTCCACCACCCTACGGGCGGTCCCCCTCACCATGCCTACGGCACAGGGAGGATTTCAGAAAGCCGAACCCCCGCCAAAACGGACCACCCAAATCCTCCCCGTCGCAAAGCGATGGGGAGGGGGATCGCTCGCGCAGCGAGTGGTGGAGGGGCATGCAAAACACACCAACCAAACGCTATTTGGGATCAGTGGTATGCCCCGTGCCGTACTCGACCGAGGAAGTGTCAATTTCTATGCCGGGAGAATTGGTCACAAAATTGGAATAGGATGCATCGCGATCTCTCCAAAGCCACCCGCCATAAGCCAATCCCGCAACTAAGAATAAGTAAGGCAAACCGCGCACCGGATCAATTTCAGCGTGCGCCGCTTTTATTCCAGGAAGAATGCGTTCGACGAAGTGATATAAGATTACGAGAACAAGTATTCCCCATCCTAATGCTGCCTGTACCCTAAGATGAGTTATCATTTTATTATTTTTGCTTCGATGCATTCCAAAATAGTATTGGATATTTTTTAAATCAGAAATTTCCAGAAACTGCCTCTCTATATTAGAGATTATTGCCAAGTTTCTATTATACCAATATCCTGCATCAAGCATGTGCGCAAAAAGCCAAAAGCATAATATGACAATAATTGAAGTTGCAATATCAATAGAAATGACGTTTTTTTCTACTAAAGAGAAAATCGCAAATGCACCAACCACCACACCGACGGATTGCCATATAACAGTGATGTGCCGATTTATGTCCGAAAACATCTGATTATACATTTCAATCAAAAACGTCCGGCGATCGTCCATTGCGCTCCTCCGTCAACTTATCCCTGCCTCAGGCTCATAATCTGCCCACAGCCGAGTGATGTTTGAAAACGAATCTCGTAGGCAAACTTCATAACCCCCTTTGGGGTGCGGACGAAATTTGTCTCCATCAAAATAGTCTCCAAATCTCGCGTCGAGCGTAAAGCGATTACAATCAAATGAAACGACCGGCATTTGATTAGCTAGGCCTCGTTGAACATCGGGGCGGCCGCCGAGCAGATGGACTGGCCGACAGAAATCTTCAGGCGGCAACTGCGTCCCTCCGTATTTAGTCGGCACGCTGTAGCCGAGCAAAAAATCTGCCGGAATAAGCTGGCTAATCCGTCCCTTCATTTTCAAATCTTTTGGTACGACGATTACATGCTCAGAAAATTTTTTGAGCATTTCAGCCTCTTTCAAAATTCCGGTCAGTTCCGAGATGCATTCGATGTCACGCGCAACCGTAACGAAAGGGCAGGCAAGCTCCGCAGCTTCGATATGCTTCTTGAAATTATAGCTCTTCCAATGGATATCGAGAAATCCGCGGCGTTCGAAGGTGACATCCCTTACGTCTCGTAAATTGGTATAGCGCGCACCGGGACGCCAACCGAACTCGTCCGCTATTCTAATCACCTTCCGACCGTGAGCAACAAACTTCAAAACTGCACGCGACAATTTGAACCCTCCAAATCGCAACACGACGCACTTGTTGCCAAAATTTGCCTACAAACGCAAAACTCCATGAGAACCCCTTTCCTACAATTCTCCCATATGGTTCATTCTGCCAGTTTCACTTAACCGAAAGGATGAATCGATGGACGACTCCCCTTACGATCCCGCGCATTTCCCCGCCCCCGCCAGCTACCACTGGACACCCCGTCTCCAGCGCGACTTTCTGGAGGCGTTCGCCACCAACGGGTCGGTGAAGATTTCGGCGGCGAAGGTCGGCATGTCGCCGTCCGCCGTCTATCAGCTCAAACAGCGGCCCGAGGGGGCAGCGTTTCGGATCGGCTGCGCGGCGGCGGTGCTGATAGCGCGGACGCGGCTCGCCGACGAGCTGCTCGACCGCGCGATCTGGGGGCATGACGAGACCACCGAACTGCAACGCGAGGACGGCCGCAGCTTCGTCAAGCGCCGCCGCATCGACAGCCGCCTTGGCCTCGCGATGCTCGCGCGGCTCGACCGCATGGTCGAAACGCGGGCGCGCGCGGGCGAGGAGATGCTGGCACAGATCGTCGCGGGCGACTGGCCGGGCTTTCTGATGCTGTTCGACGCCGCCGAAGCCGCGCGCGCCGCCGAAACCGCTCCCGACAGCGAAACGCCCGCCGCCGAAACCTGCGCCACCGACGCCCCCGCCGGCCTCGCCGCCGCGCTCGCGCTCTGGCTCGCGGGCCGCGACAACAACGCCAATCCGCTCGCCGCGCTGTGGCGCGGCAGCGAAATCGCGAATGAAGTTGCACAGATTTCCGCCGATTTTGGCGAAGAGCCCGAAAGCGCCGAAACGCCCGAAGAGGCGGCCGCCGCGATGACCGTCTGGTTCGACGATCATGCCGACGATTGGCGCACCGACTTTCCGCCGCCCGACGATTTTTACGGCGAAGAAGAGGGCCAGTTCGGCGACCCCGCCTATGCCCGCGCGCTCGACGATGACGAACTCGAACGCTACGAAGTGCTGCGCGATGCCGAGACCGCGCCGCTGCGCCTCGCCGGAGAGGCCGCGCGCCGCGCCTTCTTTTGCCTGCCCGCCCCCGCGAACGACCGCGCGGCCTGTCCTGCCTCCGCCGCCGGACGCGCGGCGCAGGGCACGTAAAACGGCGCTGCGCGGCTGAATAAAGGCGAATATTGCGGCGATCGTGGACAATAGAATGGCGCGTTTCGCCTATATTTCGCCGGCTCGGCGTGACTTAAAATCGGCGGCCTTTGCGGCGCGCAATTTTACCGCCATTTGCGCGGCACCTTGACTTTTCGGGAACAATCCTCCATATCGGCCTCGCTAACGTCGCCTGCGACGGAATTTGACGGCCCTTTGGGGCAGACTCTTCCCTTCACACGCTACCAGCTCCTCCGGTGCTTTTGCCGGGGGATTCCCGTTTCTCGTGAAAGGAAACACCCTATGCCGATCGGCACCGTAAAATTCTTCAGCCAGGACAAGGGCTATGGCTTCATCGAAAATGAAGATGGCTCGGGCGACGCATTCGTCCACATCACCGCCGTCCAGAACGCCGGCATGACGACGTTGGACAAGGACCAGCGCGTCCAGTTCGAACTCGAAACCGGCAAGAACGGCAAGACGTCGGCAGTCAACCTCCAGTCGGCCTGATCTTGGCCAAAGAGGAAGTCATGACCTTCGAGGGGCAGATCAACGAGATCCTGCCCGACGGGCGCTTCGGCGTCACGCTCGAAAACGGTCATCGGCTGATCGTCTATACGGCGGGCCGGATGCGGCGTTTCCGCATCCGGTCGGTCGTCGGCGACGCCGTGCGCGTCGAAGTGACGCCCTATGACCTCAGCAAGGGCCGCCTTGTCTACCGCGAACGCGGCGGCGGGCCGGTTCCGCCCAGCCAGCGCAAACGGCGCGGGCTCTGATCCTTCAGGGGTCAAACGATACGGGATCGGCGCAGTGGCGCCGGTCTCCAAAAACCACAACATCCAAAGCAAAGATAAAGATGATGACGAACTTCTATAACAACCCTTCGATTTTTCCCGCTCTGCCCGCGCTGTCGCTGGCCGGCCGGGCGCAGACGGCCCGGATTTCTCCGGCCCGCGCGCCGCGCCGCCGCCCGACGCTGTCGCGCCGCGAGCTTCGGCGCCTGATCGCCGATATGGTCGATTGATCGACCGTAACGGATAACCGCACAAGGAAGCGCAGCCATGTCGGCCACCACCGAATTCTACATCGCCCAGGCGGACAAGTGCCGCACCGATGCCGACGCCTCGTCGTTGACGCAGGTGCGCGACCGCAATTTGCGCGCCGCCGCGGCGTGGCAGGCGATGGCCGACAAGCTGCTCCACTCCGAACGCCTGCGCGCCGAAAAGGAAGCGCGGGTCGTGGAAGCGGCTGAAACCGGAACGACCGCGGCGCCCGCGCCCTGACAGGTGCGCCGCACGGGGGGGGGGGCGCCGCTCAGCCGATGGTGCGCCACTCCTCATGCACGATTTCGCGGGCAATCCGCCCGCCGCGCATGTGAAAGACATGCACCAGCCGCAACTCGACCCGCGCCCCGATCGCCACCGGCGCATTGACCATCCCGTCACCCGTCAGGCGAAAACGCACCTTCATGTCGTCGACGACGCGGGTTTCGGTGGCAAAACGGTCGAGCGGTTCCAGCTCGACCTCGGCCAGCGAGGCGAACATGCGGCGGTAATTGGCCTCGATCGCCGCCTTGCTGTCCAGATACAGCCCCCGTCCCGGCACTTCCAGGACGATGTCATCGGTATAAAGGTCCATCACCGACGCCGGATCGCGCGCCTCATTCTCGATATGCTCCGCCGCCACCGCCAGATTGCGCGTAACCATCTCGTCGCCGCGGTCCATCGCCTCCACCACCTGCTCCATTGCCGTCACCTTCTATCACAGCCTCCGGCGGATCGCCGATATAGGCAGTTATTCTGTCTAATGGCGCAATAGACAGATCATCTGTCTTGTGTCAAGAGGCTGCGATGACCGACAATCTCCCTCCCCCGCCATCCGGCGACGGCCAACGCCTCGCCCAGCTCTTCCACCTTGCCTACGACCGGCTCCGCACCCGCATCTACGGCCAGGCCCGCGACGCCGGCTTCGCCGACCTCCGCCCCGCTCACTCCAGCCTGCTGCGCAACATCGACCCCGCCGGGTCGCGGGTCGTCGACCTCGCCGAGCGGGCCGGCATGACGAAACAGAGCATGGCCTATCTGACCGACAGCCTGGCCAAACTCGGCTATGTCGCCGTCGGCCCCGATCCCGACGACCGGCGAGCGAAACGGATTGTGCTTACCGAACGGGGCAAAGCCGCGGTCGACACCCTTGCCCGTCTAAGCCGCGAGGCCGAGGCCGAGCTGGCGATAACGCTAGGCGAAGTGGAAATGATGCGGCTTCACGCCACGATGCGTCAGCTGGTCGCAGCGCTCCGCTGATGCAGCGCCGGACTAATCGACCGACCAGTAATCCGCGGCACCCAATGCCCCGCCGCGGCGGCAGATGAACACGCCTTCACCATCACAAAGCTCGGCCCAGCTACCAATCGGCTCGTTTTCAGCTACGGCTAGCGCAACAATGAGATCTGCCGCCTCGAAAGCGACGTGTTTCTCGATGCCAAACCATCGATCTTCGTAACGCAGGACGTATGCGTTTGGCGGCGGCATAGCGGGCACATCACCAGCCGGTCGCGGCAGGCAGTCGCAACCGCCACGCGGCACACCGTCATTTGGGGAGGGGATAGGCATGGCATAAATCCTTCGGCGGGGGGAAACGAAGGGGTCCGGCAGGCTTGTCAGGCCAGCCCGCGACCTGAGGAGGACAATATTTCGACGCGCGAACTCCGAATCGCATACCGCCCCACCGGCACACGCTTAGTCCAACTTATAGAAAGATTGAGATATTTTTGCTTTACCTACTAAGCATCGTATCTTCGACGGGCGGACGCTGCGGCTCGACGAACGACGGCACCACACTTCCAAACAACGGCGCAAGTCTGTCTTGATGCCCAACACGCTCGACGCCCCCATACGCGGCTACGCCAAGCAGAGCGCGGCCCTTCATGCTTGCGCAACCTTCCGTTTACGTTAGGGTAAGCTCAAGACCATCTTGGAGAGACTGATTCATGGCCCTTCCCCCGATTTTCGACCGCCTGCGCCTGCCCGTCATCGGCTCGCCGCTGTTTATCGTTTCGGGGCCCGATCTGGTCATCGCGCAGTGCAAGGCGGGGATCGTAGGCAGCTTCCCTGCCCTCAACGCCCGGCCGCAATCGCTGCTCGACGAGTGGCTCCACCGCATCACCGAGGAATTGGCGGCGTGGGACCGAGCCAACCCTGACCGGTTGTCCGCCCCCTTTGCCGTCAACCAGATCGTTCACCGCTCGAACGATCGGCTCGAGGCGGATATCGCAACCTGCGAAAAATGGAAGGTGCCGATCACCATCACGTCATTGGGCGCCCGGGAGGAATTGAACCAGGCGGTCCACGGGTGGGGCGGCATCTCCTTGCACGACGTCATCGACGACCGCTTCGCCCGCAAGGCGATCGAAAAGGGCGCCGACGGACTGATACCCGTTGCCGCGGGCGCCGGCGGCCATGCCGGTACCCAGTCGCCCTTTGCGCTGGTGCAGGAAATCCGCGAATGGTTCGATGGCCCGGTGGCGCTTTCGGGCGCTATTGCGCACGGTCGCTCGATCCTCGCCGCCCAGGCATGCGGCGCCGACCTGGCCTATATGGGCAGCGCTTTCATCGCCGCTGCCGAAGCCAATGCCGACAACGGCTACAAGAACGGCATCGTCGAAGGGCGCGCGGCCGACATTGTCTATTCGAACCTCTTCACCGGCGTACACGGCAATTATCTGCGCCAGTCGATCGTGGCCGCGGGGATGGATCCCGACGACCTGCCGGAAGGCGACCTCAAGACGATGAACTTCGGGTCCGGCGGCAACACCAAAGCGAAAGCGTGGAAAGATATCTGGGGCTCGGGTCAGGGGATCGCCTCGGTCCGCGGCGTACGCCCGGTTGCCGAATTCGTCGCCGAACTCGAAGCGCAATATCAGGACGCATGGGCCGAATTGCAGGGCAAGGTGCGGCTCCAAGGCTAACCGAACAGCCGCGTGATCGCTTCGTCAAGATAGGGGCGATCCGCAAACAAGCGCATCGGATCGCGCCGGTTGAGCCAGAAGCCCGCGCCATGTCGGTCGGTGAGCGCGCGGCGCATGGTGTCCTGCAACAACGTCAGACGCATCGCGGCCGTGCGCCGTGCCGCGCGGGCGTCGCGATTAATTTGCCGCTCGAAACATATCCGGATCATATCGACCCGCGCCGTCATCACATCATTATAACCATGGTGGGGGCCGCGATGGAGAGCATGTCCGCACGACAGCGCCAGCCGCTCGCACGCCGGCAGGCTCAATCCATTGCGCGGAAAGTCACTGAGGCAAAACCCTTCACTTTTCAGCGCTCCGAACATCGTCGCCATCTGCGGTTGGGCGAGAAGCGCGAGTGGGATCAGGTGATGGCGCTGAAATCCACGTCGCGGCGGCGGGGCGCCATACCACCGCCTCCTTGCCATCAAGGATTGCGGCCAAACTCGACCAAAAGCGCTTCGGACGGTCCGCGCGGTGCCATCGATATCCACTCGCCCGGATCAAGGCCGGGCAAGCGGCGCGCCCCCCGAACCGGGCCATTGATGATGATGTCGAGCGACAGCCGCGCAAGGCGGCGCACCAGATCGGCAACGGTCCATCCGGTCGGACGCGCGGCCTCCATCTCTTGCCCTCCGAAATGCGCAAGGCCGCGCGTCCGGATGATCTCCACCTCGCCTGCGTCGTGCTGCCGGAAAGCGATGAGGTGGAGCACCGGAGGCATCCCGCTCGCAAGCATCTCCGCAGTCGATGCGCGGAACTGCTTTGCGTCGGACCACAGCCGCGCTGGCCCCCAGAAGAAGTGACTTGCGTCGAAGAGATCGATCAGCAGCGAAGCCATCATGAAGAAATCGCGCATTGAGGGCTTCTCTTCGTCTTCGCTCCCGATCGGTGCGGGCTCGAAAAACCAGCATCGCCCTCCGGTCCGCCAATCGGCGGGAAGGCTGGCGGCGAGCGAACTCGTCGACGGATGCGCCGGATCGATACGCGCAACCGCACCATCGCCTGCTGGCGCTGCCGTGAGATACAAGTCGCCAAGGCGCAAGCGAAAGGCAGCGCCTTCGCCAGATGTTCCGGACACATCCAGCCGCTCCGGGCGAAGGCCCATATGACGCAGCGCGACTTCAGCGTCCGCCGGCAGGGTCGAAAAGTCATTTCCCGCAATCAGCGCGAAGGGCGCCGGCGCGGCGGGCAGTAATGACGCGGAGCTAATCCCTGCTTGCATGTCGGGCGTCCCGATGGGTTCGCGCCAGCATCGCAAAGCACACGCCGATGTTCAAATGCTTATTGGTCCGGTGCGGACGATCAGATGGCAACCTGACTTCCCAGTTCGACAACGCGGTTGGTTGGGAGACGGAAATACTCCATCGCGCTTTCCGAATTGCGGAGCATCCATGCGAACAGCTTTTCGCGCCAGATCGGCATGCCGGGTTTCTTGGCGGCAATCAGCGTCTGACGCGAGAGGAAGAAGCTCGTTTCGATCATCTTGAATTCGCCGCCGCACGCGGTCGTGCGTTTCAGCGCATCGGGCACGTCCACTGGCTGCATGAAACCATAGTGCAGGATCAGGCGATGGAATCCCTGCCCCAGATCGTCAAGCTGGCAGAGCTTCGTTTCCGGCACGAACGGCACGTCGGCAATCTTGATCGTCAACAGGATGATACGTTCGTGCAGCACCTTGTTGTGCTTCAGATTATGAAGCAGCGCGTGCGGCACCCCATCGGACGTCGACGTCATGAAAACGGCAGTGCCGGGGACGCGCGTTGCGCTGTTCGCCGCGGACTTCACGAACACCGGGATCGGCATCGCGCTTTCTGCCATTTCCTGCTGCATCAGCTTGCGACCGCGTGACCAGGTCGTCAGCATGGTGAAGATCGTCAGACCGATCGCCAACGGCACCCAGCCGCCATCGGGTACCTTGATCAGATTGGCGCCGAAATAGGCGACATCGACGATGAAGAACACCGCGAGAACGGGCAGCGCTTTCCACGCCGGCCAGCGCCAGAGGCTGAACAGCACCACGCTCATCAGACAGGTGTCGATGAACATCGCGCCGGTCACGGCGATACCATAAGCCGCGGCCAGATTGCTCGACGAGCCGAAGAACAGCACGAGCAGGATGACCATGACCATCAGGCCCCAATTGACGACGGGAATGTAAATCTGCCCCTGCGCCGACGCACTGGTATGTTCGACCCGCAGGCGCGGTACGAAACCGAGCTGGATGGCCTGCTGAGTCAGCGAAAAGGCGCCCGAAATGACGGCCTGACTGGCAATGATCGTCGCCAGCAGCGCGAGCAGCACGACGGGGACGCGCCACGCGTCGGGCATCATCAGGAAGAAGGGATCCTGAATCAATTGCGCCGTGGGCGCGACCTGTCCGGCAAGCACCATCGCGCCCTGCCCCATATAATTGAGCATCAGCGCGGGTAGCACGAAACACAACCAGCTCAGCCCGATCGGCGCGCGTCCGAAATGGCCCATATCGGCATAGAGCGCCTCAGCGCCCGTCACCGCGAGAACGACGGCACCAAGCGCGATGAAGGCGGTGAACCCGTCATAATAGAAAAAGCGCATCGCATTGATGGGGTTCAGCGTGTGCATGACGATCGTCGGATGATCGACGATATGCATCACGCCCAACACCGCGAGCATCAGGAAGTAGCCGAGCATGATCGGCCCGAAAAGCATCCCGACCTTCGCCGTTCCGCGCGACTGGATCGCGAAGAGGCCGATCAGGATCGCAAGCGCGATCGGGACGATATAGGGTTCGAAACCGCGGCTGACATATTGCAGGCCTTCGGTGGCCGACAACACCGACATCGCCGGAGTGATCATGCTATCGCCGTAAAAGAGCGCGGTGGCGAAAACGCCGAGCAAAACGATCGGCCAGGTCCATCGGGCACCGCCCGACGAGCGACTGATCAGCGCGAGCAGCGCCAGACTGCCCCCCTCGCCCTTGTTGTCGGCTTTCATGATCGTCATCACATATTTGAAAGTGACGACGAGCATCATCGACCAGAAGACGAGGCTGAGCACGCCATAGATGTGCAGCTGGTCGGCTTCGATCGAATGATGGCCGGCGAAGGTTTCGCGGAAAGCGTAGAGCGGGCTGGTGCCGATATCGCCGAAAACGACGCCGACGGCGCCGACCGCCAGCTTCAGCGTGCCGTCACCGTGATGGCCGTGACCCGTTTGGCCCATTTCGATTCCGGTGGGCGCGGCGCTTTCGGCGCTTGCCTGACCCTGTTGCGACTCGACAGTCATTGGCGCGCCTTAGACCAGCGGGAGAGACAGGAATAGCATTGAATCAAGGCCCGGTCGGCGCATTGGGGGACAGGTCCGGCCCCATCGCCTGTCGCAATTGGGCCAGCCGCATCTCGAGGTCCGCGCGCCACGGCGCATCGGGCGGGGTGCGCGCCAGAAGCTGGCTCCACACCGCGTCCGCACCTTTCAGATCGCCGCTCTGCGCCATCGCAAGGCCCGCAAAGAAAGGCGGCGCGGGATGGTTCGGATCGCGCTTTGCGGCCTCATCGAACGCGAGCGCGGCGGCGGGCGACATCACGCCGCCGCCATGCGCAACAAGCGCATTGCCCAAGCCCACCCAAAGATCGACATTGTCGGGATAACGCTCCAGCCCCTTTTCGAGCGTTTGCGCAGCGAGCGCCGTCTTGCCGGTTCGCGCAAAGCCATCTGACATCGCGATCCACTGTGCGGCCGGTCCAAAACGGTCGGCCATACCCTGCTGACGATCGGTGATCGCCTCGCCGAAACCTTCAAGCTGTTCGGGCGCTACGATAGGCTTGCCGAGCAAGGATGGGCTACCCTGCAACGCATAACCGGCGACGCCCACCATGACCGCAGCGACAGCGAGCGGCCGAGCCGCTGCCGGCAGCTTGCCGAACAAGAAGATGGCGCCCAGCGTGACCAAGGCGACAAGCAATATCCACATCCAGATCATGGAGCGTTCTCCGCATCGCCCGCGTCGCGGCGGAAGCGTCCGAAGGCCAGCCATCCCCCGAGCAAAAGAAAAGCGAGCGGGCCGAGCCACAGCAGGGCGGTGGCCGCATCGAACGGCGGATCATAGCTGACCCAATTGCCATAGCGCGCGACCAGCCATTTGCGGATCGCCTCGGGGCTTTCTCCCGCGGCAATCTTGGTGCGCACCTCATGCCGCATGTCGCCGGCGAGCGGCGCATCGCTGTCGGCGATCGACTGCCCCTGGCAGACGAGGCAGCGCAGCGTTTCCATGAGTGCCTTCGCTTTTTCCTCCTGCGCGGGATCAGGAAGCTCCTGATAGGCATAGGGCGCCGGCGGCAGGCGATCCTGCGCGGCCGCAGGCACAGCGGCCAGAACAAGCGAGGCGAGCAGGATGGTCCAGCCCCTCACTTCATCTTCTCCAGCTTGGCGACGATTTCCGGCACCTGCTCCTGAAGGATTACGCCCTGTATCTGTTCGCGGATGATCCCCTTTCCGTCGATCAGAAAGGTTTCGGGGACGCCCGACGAGCCGAGCGCGATCTGGACGCTGCTTTGCACATCCGACCCGATGCGGTCGAAGGGATTGCCATTTTCCCGCAGGAATTGCGCCACATCGTCGGGCCGGTCGCGGATCGCGATTCCGTCGATCGGCACGCCCGCGGCCTTCAGCGCCTCAAGCTGCGGCGCCTCGGCGCGGCACGGGATGCACCAGCTGGCAAAGACGTTGACGAGGCGCGGCCGCCCGTCGGCAAGGTCGCTGCTTTTCAGGCCTTCGACGCCGGCAGTTGCGGGCGGCAGGTCGAACAACGGCATCGGCTTGTTGATCCACTGCGACTGGATCAGCGTTTCGGGCGGAGTCGTCAGGCGATAGATGAAGGCCCCGAATAGCAGCGCGGTAATCGCCAACGGCATGAACAGGATCCAGCGGGTCTTCATGCGTAGCGCCCTTCGGCCTTGCGCGCGCGGTGACTGCGCCACAGGGTCAGCAATTGGGCGCGGCCGAGCAGCGACAGCGCGGCACCGATCGCAATCAAGGCCCCGCCCAGCCAGATCCACCAGACCAGCGGCTTCCACCACAGGCGAAGCTGATAGCGATCGGCTCGGCCATCGGCGCCGGTGACGGGCTGGCCGAGCACAGCATAAAGCTGCCCGCCCGGCCGCGTCAGCAGTGCAGCCTCATTGGTTTCGGTTGGCGCGCCGCCCATCAGCCCGGGAAAAGTTCGCGCCTCGGGCCGCAGGGTGAAGCTGTGTCCGGAAGGCGTTGTCGCGATCAGCGTTCCTTCGACCGCGGTATAATTGGGGCCAGCGATCGGGCGGACGCCGACGAACTTCACCGTGAAATCATCGACGGTGACGGTCTCGCCCGGCGCGGCGGCCACCAGCCGTTCCTTGATGAATGCGCTTTCGGCGGCCATCCCGGCAAGCGCGACTGCGACGCCGAAGTGCGCGATCACCATGCCCCATGTCGGCAGCGGCGTCCGGCGCAGGTTGCGACCCCACAGCGGCGCCAGGCTGGCGACCGCCACGATCCCGGCGACCGTCATGCCAAGCAGCGGCAGCACGCCGACCTTGCCGCCGAACAGGATCAGACCGAACAGCACCGCCGACCCGGCAAAGATCGCGGCAGGAAGTCGCGACCACAGCTTGCGCCCATCATCCTTGCGCCAGGCGAGCAGCGGACCGGCCACCATGACCAGACACAGGATCAGCGCAAGCGGGCCCGCAACTTTGTTATAATAAGGCGGTCCCACCGAGATTTTTTCGCCCATCGCCTCGGCGACGATCGGATAGAGCGTACCGAGCAGGACGAGCGCGAGGATCGTCGTCAGCAACAGATTGTTGATGACCAAAGAACCTTCGCGACTGAGCAGCGCGAACTTCTTTCCTTCGGCGACGCTGCTGGCGCGCAGCGCGAACAGCGTCAATGCGCCCCCGATATATATCGCCATCAGCGCAAGGAGAAATGTTCCGCGCTCGGGATCGACGGCAAAGCTATGGACGCTCGTGAGCAGGCCCGACCGCACGATGAACGTGCCGACCATCGACATGGAGAAAGCGACAACCGCGAGCATCACCGTCCATGCGCGCAACGCGTTGCGCGTCGCGGTCACGCTCACCGAGTGGAGCAGCGCCGCCCCTGCAAGCCACGGAATGAGCGATACATTTTCGACCGGGTCCCAGAACCACCAGCCACCCCAGCCCAGCTCGTAATAGGCCCAATAGCTGCCGGCGGTAATTCCCAGAGTCAGGAAAATCCAGCTTCCCAAGACCCACGGCCGCATGGCGCGCGCGAAGGCCGGGCCGATCTCGCGCGTGATCAGCGCGCCGACCGCAAAGCTGAAGGCGACCGACAAACCGACGTAGCCGACGTAAAGCGTCGGCGGGTGAAAGGCGAGCCCGGGATCCTGCAACAGCGGGTTCAGCCCCTGCCCGTCGGGCGGCGCGATCGGCAGCCGCTTGAAGGGGTTCGATGAAAAGAGCAGAAACGCAAAAAAGCCGAGGCTCAGCGCTGCCTGCGCAGCAAGCGTTGCGACCAGCGTATCCTCGCGCAGCCGCTTTTCGAAGATCGCAACGAGCGCGCCCGACAGGCCGAGGATCGTGAGCCATAGGAGCATCGACCCTTCATGATTGCCCCAGGCGCCCGCGACCTTGAACAGCATCGGCTTCAAACTGTGGCTGTTGCGCGCCACCAGTTCGACCGACATGTCGGATCGCACGAAAAGCGCGATCAGCATCGCGAAGGCCGCGGCGGTCAAAACGCCCTGCGCGACACTCGCGGGCCGGACGAGGGCCGCAAGATCGCTCTTCCCGTTCCGCAGATAGAGGCTGCCGGCGACCAGCGACAGGCAGGCGAGCGCCGCCGCCATCCACAACAGCGCGAGACCCAGTTCGGCGATCATGCTTTCGGCGCCGCTTTCATGGCCTTGGGCATATCGCCCATTTGCGGCGGCATATAGCGTTCGTCATGCTTGGCGAGGATACGGTCGGCCACGAAAATACCGTCGGCCCGCATCCGGCCGTCGGCGACCATTCCCGAATTTTCCGCAAACAGATCGGGGACGATGCCCTTGTACTCGACGGGGATCGACGCCTTGCCGTCGGTGGCGACGAAGCGGATCGTCACGCCGTCGGGCTGATGCCTGATGCTGCCGGCCGCGACCATTCCGCCCAGCCGCATCGCCTCGCCCACTTCGGTTTTGCCGGCCTGAACTTCGGCGGGCGTGCGGAAATAGGCCGCCTCGTCGCGCAGCGCGCTTGCCGCGAGAACCCCCGCGCCGCCGACCCCGCACAGCGCCACCGCCGCCAGGATCAGTCGTTGATGTTTCGCCTTCATGCCCGGTCCCTGCGCAGCGCGTCGCTACGCCTTTCAGCCTTCGTCATCGCCCGCCAGCTATGCCAGATCACCGCTCCGGTCAGGAGCGCGGTCAGCATATAGGCCGCCGCGACATAGGCCCATTGGCCGTTTCCGGTTATGACGCCGGTCAAAAGTCGGTCCCCTCATCGTCGGCCAGTCGGCGCAGACGCGCAGCGACGCGATTGTCGGCGATGATCCGCCGCATGCGCATCAGCACGATCGCCCCGAATAGCAGCGAAAATCCGGCCAAGGTCAAGCCCAGCGGCCACAACAGGCTGCCGTCGATGCTCGATCCGCGCATGGTGATGCTCGGCCCTTGATGCAGGCTGTTCCACCACACAACGCTGCGATTGATGATCGGGATGTTGATCGCGCCGACCAGCGCATAAATCGCGGCCCCGCGCGACAGCGTTCCACCCTGCCGCTCGCTTTCGTCGCCCGTCGTCAAAGCGACGAAACCGGCATAGAGAAACAAGAGGACGAGCATCGACGTCATGCGCCCGTCCCATTCCCACCAGGTGCCCCAGGTGGGCTTTCCCCAGATCGATCCGGTCGCAAGGCAAAGCGCGGTGAACAGCATGCCGGGCACCGCGATCGCACGCGCGGCAATCCCGGCCAGCGGGTGCCGCCACACGAGCTGCACCAGCCCTGCAAGAGCGAGCGACGTCCAACCACCCATGCCGAGCCAGGCGGCAGGAACATGAACATAGAGAATGCGTGCCGTTTCGCCCTGCTTGGCTTCACCCGGCACCACCGTCAGCCCGGCCCACGCCCCGGCGAGCAGGAACGCCAGTCCCAGCCACAGCAGCCACGGCGTCAGCGGACGCGCAATGGCCAGAAAACGGGTCGGATTCGCATAGGCGTGCATCGCGCGCCGAGCCTTAGGCGAGCGCACGCCCGCGGTCTAGACAATTGACGCCATCGGCAGTGCGCACGAATGATATCGATAGCAATGCTTAGGAGACATAAAATTACTTGGCGTGCGGAGATTGTGTGGCTCAATTGCCACAGATGTCACCAAAACGAAATAATAGCGCCTCGTTCGACCGCGTGAGGGGTGGAAGCGTCGGCATTTCTCATCAAACCTGTGCAGGTCGTCTCTAGGGGCAATCAACAGGGAAAGATGACCATGAAAAACACGACCCAATTATCGAGCCTCGCGCTCGCCACCGCTCTGGTCGCAAGCGGGTGGACTGCACCGGCTTTCGCACAGCAAGGCGCCAACGACACGGATGCGAACGAAACGATCATCGTAACCGGCACCCGCCGGACCGACCGAACGATCGCCGACAGCACCGTACCGATCGACGTGATCTCGAGCGAATCGCTGCAGAATAGCGGGACGACCGAAACGAACCGGCTGCTCAACCAGCTCGTGCCTTCGTTCAATTTTCCGCAACCGTCGCTGACCGACGGAACGGACTCGCTGCGTCCGGCGACGCTGCGCGGCCTCGCGCCCGATCAGGTGCTCGTGCTCGTGAACGGCAAACGCCGCCATCTGTCGTCGCTGCTCAACCTGAATGGTTCGATCGGACGCGGCTCGGCGGGCGTCGATATGAACACGATTCCGCCGATGGCGATCGAGCGTATTGAAGTGCTGCGCGACGGGGCGTCGTCGCAATATGGCTCGGACGCGATTGCGGGTGTTATCAACATCCAGCTCAAGAAAAGCGTCGGAGGACGCGCGCAGATCACCTACGGCAAATATATCACAACGATGGAGGATGTTAAGGACGTCGCCAGCGTTTCGCCGACCCTGACCGGCAGCTCCAGCGAAAATCCGGTCATCACGCTGTCCGATAATGATCGCAAACGCCGTGACGGCGGAACGCTCACCATGGCGACCAACATCGGTCTGCCGGTGGGAGATGGCGGCTATTTCAACTTCACGGCGGAATATAAGGACCGTTCGCCGACCAACCGATCGGGCCCCGATCTGCGCCGCAACTATGCCGGTGCGGGTGATCCGCGCGAAGTGACCTTCAACCGTTTTGAACACCGCTTCGGCGACGGCGAATCGAAGGACATGAATTTCTTCTTCAACGCCGGGATGGATGTTGGCGATAGCTTCGAACTCTACAGCTTCGGCAGCTACGGCATCCGCGACGCCAATGGCGCTGGCTTCTACCGTCGCTCGCTCGACTCGCGCAACGCCGACTGGGACAATGGTGGCCAGCCGATCTATCCCGACGGCTTCCTGCCGCTGATCACCAGCACCATTCAGGACATCGCCATCGCCGGCGGGCTGCGCGGCGAAACTGCGGGCTGAAACCTCGACCTGTCGGTTAATTATGGATCGAACCGGCTCGATTATGGTGTCGAGGACAGCATCAACACCTCGCTCGGCAGCCTGCATAGCCCGCGCAAGTTCGACGCTGGCGGTCTCCGTTCGGGGCAGACGTCAGTCAACCTCGACGCAAGCCGCGACCTGAACGTCGGGATCGGCAGCACCACGCTGGCGCTCGGCGCGGAATGGCGGAACGAGAATTACCGGATCGTTCCGGGGCAGCTCGAAAGCTATATCGCAGGCCCCTACACCTTCTCGAACGGCGCGGCGCCGGGCGCGCAGGTGTTCCCCGGCTTTTCGCCGACCACCGCGATCGACAAATCGCGCGACAGCTTTGCCGGCTATCTCGAACTCGATGCCGATATCAGCGATATGTTCAACGTCCAGGCCGCCGGCCGCTACGAACATTTCTCGGACTTCGGCGACACGGTAAACGGAAAGCTTGCGGCGCGGTTCGAACCCGTCAACGGGCTTGCTTTTCGCGGGTCGGTTTCGACCGGTTTCCGTGCACCGGGGATGGCGCAGCAGTTTTTCTCGACCACCTCGACGAACAATGTCGGCGGCACGCTGATCGAGATCGGCACCTTCCCGGTGGCGTCGCCGATTGCCGTCGCACTCGGCGCGCAGCCGTTAAAGCCGGAAAAATCGGTCAACTTCGGCGGCGGCATCGCCTTTAACATGGTCCAAGGGCTTAGCCTGACGGTCGATTATTACCGCATCAAGATCAAGGACCGCATCACGCTCACCGAAAATCTGCAAGGCGCCGATGTCGTCGCGATCCTTCAGGCTGCCAATGTGCAGGGCACATCGGCACGCTTCTTCATCAATGGGATCGACACGCGAACGCAGGGCCTGGATATTGTCGGTAGCTATCGCGTACCGGACTTCGGCCTCGGAACGCTGCGCATCAATGTCGGCTATAATATCAACGACACAAAGATTACCGACCGCCGCGCCTTTTCGGCCTTTGACGCACAGCGCCTTTATGCACGACAGGAAAGCTTTCGACTGACCGACGGCCAGCCGAGCAACAAGTTCAACGCGGGCATCAGCTGGGACATCGGCGCCTTCGGCTTGACGGTGAATGCCAACCGCTACGGGAGCGTTTTCCTTCCCGACGGCGTGACCTCGGTCGCGGCAAACGGTCAGCCCGTTACCCTGAGCAACCCGGCGGTCCGCGACGATATCCGGGTCGGCAAGGGCGACGCCCCAGGTGATATCACGCTGTCGCCAAAATGGGTTGTCGATCTCGAGCTGCGCTACAAATTGTTCGACACTGTGGGTCTGGCTGTCGGGGCAAACAATCTGCTCGACGAATATCCGGACCGCCTGCCCTACGGGACGGTAAACGGGGTCAACTTTGGAACGAACAACAGCTTCCTGCCCTATTCGTCGCAGTCGCCGTTCGGCTTCAGCGGTCGCTTCGTCTATGGGCGTGTGTCGGTCGACTTCTAAGCTCGGACGACATTGCTGAAACGGCCAAGGCCGGGGGCTATGCCTCCGGCCTTGTCCATATCCAGCTTCCCGTTACGATGGCCGCGATGATCGGCGCCATCATCCACGGCCACGGCGCAAAGAGCAGCGCCAGCGCAATGCTGAAAACAAAGGCGGCGCTTGCGGCAAGCTTGCCGCGGCGGCTGATCGCCCCCTTCTCGCGCCAGGCAACAATATGGTGTCCGAAGGTCGGATGCGTGAGCAACCAGGCCTCAAGGCGCGGTGACGAGCGCGCGAAACAGAAGGCGGCAAGGATCACGAAAGGCACGGTTGGCAGCAGCGGCAGAAACGCGCCGAGCGCGCCGAGCCCCAATGAGGCCCATCCCGAAACCAGATAGAAATGCCGCTTCATGGGAGCGGCTTAGCGCGTTTTGGCGCGCGCGCCATCCCATGTTGCAACCGGCCGGTCGTCAGCGCCGCCCGATCAGCTTTTGCGCCATATGATCCGCCACCGTCGATGCCGGCGTGCCGCTTGCCTTGCTCTCGGCCCAGATCTCGGCGAGGCGACCCGGGATCAGGTGGATGCGGCTTTCGACCTCCTCCTGACTGCCCTGCCCCAGATATTCGAGCGCCACGTTGATGATGCCGCCGGCGTTAATCACATAATCGGGTGCATAGACGATGCCGCGATCGTGGATGCGCTGCCCGTCGGCGGCGGTCGCGAGCTGGTTGTTCGCCCCGCCCGCGACGATCGGCACGCGCAATTTTTCGATGCTGCGTTCGGTCAGGATCGCCCCCAGCGCATTGGGGCTGAGCACATCGGCTTCGATTTCCATGATCGCGGCCGAGTCGGCGAGATCGGCACCCAATTCCTCTGCCAGCGCCTTTGCGCGCGTCAGATTGACGTCGGCAAGGGTCAGCTTCGCGCCTTCGGCCGCGAGCCGCCGCGCAACACCGCCGCCGACGCTGCCTACCCCCTGGATCGCGATCCGCACGCCCGCAGCGCTGTCGGTACCCAGCCCTTCGCGGATCGCCGCCTTTATGCCCAGATAGACGCCGAGTGCGGTATAGGGGCCGGGGTCGCCCCCCGCCTCGCCGCTCGCCACCGGCAGGCCGCTGACATGTTTGGTCTGCTTCGCGATCTGGACCATGTCGGCGTCGGTGATGCCGACATCTTCCGCGGTCACATAGGCGCCGCCCAGCGATTCGACCGCGCGCCCGAAGGCGGCGAGCAATTCGGGGGTCTTGGTGCCCGCTTCGTCGGCCAGGATTACGCCCTTGCCGCCGCCCATCGGCAGCCCCGCCATCGCATTCTTATAGCTCATGCCGCGCGAGAGGCGTAGCGCATCGACGATCGCGGCCGACCGCTGCGGATAGTGCCAGAAGCGCACCCCGCCCGCGCCGGGGCCGAGGTGGGTCGAATGCACGGCGATGACCGCCGTCAGTCCGCTGTCGCGATCGCGGAACATGTGAACATGTTCATGATCGTCGAAATCGGCGAAATCCCAGACTGCGGACATGGCGTCACCCTCGCGTTAAAAAATTACGTAGGGACGTAATAATGAAATAGCCCGCGCGAGTCACCCCCAAAGGGATCGCCGGTTTTCCGATCAACGAAAAGCTTTGAAAATGGGGCGATCGACGGGACTTGAACCCGCGACCCCCGGTACCACAAACCGGTGCTCTAACCAACTGAGCTACGATCGCCATATGCCGGGCGAGACCGCCTGCGACAGCGCGCGGCGATAGGCGCGGCTACCCCTTTCGTCAAGCATTGTTCGCATGGCCAACGCCGCCTAAAAGAGGCCATGTCCGGAAACGAGCATGTCGATATGGCGCCATCGGGCGCCGACCGCACCGCCGAGCGGCTCGCGCTGCTTCCCGGCATCCGACGCGCGCCGACTTCCAAGCTGCAACAATTCATGCTGGCGGGTTTTCTCGATCCCGCAACATGCGCCGGGCTGATGGCGCAGATCGACCGCGACGTGCGCCCTTCGACGATTGCCGATCCCAATGGCGACGAAGCGTTCCGGACCAGCACGACCTGCGACCTCGATCACCGCGATCCGCTGGTGCGGACGGTCAACGCTCGGCTGCACGACATCACCGGAATACCGCTGGATCATGGCGAGCCGCTACAGGGGCAGCGCTATGATGTGGGGCAGGAATTCAAGGCGCATACCGACTATTTCGACCCGCAAGGCGCCGACTGGGAGACCTATTGCGCGATTCCCGGACAGCGCACCTGGACATTGATGGTCTATTTAAACCAGCCCGAGGCTGGCGGTGCGACGCGCTTTCTCGCCACGGGCAAGATGCACCAGCCCGAAACGGGCAAACTCGTCGCGTGGAACAATGTCCGCGCGGACGGAAAGCCGAACCCAGAGACGCTCCATCACGGGATGAAGGTGCGCAAGGGCCGCAAATATATCATCACCAAATGGTTCCGCGAACGCGCCTGGCCATGGGCCGAGGGCGAGCTAGGCTGATCCGGCCGACCGTGCCCCGGCGCCTACCGAGACACGGCCCAAGCCTTTAGCGTACCAGTCGATACTGGAAACTCAGCGTCAACGTGTTGCCGACCTGACCCGGCTCGACCGGCGTCGATTTGGCCTCTGCGGCCATCATCTGCACGCGCGGCATGGGCACCGGTCCACCGACCGCGCCGCCTTCGCTGATCGAAACCAGTTCGGCGGCGCGATAGCCGGCCAGCTTGGCATAGTCCGCCGCCTTCGCTTCGGCGGCCTTGATCGCCGCGCCGCGAACGCCGACAAGCTGCGCATCGGGGTCTTTCATCGCGAACCAGGGGCCATCGATATTGGTCCCGCCCGCCGCGACGAGCGCATCGAGCAGCGGCCCGATATCGTCGATCTTCGGCGTCGTCGCCCGCACGCTGTTGCTGACCTGATAGCCCAGGAAGCGCGGCGGCTGACCGTCGCTACGATTATTATAGTCATATTGCGGCGACAGGCTGATGCCGCTCGTCTGAATATCCTCGGCCTTGATCCCGCGCGCCTTGGCAGCGGCGATCAGCTTGTCCATCGCGGTGGCATTGAGCCGCATCGCTTCGACTGCGGTCGGCGCGGTCGTCGTCACGCCGGCGCCCACCGTCGCCTGATCGGGCCGCGAACGCACTTCCTCGCTCACGCTAAAGCTCAGGATCGGGCCTTCCGTTGTCGCTGTCGTCACCGTCGAACCTCCCTGCTGTGCAATGGCCGGCGTCGCAGCCAGCAGCGCGATGCCGGTCGCCATGGCGGTGAACATATGCTTGGTCATGTCAAACTCCTGTAGGCCGGACCCCCGGCCGATCGTGGATACCTACCCCATACGCAGGACGGAGCGGGCCCGTTCCCGCCTTTGGGCGCTCGGCGCTTGCATGACGCTGAACGCCTATGTAGCGAGCCGTTCATCATGGCAGCTCCCATTCTCTCTTACGAAGGCCTGGCCCTGGTGCAGGGCACCGGCTGGCTGTTTCAGGATCTCGACATCTATGTCGGCGCGCGCGATCGGCTCGCACTGATCGGCCGCAACGGCGCGGGCAAGACGACGCTGCTCAAGTTGCTCGCCGGACGCATCGAGCCCGACAAGGGCAAGCGGACGATCGTCCCCGGTACCCACGTCGTACTGCTGGAACAGGAACCCGATTTCACGGGCTATGCGACGCTGATGGACTATGCGATCGGCGGCGCGAACCCGCCCGCCGAGCATGAGGTGGCGGCGATCGCCGACCAGCTTGGCATCGACATGGCACGCGAAGCGGCGAGCGCATCGGGGGGCGAGCGTCGCCGCGCCGCCATCGCGCGCGCGCTGGCGCAGAACCCCGACGTGTTGTTGCTCGACGAACCGACCAACCACCTCGACCTCGCCGCAATCGACTGGCTCGAGGGCTGGCTCTCGCGCTTCTCCGGCGCCTTCGTCGCCATCAGCCACGACCGCACCTTTCTGACGCGCCTGACCCGCCAGACCCTTTGGCTCGACCGCGGCGGCATCCGGCGCAAGGAAATCGGCTTCGGCGGCTTCGATGCGTGGATGGAGGCCATCTATGCCGAAGAAACGCGCGCCGCGGAAAAGCTCGATGCGAAGCTGAAGCTGGAAGCACACTGGCTCCAGCGCGGCGTGACGGCGCGCCGCCGCCGCAACCAGGGCCGGCTCGAAAAGCTGATGGAGATGCGGGCCACGCGCGCGGCGATGATCGGCGGTCCCGGCGTCGCCAAGCTCGGCCTGGCCAACGACGACGTCCGCTCGAAATCGGTGATCGTCGCCGACCACATCAGCAAGCGCTTCGGCGACCGCACGATCATCAAGGACTTCGACTTTCGCGTCCAGCGCGGCGATCGCATCGGGATCGTCGGCGCCAATGGCGCGGGCAAATCGACGCTGCTCAAGCTGCTCACTGGCGAAATCGAACCCGACGAGGGCAAGGTCACCCTCGCCCCCACGCTCGACGGCATCGTCATCGATCAGCAGCGCAGCCTGCTGTCGCCCGAAAAGACCGTACGCGACATCCTCGCCGACGGCGGCGACTGGGTCGAGGTGCGCGGCGTCAAGAAGCATGTCCAGGGTTACCTCAAGGACTTCCTCTTCGATCCTTCGGTTGCCGAGGCTAGCGTCGCCGCGCTTTCGGGCGGTGAACGCTCCCGGCTTCTGCTCGCCCGCGAATTCGCGCGCGAATCGAACCTGCTCGTCCTCGACGAACCGACCAACGATCTGGATCTCGAAACGCTCGACCTTTTGCAAGAGGTCATCGCCGACTATGCGGGAACCGTGCTGTTGGTCAGCCACGATCGCGACTTCCTCGATCGCACCGTAACGGTCACCCTCGGCCTCGACGGCTCGGGCAAGGTCGATATCGTCGCGGGCGGCTATGCCGACTGGGAAGCCAAGCGCAGCAAGCCCGCGTCGGCGAAAGCCAAGGCGGCCGGCGCCGATACCGCGCCGCCCCCACCGCCGCAGGCACGCCGGAAACTCTCCTACAAGGACCAGCGCGACTACGACCTGCTTCCGGGCCGTATCGAGGAGATCGAGAAGGAGATGGCGGGCATCGAAACCGAATTGTCCGACGGCAGTCTGTTCACGCGCGATAATGCGCGTTTCAGTGCCCTGACGGCAAAGCTCGACGCGTTGCGCGCGGAAAAGGCCGCAGCCGAGGATCGCTGGCTGGCGCTGGCCGAAGAAGTCGAAGCGCTGGGATAAGCCCCGCGCCACCGGCAAAGAAAAAGGGCGCTGCGTTGCCGCAGCGCCCTTTTACGAAACAGGATTTCGTATCGAAGACGGTCTTACTTGATACCGTCGCGTTCCATCCGCTTGCGCTCCATCTTGCGGGCGCGGCGGACGGCGGCGGCGCGTTCACGCGCACGCTTTTCGCTCGGCTTTTCGTAGTGACGGCGCAGCTTCATTTCGCGATACACGCCTTCCCGCTGCAGCTTCTTCTTGAGCGCGCGGAGGGCCTGGTCGACATTATTGTCGCGAACGATGATCTGCATACGCCGTGTCGTCTCCTGTTCGTCAGACGGCCGAGGCTTCCGGCGGAAATCCGGGTTGCCATAGGTCGCCGATATTCGGGCAATAAAAAGAGCGTCGCAAAGGCGCGACGTTCCGTTGGGGCGGCCACTAGAGAGATTCGCGCCAAAATGCAAGCCCCCACGCGGCAAAGCGTCGCTCTTCCGCGCGCAGATGCCCGCCGCCGCCATTGCGCGCGCCCGCTCGCCTGTGGCATAGGTAGCAAGACGAAACCGACAGGAAGAGGATCGCCCGATGGCAACCCAGCTCAAGCGCAACAGCAAATATAGCGAAGCCGAATGGACGGCGCGGCTAGAACTCGCCGCCTGCTACCGAATTTTCGCGATGATGGGCTGGGACGAAATGATCTTCAACCACATCACGGTGAAGGTGCCGGACGAGGACGGCAGCTACCTCATCAACCCCTATGGCATGCACTTCAGCGAAGTGACTGCGTCGAGTCTGATCAAGATCGACATCGACGGCAACAAGGTCGACGCCGACAATCCTTGGCACGTCAACAAGGCGGGCTTCGTCCAGCACAGCCTGTTCCACCGCGTGCTGCCCGACGCCCATGCGATCATCCACACTCACACCACCGCGACAACGGCGGTCTGTTCGCTCGAGGGTGGGCTCCAGCCTGTGAACTTCTATGCCTGCAATTTCATGGGCCAGCTTGGCTATCATGATTTCGAGGGTGTGACGGTGCGCGAGGAAGAGGGCGAACGTCTCGTCGAAAATCTGGGCGACAAGCGCATCCTGATGCTGAAGAATCACGGTCCCGTCGTGATGGGCAAGACGCTGACCGACGCCTTCATCAAATATTGGGCGCTCCAGCGCGCCTGCGAAATCCAGCTCGCAACGATGAGCATGGGCAAGCCGATCACCGTCCCTGAAGACGTGATCAAGGTCCATCAGCGCGACCTCTATATGGCCGCGATTCCCGGCCAGTCGGGCAAGGCCGAATTCGACGCGATGGTGCGCAAGGTCGACAAGATCGATACGAGCTGGCGTGACTAATCACCGCGTTTCGCTAAGACGGGCGGCATGACGAAATTCTCGGTCAACGACCGCCCGGTCGAATATCGCATGGATCCCGAAACGCCCTTGCTCTGGGCGCTGCGCGATGCGTCGAACCTGACCGGGACCAAATATGGCTGCGGTACGGGCGATTGCGGTGCCTGCACCGTCGATATCGACGGCGAAGCGATCCGCAGTTGCCTTGTGACCATTGCCGAATGCGAGGGCCGTTTCGTCACCACGATCGAGGGATTGTCACGCGACCGTAGTCACCCGGTCCAGCAAAGCTGGGTCGCCGAACAGGTGCCGCAGTGCGGTTTTTGCCAGTCGGGCATGATCATGACGGCCGCCGCACTGCTGCGCAAGAACAGCAACCCCAGCGACGCCGAAATCGACGCCGCGATGACAGGCATCTGCCGCTGCGGCAGTTACCCCCGGATGCGCGAAGCGATCCGCCGCGCCGGCCGGGTAATCCGGGGCGAGGAGCGCATCGCCGCCGCACCGCCGCCGGGCATCCGTCCCGACGATGCCGCACGCGCCGTCCCGGCGCTGCGCCCGGCGGAGGGAAACTGAACGACAGGCAACAGTCCGGTTCAGCGCTCACTCATCTGACCGGCGGTAATTTCCGATTCATCATCCCGATCGGCCGGGTGCCGCATGGGACATGGATCTGGAGTGTGCCGAAATGAAGAAGACATTCGGAGGATTGCTGATCGCAGCGACGATCCTCACCCCCATCGCGCCCGCCGCCGCTCAGGCGAATGGCGAGCGGATTCAGATTGCCCAGCGTGGCGATCGCGGCGACCACCGCGGTTCGCGCGGGACCGATGGCCGCCGTGGCGACTGGAACGGCGGCAATCGCGGCCAGAACCGGACCGCCCAGCCCGCACCGCAACCGCAGGCCCAGCCGCAGCAGCGCAATTACCGCACCGACCGGCGCGCGCCGCCGCAGGGGCAGCCGAGTCAGGGACAGCGCAGCGATACGCAGCGCCCGCAGCAATGGCAGGGTCAGCGCGGCGACAGCCAGCGCCAGCAATGACAAGGCCAGCGCGGTAGCACGAAAGACCGCAGCCGCGATCGCAGCGGCCAGCCCGACCGCCGTTTCTATCGTCAGGACAATGACAGGAACGACCGGCGTTACGACCGCAACGATAATCGGCGCTATGACCGGAACGACCACCGCCGGTACGATAACAACCGGCGCTATGATAACGACCGTCGTTACGACAATCGGCGCAGCAACAACTGGAACCGCAGCTGGCGCAGCGACCGTCGCTACGACTGGCGCAGCTATCGCGACCACAACCGGAGCTATTACCGGATGCCGCGCTATTACAACCCGTACCGGGGCCGCAATTACACGCGCTTCAGCATCGGTTTTTCGCTGGGTTCGCTCTTCTACAGCCAGCGGTACTGGATCAACGATCCCGGCTATTATCGCCTGCCGCCCGCTTACGGCCCCTATCGTTGGGTGCGCTATTATGACGATGCGCTGCTCGTGAACACCTACACGGGTCAGGTCGTCGACGTGATCTACGACTTCTTCTGGTAATATTCCTTTCGGTTATCAGAAGCCAAACTGAAGGGCCGGTTCGTCCGGCCCTTCTTTTATGCACCCTCCCCTTGCCCTCGCGCTCCGGTCGCGCCACGGTGGGCGAAAGACAGGGGAGACATCATGCTGAAGAAAAGCCTGCTCGCCGCCGTGGCGGTTGCCGCCATGCTGGGCGGGGTTGCCGCCGAAGCGAAAACGACGCTCGTCTATGCCGCGCGCGTCATTACCGATCCCGACAAGCCTTCGCTCGGCCCGTCGACCGTGACCGTCACCGATGGCCGGATCATGACGATCGAGCCGGGCCGTGCTGCCGCGCCGGCAGGGGCTGATGTCATCGACCTGGGCGACAAGACGCTGCTTCCCGGCCTGATCGACCTCCACGTTCATCTAACCGGCGATCCGGGCGGCGATTTCCGCAACGAGGCGGTCGATCCCGACGAATGGGGCGTTGTCGTCGGCGTCAAAAATGCCGCAATCACCCTGCGCGCCGGTTTTACCACCGTGCGTGAGGCGGGGTCGGCGCAATATACCGCCTTCTCGCTGCGCCGCGGTACCGCCGAAGGCTTGATCGAAGGACCGCGGATCGTCGCCGCCGGTGTGCCCTTGTCGATCATCGGCGGCCATGGCGACGTCACGGGCTTCCGCGAAGATGTCCACGCTATACTCGATCAGGGATATACCTGCACGGGCGCCGTGGAATGCGCCGAAAAGGTGCGCAAGGCATCGCGCGCCGGCGCCGATGTCATCAAGATCACCGCGACCGGTGGCGTCCTGTCGCAGCAGGGCCGCGGCCTTGGTGCGCATTTCTCCAATGATGAACTCGTCAGCATCGCCGATACCGCCCATTCGCTGGGCCTCAAGGTCATGGCGCATGCGCATGGCGAGCGGGGGATCGAGGCGGCGGCCGCCGCCGGGATCGACAGCATCGAACATGGCACCTTCGCCGATGATCCGGCGCTCAAGGTCATGAAGGCCAAAGGCACCTATCTCGTCCCGACCCTGATGGCGTTCGAGGGCGTGCGCGAACGGCTCGGCAAGGGCATCTACACCCCCACTGTCGAGGAAAAGGTCCGCATGACGCTCGGCCGCGTGGGTCAGGCCGTGACGCGGGCAAAGGCGCTGGGCGTGCCGATCGCGTTCGGCACCGACGCCGGTGTGTTCGAACATGGCCGCAACGCTGGCGAGTTCGCGCTGCTCGTCAAGGCGGGGCTGACCCCGCGCGAGGCGTTGGCGAGCGCGACGACCACCGCCGCCCGGTTGCTGTCGATGGAAAACGAGATCGGCCGCATCGCACCGGGCATGTCTGCCGACATGATCGCGGTCGATGGCGATCCGCTCGGCGATGTGACGACCCTCGAACATGTGCGCTGGGTGATGGCGCGCGGACGTATCGCCGACTGAGACGTGGGAGATCAGGCGGCGCGGTCGATCCGCCCGCCTGTCCGGCGTTCCTTCGCCCCGGCGCCGCCGACCAGCGCACCGATGTCGACCGCTTGCGCAAAACGGACGCCGACGCGGTTCCCGTCGGACCAGCGCGCTTCGGCGTCCATCACCACATCAGCGCCAAATTCGATCAACAGCGACGTTCCTTCGGGGACATTCCACAAACCTTCGATCAGCGCACCGCGCGACGACAGATTACGCACAATCGCTTCATAGCGATAGCCGCCGCTCGCGATCTGGATCGTCCGGAAGGTCCGCATCCGCGCTTCGCGCGCACTCTTGTAACCCTGCGCGACCGCCTTGCCATTGCCGTCGGCGAGCAAAGCCAGCACTTCCTCGACGGTCATCGGCTTGCCGTAGATATAGCCTTGGACATGGCTGCAGCCGAGGCCGCGGATCAGCGCCAGATCGTCGTGCGTTTCCACCCCCTCGGCGGTGGTTTCCATCTTGAGCGCCGTCGCCAGTCCGACAATCGACGAAATGATCGCGGCGTTCATGCTGCTGGGATCGGCCGCGCCGAGCACGAAGCTCTGGTCGATCTTGATCTTGTCGAACGGCGCCTTCTTCAGATAGCCGAGCGCCGAATAGCCGGTGCCGAAATCGTCGAGGGCGAGCCGTACCCCGGTGCGCTTCAACCGTTGGAACATCTCCAGATTTTCGGGACTTTCATCGAGGAAGACGCCTTCGGTAATTTCTAGTTCGAGCTGATCAGGCCGGATGCCCGCGGCAGCGACCGCGCTCAGGATCGTCGCGGGCAATTTTTCATTGGCGAACTGGCGCGGCGACACATTGACGGCAACGCGATACCCCGACCCCAGCCGGGCGATCGTGGCGCAAGCGGTGCGGATGATCCATTCGCCGATCGGAACGATCAGGTTCGATTCTTCGGCAATCGGAATGAATTTCGACGGGCTGATGACCGCATCGCCGCCCTGTTGCCAGCGGATCAACGCCTCGAAGCCGCTGATCCGTTCGCTGCCGACGTTGACGATCGGCTGGTACAGCAGCTTCAGTTCGTCCTTTGCCAGCGCATCGCGCAGCGCATCTTCGATCGCCTTGCGCTCGCTTGCCTGATTATGCATCGCGTCGGCATAGAAGCGATAGACGCCGCGCCCGGCGTCCTTCGCCGCATAGAGCGCAAGGTCGGCGTTGCGCACCAGCGCCGACGAGCCGATGCCGTCGCTTTCCGAAATGGCGATGCCGATCGAAGATCCGATGCGGATGCGCTCGCCTTCGATCAGAAAGGGCTTGGCAAGGCTCAGGATGATCGCATTGGCGATCCCCGCCAGCTTTTCGACCTGGGTGATCTGCGGCAACACGATCTGGAACTCGTCGCCGCCCAGTCGACCCACCTGCCCTTTGTCGCCGACGACCTGCGTCAGCCGCGCCGCGACCTGTTGCAGCAATTGGTCGCCGACAGGATGCCCCATCGTGTCGTTGACCGCCTTGAACCGGTCGAGGTCCATCAGCAGCAGCGCGCAGGGCTGCGCCTGCCCGAGATGATTCTTGAGCGCGCGCTCGAGCAGATCGGTGATATGCAGGCGGTTCGCGAGGCCGGTCAGCGTGTCGTACCGCGCGAGCTGATTGATCTGCTGTTCGGACTTGCGCTTTTCGGTGAGGTCGGTGCCGCTGCCGCGAAAGCCCTGGAAATTACCGAGCGCGTTCGAAATCGGATGGCCCGAAATCGACCACCAGCGCTCCTCGCCCGCGACCGCCGCCTGGACCGTCAGGTCGTTGAACGGCGTCCGCGACGACAGGCTGAAGCCCAGCGTGCGCTCCTCGCTCTCGTCGGCGCCGCCGCGCTTGCGGATCATGTCAGTAAAGGGGCGCCCGAGCAGGTCTTCGGCCGGCCGATCGAGCTTCGCCGCGACGGTCGGCGAAATATAGACGAGGTCGCCGTTGCGGTCGGTTTCCCAGAACCAGCCGCGTCCGGCGCGCTCGAAATCGCGCATCAGTCCAAGCGCCCGCTGCTGCTCGCTTCCCGACTGGCGGCGCACGCGCGTCGCGCGCCGCTGATGCCGGATATCCTCGCGCATCATCACGACGAGCATGCCGAGGAAGATGATACCCGCAATCCCGAACGGCCAAGATGCGATACCGATCGCGCCGCCGATCGCGGTGCCGCCGGCAAAGGCAAAGAAGGCCGGACGCACAATCGCCGCCGCGGCCGCGGCTACGAGAACGGTACCCAGCCGGATTGCCGAAAAGGCATCGAGGTGGGACAGCGCGTCAGGCGTCCCGAGCGCTGCGAAGGTGCCGATTGAAACGAAGAATGTTCCTGCGCCGACCAGCGCCAGCGAGGCGGCGGCAAGCGTCGGCAGCCATTCGATCCGATGCGCCCAGCGCAAGCGAGAGCATTGGCCGATAACGGTAAGCGCGACATCGCACAGCAGTCCGGCCACCAAAGTCGCCCATTGCAGCGGATGCGATAGGAAGCCCGACAGGCCGGGGACGAAAGCAAAGGCAAAGAAGGCGACGGTCCGGCCGATCAGCACATAGTGCCACAGCTGCGCGACGCGCATCATGCGCCCCACGAATTCGGGTGTCTGCAACAGCGATTCGTCGTCGGACGACCCGCCGCTTGCGCCCCGGCTGATGCTGTGCCTGACCCCCAATGTGTTCGCCAATCCCGCTATCTGGTCCCGCCCACCGCTCTGTCGCCGGCGGGGTTTCCAAATCCTTACCGCGGGCGGATCGTTAACCCCATTGCTGTGCCAAAATGGAAGGGGTTGGGTTTCGCTTCGCAACGGGTTACACCGGCGCATGCCCGCCGTCCGCCTCTTGCCGCCCGATCGCTTTTTCGACCGCCAGCAGTGGGCGGCGATCACCAAGCCCTCCGCCTGGTACGGCATCTGGCTCGTCGCACACGGCTGGATCGTCAGCGTCGCTGCCATCGGCCTGGCGGCGTGGAGTGGCAATCCCCTGGCCTGGCTGCTCGCCATCATCGTTGTCGGCGGACGACAGCTCGGCTTTGCGATCCTGATGCACGACGCCGCGCACGGCGCGCTGCACCCCGATCGCAAGATCAACAATTTTCTGGGGCAGTGGCTCACCGGAGCGGCGGTCGGGTCCGATCTGATCGCCTATCGCACCTATCATCTCCAGCACCATAAATATACGCAGCAGGCCGAAGACCCCGACCTTGCGCTGTCCAAGCCATTCCCGACCACCCGCGCCAGCCTGATGCGAAAGATTGTTCGCGACCTGACCGGACAGACATTTTTCAAACAACGCATCGCCCAGTTCCGCTTAGCGCTCGTCGGATTGAGGGCAATGCTTCGCGGCGAACGGGCAGAAAAAATAGGCGCGAGCACCAAGGCTGGAACGCCGTTCAACAAGCAATCCGACGATGGCGTCACATCGCCCACGATCGATGTTGCCGGCGCGATGACGGTTACACGGTCTGTCGGCCGCTTTCTACTCGTTCAGGCCATATTGCTCGCGGCGTCGCTGCTGCTCTACGGCTGGACGCCCTATCTGCTCTGGTTTGCCGGACTGGCGACGACCTTTCAGCTCTATCTGCGCATCCGTAACATCGCCGAACACGCCTGCACCGCGACAGGGAGCGACGATCCCTTCAGCCACGCGCGCACGACGCATGCCGGCTGGCTCGCGCGCGCGACGGTTGCGCCATATTGGGTGAATTATCATGCCGAGCATCACCTCTTCATGGGCGTGCCCTGCTATCGCCTGCCCCAAGTCCATGCCGCGCTCGGCCGCGCCGGCAAGCATGATGCGATGACCATCGCGCCGAATTACGCTGCGGTGCTGCGTCAAGTTACCGCTGCGGCCTGATCGGCCAATATCAGCACGCCGTCGGCCAGCCACCGGGCGAGCAGCGCGGCCAGCGTTTCCATCGCGGTCGCTTCCTCAACTTCGTTCACTAAATGCGCGCTGATATCCGCGAAACTGGCGCCGCGCCCGATCCGCACCAGCGTAGCCGCCTCGACCGCGGCCAGACTGCGAAAATGCGGCTGGAGTCCGCTGCGCCACACCAACACATCCACGGGCGCGGCAAGAACCGCCACCGCCGGAGGGGCTTCGCCGGCGTCGAGCGCGCTCCACAGGGCCGCGCTATTATGGTGCATGGTGAGCAGCCGAGCCGACGGATGCAGCGCGAGGCTGGCGCCGACCCATTGCTCGCCGAGCATGCCGATCGCACCGGCATCGAGCGGCGATGCGTCGAGCGCGTCGAAGGCGTGGCGCAGCGCCCAGTCCAGCCGGGCAAGTTCGGCCAATTCGCCGTCTTCCGGAAAATGATGCGCGATAAAGCCGGGCAGCGCGGCGCCGTAATAGCGCAGATTTCGGGTCGTCGACGGGTGCGCCTTTACATAGGCATCGGCGATATGGCCAAATTGCGCGTCGCCCAGATAGGCGTGCAGCCGCTCGAAATGATCGGCGAGGACGCCGGTCAGGCTCGCGCGGTAATTGTTGCGATAGATGCCGATCCGGCGGGCCGCGCCGACGCGCGCGTCATCGACAATCAGGGCTTCGGCATCCGCATCCTCGCCCATGATCGCGGCGAGAAAGCGTTGCTGGATGGCGTACAGTGCGTCAGCCACCGACCGGCTCCAGCGCCGCCTGCGCCAGCTTGCGGGCCCGTTCGAGTTCGGACAACAGCGCCGCCAGCGGCGGAATGTCGTCATCGCGTTCGATCATCGTCGCGACGGGGCCGACCATCGCAATGGCGCGGGCGTAAAGATCCCATACCGCATCGCATACCGCTGCATCGTGCGTGTCGATGACATAATCGCCCATGTCGCTGTGGCCCGCGAGATGGATTTGCTGGATACGCCCGGCGGGCAAGCCGCTCAGATAGTCCAGCGGATCGAAGCCATGGTTGCGCGCGCTGACGTAGATGTTGTTGACGTCGAGCAGCAGCAGGCAGTCGGCACGTTCCGCCATTTCAGCCAGAAAATCCCATTCGCTGCGATCGGAGGCACGAAAGCTGACATAGCTCGACGGATTTTCGATCAGGATCCGCCGCCCCAGATAATCCTGCACGCGGCCGATATTGTCGACGACGCACTGCAATGTCGGTGCATCATAGGGCAGCGGAAGCAGATCATGGCTGTTATGCGCGTTGATCCCGGTCCAGCACAGATGATCCGAGATCCACAGCGGCTCGACCCGTTCGGCGAGCGCCTTCAGCGCCGACAGATAGATGTTATCGAGCGGCTCGTCGGACCCGATCGACAGCGACACACCGTGCATGACGATCGGATAATCGGCGCGAATCCGGTCGAGCGTCGCCATCGGGCGTCCGCCGGGCACCATATAATTTTCCGATATGATCTCCAGCCACTCGACCGGTTGGGGCCGCGCCAGGAAATCGGGATAATGGACGGGGCGCAGTCCCAAACCGAAGCCGGGCGACGGGATCGCGATCCGCTGATCTTGAGGCATGATCGGGCTCGATTATTCCCTCCTGCACGGTGCAGAGCCGCGCAGGAGGGAATGGCATCAGCCGAGGTCGCCGATGACGCCGCCGCCGGTCAGACACTTGGCGGCGGTCATGGCCTTGAAGCCATGGCCCTTGCATTCGTTCTGACCCTTGCATTCGTTGGCCGAGGTCTTGCAGTCGGCCGTACCCTTGCAGCTATTGACGCCATAGCAATGCACGGTGTCCTTGGCGCCGACCGCGGCGCCCGAGCTGCCGGCAGGCGCCGGAGCGGCCAAAGCGGCGCCGGCGAGTGCGAGGGCAGTGGCCGAAGCGGCAATGGCAGCGGCGAATTTCGTGTTGGTCATGCTATCCTCCGAAGACGGGATGGAGGGACAATATGTCCGTCCATGCTCCTATATTCGGAGGCGCGCGCGCGAGGTTACAGTCGGCGCTATTCGCCCGCCGCGACGAAACGGCCGCCCGCGCGATCCTTTACCGTGGTCTCGGGATCAAAGATCATGCCGTTCATCGCGACATAGACACCGGGCGGCAGCGTCTGCACCGCCGCCAGCGCAAAGCCCACATTGAACTCGGCATCGCTCGCCCGCACCGACGCAGGCTGCATCGCGCCGGTCAGCACGATCGTCTTGCCCGCAATTCCCGCCAGCGCCCGGCCGGTGACGACCATCGTGTCGGTGCCATGCGTGACGAGAACATGCGCCGAATCGCTCGCGGCGACTGCCGCGCGGATCGCCTCGCGGTCGGCGTCGGTGAGTTCCAGGCTGTCCTTGCGCATCAACTGGGTGACGCGGTGCGGCACATGAACATTATTCTCTCGCAGCATGTCGGGAATCGCCGCCGGCCCGATCTGGAACTCCGACAGCGCGTCGAAATAGACTTTGTCGATCGTCCCGCCGGTGGTGAAGATGTCGATCATGCCAAAGCTTCCGCAATCAGGCGCCGCGTGTTGTCGATCCCGAACAGCGCGATGAAGCTGCCCATGCGCGGACCTGCGCTCGACCCGAGCAGCGTTTCATAAAGCGCCTTGAACCAATCGCGCAGATTTTCAAAGCCATAGGCTTCGCTCTTGCCGATCTCATAGACGATGTTCTGGATGTCGTCGGCCGACGCATCGGCGGAAAGCGCGGCAAGCCGGTCGTCGAGTTCCTTGAGCGCAGCGCCCTCACCGCCCACAGGCTTGCGGCGCTTCAGCGTCGGGGCGACATAGTCGCGATTGTACGCCATCGCATTGTCGATCAGCCGGTCGAGTTCGGGCCAGGTCGCCGCGTCGGCGCCCGCGACATATTGGCCGAGGTAGCGCCAGATCTGGTCCTTCGCCGCATCGGCGCCCATCACGGCGACAAGGTTGAGCAGCAGCCCGAAGGTCACCGGCAGCACCGCGTCGGGCACATCTTCGCCGCGCGCGACATGGACGTGATGCACGGGGTTCCCCAGCTTCTTGTCAGGTTCCTGCGCCGGATAGCTTCCGCGCATCTGCAGATATTCGTCGACCGCCTTCGGGATGACGCCGATATGAAGCTGCTTCGCCGCCTTCGGCTCACGATAGGCGTAGAAAGCCAGGCTCTCTTCGCTGCCATAGCTCAGCCATTGTTCGATCGACAGGCCATTGCCCTTCGACTTCGAAATCTTCTCGCCCTTTTCGTCGAGGAACATTTCGTAGATCAGCCCCTCGGGCTTGCGTCCGCCCAGCGCCTTGGCGATCTTGCCCGACTGGATGCCGCTGTCGGTCAGATCCTTGCCGTACATCTCGTAATCGACGCCGAGCGCGACCCAGCGCATCGCCCAGTCGACCTTCCATTGCAGCTTGGCACCGCCCGACAGGATGCTGTGGGTGATCGTCACGCCCTCATCCTCGAACGATACGAGGCCCGCATCGGCATCGACGACCGTCACCGGCACCTGCAGCACGATCCCCGACTTGGGGCTCACCGGCAGAATTGGCGAATAGGTCGCGGCGCGCTCGGCGCGCAGCGTCGGCAGCATGATGTCGAGAATATCCTGATTGTGGCGCAGGACATTCTTCAACGCATCGTCGAACGCGCCCGAGCGATAGCGTTCGGTCGAGCTGACGAATTCATATTCGAAGCCGAAGCGGTCGAGAAATTCGCGCAGCATCGCATTGTTGTGATGCGCAAAACTCTCATACTTGCCGAACGGATCGGGAATCGCGGTAAGCGGCTTGCCAAGATGTTCGCGTAGCATTTCCTGCTGCGGTACATTGTCGGGCACCTTGCGGAGCCCGTCCATGTCGTCGCTGAACGCCACGAGCCGCGTCGGCGCACCGCCCGTCAGCGTTTCATAAGCGCGCCGCACCATCGTTGTGCGCAGCACTTCGTTGAAGGTGCCGATATGCGGCAGGCCCGAGGGGCCATAGCCGGTTTCGAACAGCACCGGCGCGCCGCTGGGCTTGCCGTCGGGATAGCGTTTGATCAGCTTGCGCGCTTCCTCGAACGGCCAGGCCTTGGACGTTTGCGCGGGCTCGCGCAGCGAAGGATGAAGGTGCAAGTCGGTCATGGGGCGCCCATAGCGGCAAGCGCCCCCGAATCGAAAGGCAAAATTGTCCGCACGCCGCAACGGAACGGCGCCAAACATGGTTACGCCAAATTAACCACGTCCGTCTTAGCCTCGGGCCATGACGAGTCCCCACACTCCCATCACCCGCGCTCACAAGCGCACCCCGGTCGCCATCGAGGTGATCGTCAACGGCGTGCTCAACCAGATCGAAGGGCGCATCTGCGACCTGTCGGAAGGCGGCGCCCGCATCGACGGCGCGAGCATGCCGGCTCGGTCGCGTTGCGAAATCCATTATGGTGGCCAGGTCGTCTATGCGGTCGTCATGTGGTCCGAATTCGACCGCATGGGCGTTCGCTTTCCCTATGAACTGTCACACGGCCCGCTGTTCAATGCGCTCGAACGCGCGCGCAGCGCCGCCAGCGCGCATCCCGCGCAGATATTTCTGTCCAACCGCAGCGCAGGTTTCGGACGGCGCGGGCTAAGCTGAGCCACCTTTCCGCGTAGCCCTAAAGACGCGTCGGATTTACCCGCCTTGCCGCGTTCGCCTTTTGTGCCTAGCGTGGGGCAATGCCGCCCGATCCGCTCTCCCTCCCCGCGATCCACGCGAGCCATGTCGGCATCTGGATCGCCGACGCATCGGGCCGCGTCCAGCGCGTCGGACGCGGCGAAGCGATCGCGGCGGTCGCCGCAACCCCGCATGTCCTGCTCGGCGCGACGCTGACGGGCGACCGGCTGGGCTATCCCGAGCTGTCGGGGCTCGATCTGCTCGAACTCTTCGCTTTCCTGTTTCCCGCGCGCTTCGCGGTGCCGACGCCGGCGGGGATCGCCGCCGCGATGGGCATCGCCCCGCCCGATAGCGAAGCCGATGTTGCGGCGTTCCTGCCGCGCGCCGCCGCCGCGATGCTCGATCGCGCGGGCGATGCCGCGTGGCCCGAGCGCGAGGGCGCGTGGCACGGCCTGCAGGCGCTGTCGCGCCAGCGCTGGCCGTGGGCGCCGCTGCTGCAGCCGCGCATCGGCGCGCCCGAACGCAGCGAGCGCTGGCTGTTCGCGCGGCTGCCCGAATGGGAGGAAGCTGCCCCGCGCCCGCAGCCGCGCCAGGTAACGGTCAATCCCGACGATGTGACCGCCCGGCTCGACCGGCTCACCGGCGATGGCGCCGAACGCCGTGCGGGGCAGCGCGACTATGCCCGCGCCGCGACCGCGATCTTCGAACCGCGCGAACGCCGCGACCGGCCGCAGATGCTGGTCGCCGAGGCGGGCACGGGCATCGGCAAGACGCTGGGCTATCTCGCCCCCGCCAAGCAATGGATCGATCAGTCGGGCGGCAGCGTCTGCGTGTCGACCTATACCAAGGCGCTGCAACGCCAGCTGGCGCGCGAGACCGAGCGGCTATACCCCGATGCCCGGACGCACCGCGAAAAGGTGGTGGTGCGCAAGGGACGCGAAAATTATCTCTGCCTGCTCAACCTGGAGGATGCGCTGCAAGGCGGCTTTTCGGGCCGCGCGGCCGTTCTGGCGCAGCTCGTCGCGCGCTGGGCCGCGTATACGCGCGACGGCGACATGGTGGGCGGCGATCTGCCCGGCTGGCTCCCCGCGCTGTTCCGCCGCAACGGCACGACCGCGCTGACCGATCGGCGCGGCGAGTGCATTTATGCGGGCTGCCCGCATTTCCGCAAATGTTTCATCGAACGCTCGACCCGCTCGGCAGCGCAGGCCGACATCGTCATTGCGAACCATGCGCTGACGATGGTGCAGGCCGCACGGCCCCGCGACGGCGGCGCCCCCGCAACGCGGCTGATCTTCGACGAGGGCCACCATCTGTGGGATGCCGCCGACAGCATGTTCGCCGCCGCGCTCACCGGGCAGGAAGCGATCGAGATCCGCCGCTGGGTGTTGGGGCCGGAGGGCAAGTCGCGCGGCCGCCGCCGCGGTCTCGCGGCGCGGCTGGCCGACGTCGCAAGCTATGACGAGGCCGGCGACACGGCGATTCAGGCGGCGATCGAGGCGGCGGGCCAGCTTCCCGGCGACGGGTGGCTCGCGCGCATTGCCGAGAACGACCCTTGGGGCGCGATCGAGCGGCTGCTCGTCGCCGCGCGCGGGCAAGTCTATGCACGCGGCGCCGATCCGAAAAATGCCGACAGCGGCTATGGCCTCGAAACCGAACTTGCCGATCCCGGCCCCGATCTGGTGGCGGCTGCCGCCGACGCGAGCGATGCGATCGAGGCGCTGCTGCGGCCGCTGATGGCGCTCGGCAAGCGGCTCGACGCGTTGGTCGACGATCCGCCCGACTGGCTCGACGGACAGGCCCGCGCCCGTGTCGACGGCGCCCGCGCCAGCCTCGGCACGCGCATCGACACGCTCGGCGCGTGGCTGTCGCTGCTCGGGCGCGTCGGCGGCCCGGCCGACCCCGACTTCGTCGACTGGCTGGCGGTCGACCGCTTCGACGGGCGCGAATATGATATCGGTCTGCACCGCCATTGGCTCGATCCGGCGCGCCCCGTCGCCGACATCGTCTACGCGCCGGCGCAGGGCGTGCTCGTCACCTCGGCGACGTTGCGCAGCGGCGCGCAAGCGACCGACGATGCAGGCAGCGGCTGGACCGACGCGGACATCCGCACCGGCGCGCGGCACATCGACGGCGGCGTCCGCCATTTCGCAGTGCCAAGCCCCTTCGACTATGCGCGGCAGGCCGAAGTGCTGATCGTTACCGATATTGCGCGCGGCGATCTCCCCGCCCTCGCCGGCGCCTACAGCCGCCTGATCGAGGCGTCGGGTGGCGGTGCGCTCGGCCTGTTCAGCGCGATCCGCCGGCTGCGCATCGTCCACGCCCGCATCGCTGACCGGCTCGCGCGCGCCGGACTGCCGCTCTATGCCCAGCATGTCGATCCGCTCGACACCGGCACCTTGGTCGACATTTTCCGTGCCGATCCGCACGCCTCGCTGCTCGGCACCGATGCGCTGCGCGACGGGGTCGATGTGCCGGGTGAATCGTTGCGGCTCGTGGTCATGGAGGGGGTGCCGTGGCCGCGTCCCACCATCCTCCATGCGGCGCGGCGCGCGGCGCAGGGCGGCGGCGCCTATGACGACGCCGTCATCCGGGCGCGCATCGGGCAGGCGTTCGGCCGCCTGATCCGCCGCGCCGACGATTTCGGACAGTTCGTCATGCTGTCGCCCAGCTTTCCGTCGCGGCTGCTCAGCGCTTTTCCCGCCGGGACGCCGATCCGCCGCCTGCCGCTCGACGAGGTCGTGAACCATGTTGCGGCGGCGAACGGCGAACAGCGAAAAAGAGCGTTTGCTGCCTTTTCACCGTCATGAGTTTCCGGCAGAAGGCAGCGCAGCAAGGCTATTGGGCTCGGGGGCTGGCGCAGCGGCGCGGGGAGAGATTTTGAAGACTTTGACTATCCTGCGTCATGCGAAATCGGGCTGGGACGCGACCGTCGAACGCGACTTCGACCGCCCGATCAACGCGCGCGGCCGCCGCGGCGCCGAACTCGTCGGCCAATATGCAAGGCGGCAGGCGATGGCGATCGACCGCATCATAGCCTCGCCCGCTGTGCGCGTGACCGAAACGCTCGATCTGTTTCAACCCGCCGCCGGAATCGACGCAATCGAACCCGATTGGGACCGCCGCATCTATCTTGCCTCGTCGGCGACGCTGATCGATGTAATCCGCGACATCGGCAAGGACTCGCAGAATTTGCTGATCGTGGGCCATAATCCGGGGCTGGAGGACCTGATCCTCGAACTCGTCCCCGAATCGCCCGACGACGAACTGCGCGCCAAGGTCGAGGAGAAACTGCCGACATCGGCACTCGCCCGCCTCGAACTCGATATCGCCGACTGGCGCGACCTCGATACAAAGAGCGCGCGTTTCGTCGCCTTCATCCGGCCGCGCGACCTCGACGCGTCGCTGTCCCCCGCGATGGACGACGACTGAGGGGATTTGGCGGCTTCGAGGTGGGAAGCGGTAATTTTTGACCCAACCTCCAGTATCAACCCTTTCAGGCCTTCGTGCGTGTCACCTCACCGAACCAATCCCATGCACGTTCAGTGACACCGTTCGCGGTATGCGACTTGTGGCTGGACATGTCGGAAGGTGGATACAACCAGACGGTCCTCGGTGACATGCCCGATGACGTCAATTCGTTTCCCGCCGAATCATAGTCTTTTGTAAAGACCAGATCGCCGTCCATTATCTCCAGTATCTCTTTGATCGCGCCAACGGCAATACGAACGGCACGCTGGTCTTCATTCAACTCGCCCTGCCCAAATCGCCAACCCTCAATATGGGTGTGACTGATTTTCGTAGAAAGCATGATCTCGCTCTCTAGGATATGCGCGTTTAGACGCTCCAATGCACTGCAGGGCGACTGCCAAGAGTACCTCAACGAACCGTTGTTCAGGCGAATGATCTCAACTTCCCGGGCGGGAAGAAAAATTGCCGCCGCGGGAATGAACAGCTGTTCAATCCTGTTTGTTGGTTCGAGCGCTTGCATCTGACAAGCATTGCATCTCCTGGTGAAGGGAGTCCTAATTGCCAGGCACGATCGCGATCGTTCCCAGCCGCCCAAATTTCCCGATGCCAGCTCAGGCTAACACGTCGTGAGACCGAGCACGCCCCGATGCGGGTGCAGCGCATAGCCTTCGCCCTTGATCGTGTGCAGCATCGGCCAGTCGAAGCCGCGGTCGATCTTGGCGCGCAGCCGCGCGACATGAACTTCGACGCGGTTGGTGCCGGGATCGAAGTCGATCCGCCACACCGCCTTGAGCAGCGCGGCGCGCGACATCGGGCGGCCGGGAACGCGGGCGAGATGGGCGAGCAGGTCGAATTCGCGCTGCGGCAGGCGGATCAGCTTTCCGGCGCGCTCGACGCGGCGGTCGATCAGGTCGATGCGCAGATCGCCCGCACCAAGCTGCCCGGCGGCCAATTGGCTGCGCCGGAGCAAGGCCGCGATCCGCGCCGCCACCTCGGGCAGGTTGCCGCGCCAGCCGAGCGCGTCGTCGGCGCCGCCGGCAAGCGCCGTCAGCCGGGCGGCGGGCGAATCGCGATCGGTCAAAACGAAAAGCGGCCGGCGTCCTGCGACCGAGCGCGCGAGACGGACGGCCGCAAGCGCATCGGCCGCCGCGGCGCCAGCCGATGAGCCCAGGAGCAACAGATCGAAACACTGGCTGAGCCAGGGGCGCAGCCCCGCGTCGGGGTCGGGCAGAATGTCGACCGCACAGCCCGCCGCGACCACCGTCGCGGCGATCCGTGCCGCCACGGCAGGCTCCGGATGATAGAGGGCGACGAGCAACTTCGTGTCGCTTTCTGCCGCCATCCCCGATGGATGCATCGTTCGCCCCTGCCGTGACGCAACTTGTTGTCGCGCCGCCGCCCCACCGGCATTGCACCGCCCCCCTGCTGTGCTAACCGGTAGCCATGACCAGTATCGAATTGCTTGACAGCACCTTCGCCACCCTGCCCGACCTCGTTCGCGCCCACGCCGCCGAACGTCCCGATGCCGTAGCGGCCGCAGACCCGGCGCGGCGATTGAGCTGGTCCGAACTGGATCAGATGGTCGACCGAATCGCCGCGCGGCTGCAGCAGGACGGACTGGCGAAGGGCGACCGGACGGCGATTGCGGGCCTGAACAGCGTCGAACAGATGGCGGTCATTCTCGGCACACTGCGGGCCGGCGGCGTTGCCGGGCTGATCACCAACAGCGCCACGGGCGAACAGATGGCGGCTATGATCGCCGATACCGGAGCGCGTCACCTGTTCCTCGACAGCGCGGCGTCGGCAAGCCTCGAAGGCCAGACCGTCACCGCCAGCGATCGCATCGCGATGGACGGCAGCGACGTCGGCGTCGCGCTGGACGAATGGATGGCGCCCGTAGGCACCACGCCTGCGGCGGTCGCGATCGATCCGCTCGACGGATTCAACATCATCTATTCGTCGGGGACGACCGGAACGCCGAAGGGGATCGTCCACAGCCATGCGATGCGCTGGCAACACATCCAGCGCGGCGTTCCGGCCTATGGGCCGGACGCGGTGACGATCCTGTCGACGCCCCTCTATTCGAACACGACGATGGCGAGCTTTCTGCCGACGGTCGGTTCGGGCGGGCAGGTCGTGCTGATGAAGAAATTCGATGCGCGCGGCTTTCTGGAACTGGCAGAGCGCGAACGCGCCACCAACACGATGCTCGTTCCCGTCCAGTATCGCCGCATCATGGCACTCGACGATTTTGACCGCTTCGACCTGTCCAGCTTCGTGATGAAATATTGCACCTCGGCGCCCTTCGCCGCCGCACTCAAGGCCGATGTGTTGAAGCGCTGGCCGGGCGGCCTCGTCGAAATCTATGGCATGACCGAGGGCGGCGCGGCCTTCATCCTCGAGGCGCATCAATTCCCCGACAAGCTGCACACCGTCGGCAAGCCCGCACCGGGCCATATCGCTAAGGTCATCGACGAAGAAGGCCGGGAATTACCGCAAGGGTCGGTCGGTGAAATCGTCGGTCGCAGCCCGGCGATGATGACCGGCTACAACAACCGCCCCGATGCGACCAAGGCCATGCACTGGCACGATGCGGAAGGGAATCTCTTCTATCGTCATGGCGACATCGGCCGCTTTGACGAGGACGGTTTCCTGACCTTGATGGACCGCGCCAAGGACATGATCATTTCGGGCGGGTTCAACATCTTCCCAAGCGACCTCGAGGCGATCCTGCTCGCCGACGACCGCGTGGTCGAAGCGGCGGTGGTCGGCATGCCGAGCGAGGAGTGGGGCGAAACCCCCGTCGCTTTCGTTGTGCTGAAACCCGGCGCCGATGCGGAAAGCGTGCGCGCCGATTGCAACGCCAAGGTCGGCAAGACCCAGCGGCTGAGCGCGATCACCACCGTCGACGAACTGCCGCGCAGCCCGATCGGCAAGGTGCTGAAACGCGAATTGCGCGACGCCTACGCCCGGTAGACGGAGCGCGAATTGTTCAGATGGGGCGCCGCTGTCTCAGCGCAGCGCCGCGGCCAGCCGCTCGCGCAGTGCCACCAGCGCGGCGACCGGAATACCCTTCGCTTCACTGTGCGACGCCCGCGCGACCGGGACGTCGCGGGATATCGCGGCAGCGCCGTCGGGTTCCGACGACAGCGCCTTGCGGGCGCCATCGACCGTATAGCCCTTAACGTGAAGCAGGTGATGGATGCGTTCCGCCAGCGCAATATCGTCGGGCCGGTAATAGCGCCTGCGGCCCGACCGCTGGAGCGGCCGAAGCTGGGGAAAGCGCGTTTCCCAGTAGCGCAGGACGTGGGTCGGCACCCCGATACGGTCTGCGAGCTCGCCAATGGCAAGCATCGCTCCGACCGCCTTGCCGTCCCCGTTGCGGCTATCGTGATCGCCCATCGGATACGACCGGCTTATTTGCCCGCAACGCGGGCGCGCATCGCCTGGCTGGCGCGAAAGGTCATCACCCGGCGCGGCAGGATCGGAACCTCGATCCCCGTCTTGGGATTGCGGCCGACGCGTTCGGCCTTGTCGCGCAGCACAAAGGTGCCGAAGCCCGAAATCTTCACATTCTGGCCCGCGGCCAGCGCGTCCGACATATGCGCGAGAATCGATTCGACGATCGTCGCCGATTCGTTTCGCGACAGGCCGACCTGCTGATTGATGCGCGCGGCAATGTCGGCGCGGGTAAGCGTTCCTGCTGTCATAATTGACCCCTCCCCTCCTGAAGCGGATGCACAAGAGGAACCCAGACAGCCCCCACCGTCGCGAGTCCCGGGATTATATGTAACAAAAGCGAATTAATCCGCCAAACTTAAACGGATGGAGCGTGGAGTTGATGCGACGAGCGTCGAAAGCCCGTTCGTGGACTGCAAAAACTAGACGCGCAGGACCGCCGCACCCCAGGTAAAGCCGCCGCCCATGGCCTCCAGCACGACCAGATCGCCGCGCTTGATGCGCCCGTCGCGCACCGCAAGGTCGAGCGCCAGCGGGACCGAGGCCGCCGACGTATTCGCATGCTGATCGACCGTCAGCACGACATGGTCGGCGGGCAGGCCCAGCTTTTTCGCAGTTGCGTCGATGATGCGCTTGTTCGCCTGATGCGGAACGACCCAGTCGATATCCTCGGCTTTCAGCCCGACGTCGGCCAGCACCTCGCCCAGCACATTGGCAAGATTGGTGACGGCATGGCGGAACACTTCGCGGCCCTGCATCCGGACATGGCCAACGGTGCCGGTGGTCGAGGGACCGCCGTCGACGTAGAGCATGTCGCAATATTGCCCCTCGGCGTGCAGCCGCGTCGCGAGGATGCCCTGGTCGTCCGCAACGTCCTTTGCCGACAACACCACCGCCCCCGCACCGTCGCCGAACAGGACGCAGGTCGTGCGGTCCTCCCAATCGAGGATGCGACTGAAGGTTTCGCTGCCGATCACCAGCGCATGTTCGGCCGCGCCGGTGCGCAGCATCGAATCGGCGACCGAGACGGCATAGAGAAAGCCGGAACAGACCGCAGCCACGTCGAACGCGATGCAGTCTGGCGCGCCGAGCAGCGCCTGGACCTTGGTGGCGGTGGCGGGGAAGGTGTTGTCGGGCGTCGCGGTCGCGACGATGATCAGGCCGATGTCCGCAGGCGACAGACCCGCCGCCTTCAGCGCCTCACGCGCCGCATCGGCGCCCAGCGTCGCGGTCGTTTCATCGGGTTCGGCGATATGGCGAAAACGGATGCCGGTGCGTTCGACGATCCATTCGTCGCTGGTATCGACGCGTTCGGCGAGTTCGGCGTTGGAAACGCGGGTGCGCGGGAGCGCCGAGCCGGTGCCGGCGAGGACAGCGCGCCGGGTCATGCCGCGGCGTCGCTGCGGAAATTGGCAAGATCCTCGGTCACCTGGCGTGTAATGTCCTTTTCGACGAGTTCGGCGCACAGATGCACGGCGTTCGCGACGCCCTTCGCATCGGCGCTGCCGTGGCTCTTGAGTACCACGCCGTTGAGGCCGAGGAACACCGCGCCATTGTGATTATTGGGGTCGAGATGGTGGCGCAGCAATTCGGTCGCCGGCCGCGAGATCAGAAAACCGATCTTCGACCGCACCGACGAGGTGAAGGCGCGCCGCAGCAGATCGGTCACGAACCGCGCGGTGCCCTCGATCGTCTTGAGCGCGATATTGCCCGAAAAACCGTCGTGGACGACGACGTCAACGTTGCCGCGCGACAGCTTGTCGCCCTCGATGAAACCCGCGAACTCCATCGGCAGCCCGGTGGCATCGCGAAGGATCGCGGCGGCGTCGCGAATTTCGTCGGTGCCCTTGAGCTCTTCGGTGCCGATATTGAGCAGCGCGACGCGCGGACGCTCCAGCCCCATCGCGGTGCGCGCATAGGCTGCGCCCATCACCGCGAACTGGACGAGATTGTTGGCGTCGCAGTCGGTGTTCGCGCCGAGATCGAGCATGACGACGTCATTGTCGCCAAGCGACGGCAGCAGTGCCGCGAGCGCGGGTCGGTCGATGCCGGGCATGGTGCGCAGCGCCAGCTTCGACATCGCCATCAGCGCGCCGGTGTTGCCCGCCGAAACGGCGCCGCCGGCATCGCCGCGCTTCACCGCATCGATGGCGAGCCCCATCGAGCTGCCGCGGCCGCTCCGCAGCGCCTGGCTGGGCTTGTCCTCGCCGGACACGACCTTGTCGGTGTGGATGATGTCCGACGCGGCGCGCAGATTGGGGTGGTTGTCGAGCGCAGCCTTGATCTGCTGCTCGTCGCCGACGAGCAGGAACCGCAGGCCGTCGTGCCGGTGGCGCGCCATCGCCGCGCCGGCGAGCATCACGCGCACGCCGACGTCACCGCCCATCGCATCGATCGCGATTCGCGGTGTAAGGCTCATACCAACGCCCTCCGGCTAATGCTTAGGCGCCAGCCGAAACCACTTCGCGGCCGTTATAATGGCCGCAGGCGTTGCAAAGGTTGTGCGGACGCTTCAGTTCGCCGCAGTTCGGGCATTCCTGATAGGCCTCGACCTTCAGGCTGTCGTGGCTGCGACGCATGCCGCGCTTCGAGGGCGAGGTTTTTCGCTTGGGGACGGCCATTTTAAATCCTGCATTCTCAAATGTTTATACGAATCGGCAAACCCGGTGTTGTCACCCCCCGATGCCGGGGAATGACTGGCCCGCCCGCCGCGCCGAAAACCATAACTGCTTTGGAACTGCAGTATAATCTTCCGCCGGAAGGTGCCTCAACGCCTGATGGTGTCGGGTGCCGGATCGGGCGCGGCTATAGCGTTTTTGCCCGCAAAGGCAACCCCCTCGCCGCGCGTCGGAACCCGGGCGGATGCACCTTCCCCGTCGCCCCTTGCCGCGGACGCGCGCCGGTGCCACATCTGCACCCGGTCGCGCCAGCACGAGCGCCGGCCGATAACAAGAGGGGGAATTTCATGTTCATGTTGCCGATCAGCCTGACCATCGCCGCGGGCGCCGCCCTGCTCAACCTCTGGCTCGCGACCCGCGTCGGGCGCGTGCGCGGACAGGAAAAAGTCTCGATCGGCGACGGCGGCAACGACCGGCTGATTCGCCGCATGCGCGCACAGGCCAATTATGTCGAGAATACGCCCTTCGTCCTGATCCTGCTTGCGCTGGTCGAACTGGGGATCGGCTCGTCGATCTGGCTGTGGGCGGTGGGCGCGCTCTATCTCGTCGGGCGCATCCTGCACGCGATCGGCATGGACGGCATGATGTGGGGCCGCATGGTCGGCACCGTTATCACCATGCTGACCCTGCTCGGGCTTGCGATCACCGCGCTGCTCTCGGTCTACCTGACCCCGACGAAAATCGTCAGCACCGAAGTCACCGAAACCGTCGCCATCCAGCCGAAATGAAATAGCGCTGGCGCCGCGCGCGTAAGGGCGGCGCCTCAGCCGCCCACAACGCCATCGGCGACATAGGGGTTGGTGCGCCGTTCCTGCGCAAAGCTGCTGTGCGGACCATGGCCGGGCAGGAAGATGGTGTCATCGCCGAGCGGCCACAGCTTGCCGGTGATCGAATCGATCAGTTGCTGGTGATTGCCGCGCGGAAAATCGGTACGGCCGATCGACCCCTGGAACAGCACGTCGCCGACGATCGCGAGCTTCGAGGGGCCATGATAGAAGACGACGTGGCCGGGCGTGTGACCCGGACAATGGATGACGTCGATGGTCAGATTGCCGACTTTAACCGTGTCGCCATCGACCAGCCAGCGGTCGGGCTCGAACACCTCGCCCGTCATGCCGAAGCGCGCGCCATCCTCACCCAGCCGCTCGATCCAGAAACGATCGTCCTCGTGCGGCCCTTCGACCGGCACGCCCAATTCCCGGGCGAGCACCCCCGCCTGCCCGCAATGATCCATATGGCCGTGGGTGACGAGGATCTTTTCGACCTCCACCCCCGTCTGCCGGATCGCCTCGCGCAGCTTGGGCAGGTCGCCGCCGGGATCGACGAGCGCCGCCTTGTTGGTTTCGGTGCACCAAAGGAGGGTGCAATTCTGCTGAAAGGCGGTGACCGGGACGATGGCGGCCTTGAGCGGCGGATTGGGAGCGTTCATGCTCGCAGATGTGGGGAAATGCCGCGCAAATGGCAAGCAGGCGCGAGCCCCGAAAAAGAACCGCGCCGCGACCGATGCCGCTGCGTGAGGGCTTGAAGGTTCCCGGACAGTCCCCATTTACCCGGTGCGGGCCGGGCCCCTCTGGCGATCCCAGGATCGTGATGTCGGACCGCATCGAGCGTGCTCGGTGCGTGATCGGCCATGGCCTTCGCTCTCCGCGCACCCTCGATGGATCGAAATCTTTCCACGAGGTGACCATGACATCTGCCCACAATATGCCCTGCCCCATCTGCAAGGTTCCGCTCGCGATGAGCGACCGGCGAGGCGTTGAAATCGATTATTGCCCGCAATGCCGCGGCGTATGGCTCGATCGCGGCGAACTCGACAAGATCATCGAACGGAGCGCCGCCGAAGCCGCTCCCCGCCCGGCAGCGCCGCCGCCAGCTTACGGCCATGGCAACGACTATCGCCGCGGCTACCCCAAACGGCGCAAATCTTTCCTGGAGGAATTGTTCGACTGACTCCCGGCGACGGGCACGCCATCCGGGTGGCGCGTCCGTCGCATCCCGTGAACGACGGCAAGCCTCCAGCGGTTGGTCGCCGCCCTAACGCAGCGTCATCGTGTCGCCTTCGACATTCACCGCGGCGAGCTTTGCAAGATAGCTTTGGCCGAGCAGCGACACCCCCATATTGGCATCGACCACCGCCGCCTCGACATTGCGGATCGTGATTCCATCGACCTCGACACTGTCGAGAAGGACTGTCCGCATCGGCACCGTGCCGCCCGCGGTCTGGGCCGTGCCGCCGATCGGCAGACGGTCGACATCGATGCCGATCGCCTCGGCATCGTTCCGCGTCAGCGCGACGAGCGATGCGCCGCTGTCGACCAGCATGCGAACCTGCCTGCCCTGGACACGGGTGTCCGCATAGAAGTGCGAATCGGATGCCCGCCGGATCCGGACTTCGCTGGGCCGCGACGCGGCGTCGCTGGCAGTCACGGCGGCCTTATCGTGCGCGCCGGTCGTCCAGTTGCTCTCACCGGCATAAGGATCCGCAGGCGCTTTCGGCACATCGGCGACCTGCCGGCCGGCGATGCTCGCCATGCCGATCGATACGCCCGCGATCCCCGCTACCAGGGTAATGAAACGCCTCACCATGCCCGGTTTATTCGCAAATCGGGGTTGGAGAATGGTTAAATGGCGCCGCGATTTTGTGGTTCGGCAAGACCGCCTTCCGCCTGATCGATGAAGGCGCGCCATTGCGGCTCCCCGCCCCGGATGCTGTAGGCTATCCGCGCGCAGGCATAGGGGCGTCCCGGCCGGTTGTCGGCATCGAAGGCGGCGATTGGCCACAGGGGCTCGGCATCGGCGTGATCGGACCAGCAAACGATTGCCTCGGCCTCCTGCCCCGCATCGACCAGCGCCCGTTCGCCCGCATCGAGCGTGGCCGCGTCCCAACCCAAAATCACGCGCTGCAGCTTTGCCGGAGCGCGCAACGCTGATGCAAAGGGGCTTGTCTGTGCACCAAGCAGCCGTTCGACCCGCGCGCGGTCGGCGGTAGCCAGCCAGCGCCCGCCGAGCATCGGCACCCATTGCCGCGGATCGCGCGAGCGGAGTGCCGGAAACAACGCATCGGCCGCAGCGGCAAAGCGAGCCGTCCACGGCGAATCCGCGGCAAGCGGGCGAAGCTTCCATGCCGCCGGCGCGACATCGGCGCGCAGTTGCCGTTCCACCGGCCGGTCGCGAACCCTGTCCGCCATCACGATATCGAGCGTCGGCGCCGCATCGGCCGCGCATTGCACGCCCGTGCAGCGCGCCGTCAGCGCCGTCAGGTGCAGCCATTGCGGCATCGGCGCACGCGGCGCACCGGAATTTCCCGCATCGACAAATTCGCGCGAGGCCGGGTCGAAGACCATCCGCGCGGGCCCGCCGCGCATCGGCCGGCCCGGCACGTCGCCGCGATAGGCAATCGACACCCCGGCATAGATGGCGTCCACATCGGCGTAGAGGCGGCCGTTCCACGCGATGGCTTCCAGCCGCACGCAAAGCCCCGGCTCCGCCGCAGCGGCTTCGGCCAGCGTCATCGTGCGCGCATTATCTTCCGGGCAGGAGGCCGGACCGGCGGCGGCCAGCGCGGCGGGAGCAAGCAGGGCGAGCGGCGCGATCATCCTTCCCCTCTACCGCGCCCGCGCTGCACCGGTCATGAACCGGGCGAAAGAAGGGCGCTGCGCATCCAGGCGGGTGCTTTCGCCGGATCGATGCCCTCGACGCGCCGATGCTCCACCGACCAGCCGAGTTCGGGGTAGGCAATGATCTGACGCTTTTCGTCGGCTTCGGCGATCGGCACGACGACGAGCCGGCGATTGACCTTCTGCCGCCAATTCATCCGCGCGGTATTTTCCTGTCCGACGTAACAGCCCTTGGAAAAACTCACGCCGTTCAGTTCGGCGGCATTGCATTCGAGCCACAGCGTCGTGCCGTCGCCGAGTTCGGCCCGCCCTTCGGTGACGCCGAGCGCCAGGCGGTGCGCGCGCCATGCCGCCTCGACGCCCGCCGCGCCGTCTTCGTCGGCGGGAGCGAGCCAGCGCTGCCCGAGTTCGGCAAGCCGCGGGTCGACGACGCCAAGATCGCCCTCGGGCGCCCAATGAACCCGCAAAACCTCTTCGCGCTCGATCGTAATCGAGCGGCGCAGGCGATAGAGCGTCAGGCGCCGGGTCAGATCGTCGGCAGCCGCCGCTTCGCAATCGATCAGCACATCCGCCTCGTCGGCCCAGATCAGAAAGTCGAACAGCGCCTTGCCCTGTGCGGTCAGCAGCGCCGCCCATACCGGCAGATTGCCCGACACGTCATTGGTGACGAGGCCTTGCAGAAAGCCGCGGACATCGTCGCCCGACAATCGGATCAGCGCGCGGTCGTTGAGGGTGGTATTGGCCATGCCGATAATTTAGGGGCGGGGCAGCCAAAGCCAAGCCACGATTTGCCCGAGAGCCCGCCATGACCGATCGCCTGACCATCCGCCGCCCCGATGACTGGCACGTCCATCTTCGCGATGGCGCGATGCTGACGCATGTCGCGCCCTATACCGCGCGGCAGTTCGCGCGGGCGATCGTCATGCCCAATCTGTCGCCGCCGGTGACGACCGTGGCCGAGGGCCGCGCCTATCGCGAGCGGATCGTCGCGGCGATCCCCGCGGCGCTCGACTTTGCCCCGCTGATCGTCGCCTATCTGACCGACGGCACCGATGCCGAGGAAATGGCGCGCGGCCATGCCGAGGGCGTGTTCACCGCCGCCAAGCTCTACCCCGCGCATGCAACGACGGGCAGCGCCCACGGCGTGACCGATGTCGCGAACATCATGGGCGTGCTCGAACGCATGGCCGATATCGGCATGCCGCTCCTGATCCACGGCGAAGTCACCGACCATGACGTCGACATCTTCGACCGCGAGGCCGTGTTCATCGATCGCACGCTCGCGCCGCTCGTCGCGCGGCTGCCCGAGCTCAAGATCGTGTTCGAACATATCACGACCGCGGAGGCAGCGCAGTTCGTCGCCGATGCGCCCGCCAATGTCGCCGCGACAATCACGCCGCAGCATCTCCATATCAACCGCAACGCGATGCTGGTCGGCGGCATCCGCCCGCACGCCTATTGCCTGCCCGTCGCCAAGCGCGAGCATCACCGGCTCGCGGTGCGCGCCGCCGCGACTTCGGGCTCACCCAAATTCTTCCTCGGCACCGACAGCGCGCCGCACGCGGTGCATACCAAGGAAGCGCCGTGCGGCTGCGCCGGCATCTTCAACGCCCCCTTCGCGCTCGAAAGCTATATCGCGGCGTTCGACGAAGACGGCGCGCTCGACCGGTTCGAGGGTTTTGCGAGCGAACATGGCCCGCGCTTCTATGGCCTGCCGCTCAATCAGGGCACGATCACACTCGAACGCGGCGCGACCATGGTTCCCGACCGGATCGGCGATGTGGTGCCCTTCCATGCCGGCGAAACGCTCGGCTGGCGGATCGTCTAGGCCTAGGTAATCTAATGGGTCCTAGGCAATCTCGACCATCCGGTCGGCGCGCATCTTGCGCCACATGTCGAAACTGAACACCGCAATGCTGATCCAGATCAGCAGGAAGCACGCCAGTTGCACGGGCTTCAGCGGTTCGGCGAAGACAAACAGGCTGAGCAGGAATTGCAGCGTCGGCGCCAGATACTGGACGAAGCCGAGCGCCGCATAACTCATCCGCCGCGCGGCGGTGGCGAAAAGGAGCAGCGGTACCGCGGTGACGATGCCCCCCGCCATCAGCAGCAGGCTGATTTTCGGGTCCGATCCGAAACCGCGCCCGTCGCCTATCCACAGATACCAGGCCGACGCCGCGAGCGCCAAGGGCATGAGCAGCGTCGTTTCGATCGCGAGACCGGGCAATGAACCTACGGGCACCACTTTGCGCAGCAGGCCATAGAAGCCGAAACTGAAGGCGAGCGTCAGGCTGATCCACAACGTATCGAGCGCACCGCCGAGCAGGATCGCCACCCCGACGGCGGCGATCGCGACCGCCACCATCTGCAATCGCGACAGACGCTCGCCGAGGAAGACCATCCCCAGCATCACATTGACCAGCGGGTTGAGATAATAGCCAAGGCTGGCAGCGAGGACATGATCGGTGAAGATCGAATAGATATAAACGAGCCAGTTCACCGCGATCAGCACCGCGCTCGCCAACAGCATCCGAAGCACCCGCCAGTCGCGCAAGGCGACAAGATAGTCGGCGATCTGCCGCCGGAATGCCATGATGAAGAAACAGAGCGGCAGCGACCAGACGATGCGCTGCGCCAGCACCTCGACCGGCGGCACGCTCGCAAGCAGCTTGAAGAACAGCGGGACGAAACCCCAGATGCCATAGGCGGCGAGCGCGAAGGGCAAGCCGTTCTGCTGGCTCTCCGACGGAGCGGCGGGCGCGGGCATTCTATGCGCGTTTAGAGCAGACCGCCGCCGAGCATCAGCCGGACGACGCCGACGACGATCACGACGATGTTCAGATTGCGCCCGCTCGTGCGGCTCGACATCGCGCCGAGCGCGAGCCCGACCACGGCGATCGGGATGATGACCCAGTTCGCCCAGCCCAGAAACGGAATGAACGCGGGGATCGCGAGAATCAGCGCGACCAGACCGATGAAAATCGAAGCAATGTTCAGCATTTCCAATGTTTCGCACGCCGCCGGACGGCGGGCAAGTGCCTTTCGGTTCGTCGATGACGGCACTCGTTTCGTCTTGTTGCCGAAGGTTCATGCAACGCTGTGCGGACCCTTCTCGTTGTTTCGGGTGAAGCGCTCGTTCCCGAACGGTCGAGGCGCGAACCAGGAAAGGACAGGATATGGCTATTCTTACCAAAGGCATGATGGGCGCAATTGCGGCCGCCAGTGTCGTCGCGACCGCCCCCGCCTATGCCGGCATGGCAACCGCCATTCCGGCGCAGGGCTATCACAAGAGCGAAACCACGGCCGACTTTTACAAGCGCAAGCATCACGACCGCCGCTATTATGCGAGCCGCGACCAACGCGTCGGCGCCAACACGCGGATCTGGCGCGGTAACGACGGCCGATATTACTGCAAGAAGGATAATGGCACCACCGGCCTGCTGATCGGTGCTGCGGTCGGCGGCTTGGCCGGTCATGAAATCGCCGGCAGAGGCGACAAGCTGCTCGGCGTGGTCCTCGGCGCGGGCGCCGGCGCGCTCCTCGGCCGCGAGATCGACCGCGACAAATATCGCTGCCGCTAATTGACAGAAACCGTCCGGGTGCGGGTCCGAGACCCCTCCATCCGCACTCTGTGATGGCGAGGGCGTCGGTTCCGGCCGACGCCCTCAAGGCCGATCGCGCGCCCGCGGCGCGTGTTTCGGCTTGCCCGCCAGCCTGCTTTCTCCCAGAAGCGTCGGCCACTGCTGCGGGAGAATATCGATGCTTAACGGCCCCCTGCTCGTCACCGAGCGGCTGATCCTCCGCCCGCCCGCGGCCGAGGATTTCGACGCCTTCGCCGAAATGTGCGCCGAAGAGGAGACAATGACCTTCATCGGCGGCAGCTGCGCCCGATCGCAGGCGTGGCGCCAATGGTGTACGCTCGCGGGGGCATGGCATATCCGCGGCTTTTCGATGTTTTCGGTCCTCGAACGCGCAAGCGGCGAATGGGTCGGGCGGCTCGGCCCGTGGGAGCCCGACGGCTGGCCCGCGCCGGAGATTGCCTATGGCGTGCGCGCCAAATTCGCCGGAAAAGGCTATGCGTTCGAGGGGGCGGTCGCCGCCTGCGACTTCGCGGTCGAATTCCTTAAATGGCCCGAGCTGATGCACAGCATCGCTCCCGACAATGTCCGCTCGCAAGCGCTGGCCAAGAGGCTGGGCGCGACCAACAGCGGCCCGACGCACCTCCCCGCCCCGTTCGAACAGACCCGCGTCGATGCCTGGACGCAAAGCGCCGAGGCATGGCGGATCAAACGCAAGGAGTTCCAGCCATGAGCGATCGTCACATCGACCCCGAACGCGCGCAGTTCGACGCGTTCAAGGCGTTACCGCGCGATACGCCGATCCACATGCTCAACCTCGTCCGCTTCAAGGACAGGGCGACCTATCCCGACGATCACCCCCTCGCCGGCAAAGCGCTCACCGGCGCGGAAGCCTATGCCAACTATGGCAAGGACAGCAGCGCCGTCTTTTCGCGCGTCGGCGGCAGTGTCGTTTGGAGCGGCATGATGGAGGCGATGGTGATCGGCCCTCTGGCGGAGCATTGGGACGCGATGTTCATCGCCCACTATCCGAACAGCGGCGCTTTCATGGAAATGGTCACCGATCCGGTCTATCGTCAGGCGGTTGTCCACCGTCAGGCGGCGGTCGAAACCTCCCGTCTGATCCGCTGCGCGAGCAATCCGTCTCGGTCCGAGACAGTTTTCGGCTAACAAAGTCTTACCAATTAACGCTTTTTGCTCACATCTTCTTAACCAGCTTCCGGCAAGTCCGGGTGAGAGATTAAGGGAGTGTTAGCAATGATCGTCCGGGGAAAATGGCTGATTGCCGGCCTGCTGATGGCCGCGGCCCCGCTCGCGGGGTGCCGCGACAATCCGCAGGCAAAGGCCGACCTCAAACCGCTCGACGACGGGCTGACCAATGAAGACCCCGCGCTGAAGGGCGCGCTTGAAGACAAGATCATGGTCGATCCCAAGCTGGCCGGGCAGGCGAACCGCAATGCGGCGACCCCGGGCAACCGGCCCGTCGACGGCGGCGTTCCGGGCGTGGCGAGCGGCAAGGCGGCCGCGGCGGCCGAAGCGGCGGCGGCGCAGGCCGCGGGCAAGCTGCTCGCCGCGCCCAAGGCGCTGCCGTTCGAGGAAGGTTGCAACGGCGATTGCGCCGCCAAGCGCCCGGTCACCATCGGCGCGCTGGCGCGCGAACAGCAAAAGGGCAGCTGCGACGCCAAGCTGACCTACGGCAACCAGTGGGCCGACCGTCTGCCGCCCGCGTTCAAGCTCTATCCGCGCGCGACGCTGCGAGAGGCGGCAGGGGTGGCCGGCGGAAAGTGCAACATCCGCGTCGTCAATTTCCAGACCGCCGCCTCGATCCAGGGCGTTCTCGACTATTATCACACGATGGCGGTGCGTGCGGGTTATACGAGCGACCACCGCGTGCGCGGCAACGAACATATTCTGGGCGGAACGAAGGGCGATCTTGCCTATGTCCTGTTCATCCGCACCGATGGCGGGATGACCGACGTCGATCTGGTCGCGTCCGGCGGCAAATAACGCCGCATTCGCAGGCCAACAAAAAACCCCCGGGAGCGATCCCGGGGGTTTTTGTTGGCCGATGGCCGGGGCGGTCGATCAGACCTTGTCGCCAAGCGCGCCCTGCACCTTGCCTTTCAGATTCTGGGCTTCGCCCTTGCGTTCCTGAAGTTCGCCTTCGGCGCGCAGGCGTTCATTGTCGGTCGCCTTGCCGATCGCCTGTTTGGTGTTGCCGATCGCTTCGTTGGTCAGGCCTTTCGCCTTTTCCGTCAGTTCACCCATGGGGAGTCTCCTTTGCTGCAAGAGGCGATCGCGCCTTTTGTCAAATCAACGACTTGCCCCCGCGCATTGTTCCGTCGTCGCGGGACGAAACGAGACGAAGCGTCGACCGGACGGCTCAGGCAGCCCGCGCGTCCCGCTGCTGCATCAGCAGCGCGCGCAGGCCCATCCGAACCGGCGGCAGCGCGCCAAGCCGCAGCGCTGCATGGCGGAGCGCCATCGCCGGATGGCGGTCATCGGTGAAGAGGCCGACGATCGCGCGCGTCGCCTGAAACAGCGGCCAGGTCTCGGCACGATGCGCGGCGGCGTAGCGCGCAAGGCGGCGCGGGTCGCCGACATCCTCCGCCGACGCCAACAGCTTCGCGAGCCGGACCGCGCCCGCCAGCCCGAAGTTGAAGCCATGGGCGGTCACCGGATGCATGCCGACCGCCGCATCGCCGATCAGCACCGCACGCGGCGCCGCAAAGCGATGCGCAAATGTCGTCGTCAGCGGATAGGCGTGAAAATCGCTCGCCAACCTGACCGCGCCCCATCTGTCGCGCGTCATCGCCGCGATCCGGCGCGCCTTGGCCTCGCCGGATTCGGCCATGAAGGCGTCTGCGGCTTCGGGCGTCAGGGTGATGACTGCCGACGAAAGCCCCTCCCCCAGCGGCAGCATCGCGAGTGTGTGGTGCCGGGCGAACCATTCGGTCGCGATACCCGCCTTGCAGGGCGCGTGACCTACCCGGCCGACAAGCATCGTCTTGCCGACCGGCCTGACGTCGGCACCGATGCCGAGTTGGTCGCGTATCGCCGAAAAACGCGAGTCTGCCGCAACCAGAAGATCAGCCTCGATCGCAGCGCCATCGGCAAGCACCACGGTCACGCCGTCGCGGCCGGCGTGCACCCGTGCGACCGCGCGCCCGGCCATCAGGCTTATGTTGCCCCGTCCAGCAATGCTTTCGAACAGCGCCCGGCGCAAATGATGGTTCGACACGAGATGGCCGAGCGGCCGCGCGTCGTCGTCGCCCGGATCGATCCGCATCGCAAACCGCGCCCGGCCGCTCAGTACCTCGGCACGGTTCAGGCGGTGAATTTGGGCCGCCGGGATCCGCGACCAGGCATCCAGGTCGCGCAGCGCGCGCTCGGACCGGTGCGTCAGCGCAATCTCGCGCCCGTCGAAATGCGGTTCGGCCAGCGCGGCAAGCGGCGCGCGCTCGATCAGCGTAATCTCGGCGGGCGTATCCGCCAGCGCGCGCGCGAAACTCAGCCCCGCCGGTCCCGCCCCGACGATGACGATCCGGCGCCGCGTGCCACCCATGCCCATGCCTCCTTGTCAGAGACACCGGCATGGCAGCGCCGCGCGGGCGGCGCATTGCGCTGGATCAATATCAGATGAGCCCGGCGAGCGGGCTCGACGGATCGGCGTAGCGACGCTGGCCCATACGGCCGGCGAGATAGGCATCGCGCCCCGCCTCGACCGCGAGCTTCATGGCGCGCGCCATGCGGATGGGGTCTTTGGCTTCGGCGATCGCGGTGTTCATCAGCACGCCGTCGCAGCCGAGTTCCATCGCCACCGCCGCATCGCTGGCCGTCCCGACGCCCGCATCGACCAGCACCGGCACCGACGCGCCCTCGACGATCAGGCGGATCGTCACCCGGTTCTGGATGCCCAGCCCCGACCCGATCGGCGCGCCGAGCGGCATGATCGCAACCGCGCCCGCATCCTCGAGTTGCTTGGCGGCGATCGGATCGTCGACGCAATAGACCATCGGCAGAAAGCCTTCCTTGGCCAGCACCTCGGTCGCCTCCAGCGTTTCGCGCATATTGGGATAGAGCGTCTTCGCTTCGCCCAGCACCTCCAGCTTCACCAGGTCCCAGCCGCCCGCCTCGCGCGCCAGCCGCAAGGTGCGGATCGCATCGTCGGCATTGAAGCAACCGGCGGTGTTGGGGAGATAGGTGATCTTCTTCGGGTCGATATAATCGGTCAGCATCGGCGCGGTCGGGTCCGACACATTGACGCGCCGCACCGCAACGGTGACGATTTCCGCACCCGACACGGCGACCGCCGCTGCATTCTGTTCAAAATCCTTGTACTTGCCCGTGCCCACGATCAGGCGCGAGTTAAAGGTCCGTCCGGCAACGCTCCACTGGTCGGTCAACAACCGCCTCCTACAAAATGAACGATTTCCAGCGCATCGCCCTCGGCAAGCGTGACGTCGGCGAGCGTCGAGCGCGGTACGATCTCGCGATTGCGCTCGACCGCGACCTTCTTGACGTCGAGGCCCAGCGACGCGACCAGATCGGCAATGCTGCCTGCGCGCACCTGCCGCGCATCGCCGTTGAGAATGATGGAAATCACGAGTCCCGCCTGCTTTGCCTTTTGACGTGCAGCCCATATAGGGGGAGCGACCCGCGTCGCAACCGAAAGACCGTGCCCTTGTCCAACGAGTGTTCCGAAACGCCCGCCGTCTTTGTCCTTTCGGGGCCCAATCTCAACCTGCTGGGCACGCGCGAGCCCGAAATCTACGGGCATGACACGCTGGAGGACATCCACCAGCGGCTCGCCGAGCGTGCGGCGGCACTGGGTCTGCGCGTCGATTGCCGCCAGTCGAACCACGAAGGCACGCTGATCGACTGGCTGCACGAAGCGCATTTCGCCGGCGCCAAGGCGGTGCTGCTCAATGCCGGGGGCTATACGCACACATCGGTCGCGCTGCACGACGCGATCAAGTCGATCCGCGTTCCGGTGATCGAGGTCCATCTGTCGGACCCGATGAAGCGCGAATCCTTTCGCCATCTCAGCTATATCGGCATGGCGGCGGCCGCGCATTTTGCAGGCCACGGCGCAGACAGCTATATGCTGGCGCTGGACGCCGCCGCGCGCTTCTGACAAGAGGCGCGATCAGAAACGGGGTCAAGGCACGCGATCAACAGTGCCGCAACAACAGGAAATATCTCATGGGTGACCATAAAGAGCACGGCATCAACATCGATCCGGCCTTCGTCCGTGCGCTCGCGGAACTGCTCGACGACACGCAGCTTTCCGAAATCGAGGTCGAGGACGGTGAACGCAAGGTGCGCGTTGCGCGCACGCTGACCGCCGCCGCGGCGCCGGTCGCTTTCGCGCCGGCCCCGGTTGCCGCGCCCGTCGCTGCCGCACCCGCGGCCGCCGCGCCGGCCGCCGTAGCTGCCCCCGCCGCCGACAGCTTCGCCGACGCCGTGAAGTCCCCGATGGTCGGCACCGTCTATCTTGCTGCCGAACCGGGTGCGCCCAATTTCGCGAGCGTGGGTTCGGCGGTGAAGGAAGGCGATACCATCCTGATTATCGAGGCGATGAAGGTGATGAACCCGATCACCGCGCCCACCTCGGGCACGCTCAAGGCCGTGCATGTCGAGAACAGCCAGCCGGTCGAATATGACCAGCCGCTGTTCACCATCGGCTGAGGGACAGCCAATGGCCATCGAGAAACTGCTGATCGCCAACCGCGGCGAGATCGCGCTGCGCATCCACCGCGCGTGTCACGAAATGGGCATCCGCACGGTCGCGGTCCATTCGACCGCCGACGCCGATGCGATGCATGTCCGCCTGGCCGACGAAGCCGTCTGCATCGGTCCGCCAGCGGCGAAGGACAGCTATCTCAACATCCCGGCAATCATTTCGGCTGCCGAAGTGACGGGCGCCGACGCCATCCACCCCGGCTATGGCTTCCTGTCGGAAAATGCGCGCTTTGCTGAGATTATCGAAGCGCATGACATGATCTTCGTCGGGCCGAAGCCCGAACATATCCGCACGATGGGCGACAAGGTCGAGGCGAAGCGCACCGCGGTCGCGCTCGGTCTGCCGGTGGTGCCGGGTTCGCCCGGCGCCGTCACCTATGGCGAGGAAACGAAACGGATGGCCGAGGAAATCGGCTATCCGGTGCTGATCAAGGCCGCGTCGGGCGGCGGCGGCCGCGGGATGAAGGTCGTCCCCGACCCCTCCGGCCTCGAAAGCCTGATGGGTCAGGCATCGAGCGAGGCTGCGGCGGCGTTCGGCGATCCGACCGTCTATATGGAAAAATATCTCGGCAACCCGCGCCACATCGAATTTCAGATTTTCGGCGACGGCAAGGGCAACGCCATCCATCTCGGCGAACGCGACTGTTCGCTGCAGCGCCGCCACCAGAAGGTGCTCGAAGAAGCCCCCTCGCCCGTCATCTCGGCCGAAGAGCGCGCCCGCATGGGCGGCATTTGCGCCGATGCGATGGCAAAGATGGGCTATCGCGGCGCGGGGACGATCGAGTTTCTGTGGGAAAATGGCGAGTTCTATTTCATCGAAATGAATACGCGCATCCAGGTCGAACATCCGGTGACCGAGATGATCACCGGCTTCGACCTCGTCCGCGAACAGATCCGTATCGCTGACGGCATGGGCCTTTCGGTGCAGCAGAACGAGCTGGAATTCCGCGGCCATGCCATCGAATGCCGGATCAACGCCGAAGATCCGCGCAACTTCCTCCCCTCGCCGGGCAAGGTGACCAATTATCATGCCGCCGGCGGCATGCATGTGCGCGTCGATAGCGGGCTTTATGCAGGCTATTCGATCCCGCCATATTACGACAGTATGATCGGCAAGCTGATCGTCTATGGCCGCACGCGCGAAAGCTGCATGATGCGGATGCGCCGCGCGCTCGAGGAAATGGTTATCGGCGGGGTGAAGACGAATATTCCGCTGCATCAGGCGCTGCTCGCCGATCCCGACGTCATCCACGGCGATTATACGATCAAGTGGCTGGAGGAATGGCTGGCGAAGCAGGACGCCGACAACAAGGCCTGACGCTGCGCCCATCGACGCCGGGTTCGCGCGCGGACACGACGGAATGTGTCCCAGCTCACTTTCGCACGGGGGGATTATTGGCTATGGGCCTTAACCATGGCCAGAAATCTCCCCCTTTACGCGCGCCCGGCCGCGGCGCTGATCCTCCCGCTGACCCTGCTTGCGGCGCCCGTCGCCGCGCAGACGAGCGTCAAGGAGGACTCGGTCGTTCTGCAACCTGACAAGGTGACCGATGACGCGCCCGAGATCGAAACGGTCGCCGAGGCCAATCTGCCCAGCTGGAGCGTCGACAATGCCAAGGCGCTGCTCGCCTTCATCCAGTCGGCGGGCGATGAAGGCCTGTTCCCGAAGGATTACAATCCCGACGCGCTGAAGGCCGCGATCGATGGCGGCAATCAGATCACGCTCGACAAGGTCGCGACCGACAGCTTCCTGCTGCTCGCCACGCACATGCGCGAAGGCCGCACGCCCAATGCTGCGCGCAAACAATGGTTCATGACCGATGGCGACGCGCAGACCGAACCGCTGATCCCGCTGCTCGGCAGCGCGCTCACCGCGAACGACGTCGCGCAGGCGCTGATCAGCCTCGACCCCGTTCATCCCGATTTCGCGGTGCTGAAAGCCGCGCTCAAGACCGCAAAGACGCCCGCCGACGCCAACGCGATCCGTGTCAACATGGAACGCTGGCGCTGGATGCCCCGCGATCTTGGCGAAGGCTATGTCGTCAGCAACGTGCCCGAATATCTGACCCGCGTCGTTCATGACGGCGTCGTCATCGCGACGCACAAGGCGGTCGTCGGCAAGCCGTCGACCCCGACGCCGCAGCTCAACCCGATGGCGACGGGGATCATCGTCAACCCGACCTGGACGCTACCCAAGAGCATCATCGCCGAAGGCATCGGATCGACGATCGCGACCAATCCGGCGCGCGCCCGCGCGCAGGGCTATACCTGGACGGGCAGCGGCAAGTCGCTGTCGGTGGTGCAGCAGCCGGGTGCCAACAATGCGCTGGGCGTCATGAAGCTCGAAATGCTGAACCCGCACGCCATCTATTTGCACGACACGCCCTCGAAGGGCGCGTTCGCCGCCGATTCGCGCGCTTTTAGCCACGGCTGCATCCGCACCGAAAAGGCGCTGCACTTCTCCGGCCTGATGGCGGTGATGTTCGCCGGCCGCACGCCCGAGGAATTCGGCGATGTGGTCGCCAGTGGCAAGACGACGCGCTTCGGCTTCGAAAGGCCCTTCCCTGTCTATGTCGCGTATTGGACCGTCGTCCCCGACGGCAAAGGCGGCATCAAGAAGCTGAACGATCTTTACGGCCGCGACGCGCCGGTGGTGACGAGCTTCGCCAAGCCCGGCCGCGCCGCCGCGGTGGTGATTTCGCCGACGCCGTCTGCGGTCGTCCCGACGACGCAGACGGTGCAGGCGCCTAAACCCGAAAAGGGCGCGATCTACTGATGAAGCGGCGACCGGGCGGCGATGCCCCCGGCCCCGTGCTTCCTCGCGGAATCCGATAACTTTGCTTTGACATCCCCGTCATTGCGAGCGCAGCGAAGCAATCCAGAGCGGTTTACGCGCACTCTGGATTGCTTCGCTGCGCTCGCAATGACGAATCCCAGGCTTGAAACCCGAGAATCCTCAATCGGCCTTGGTCGGCATCGATCCCTGCGTGGCGCCGGTGCGGATGATATTGTCGGCGACCGGCGGCAACTCGAAGGGCGGTGGCGAAGCGGGCGCTACGCTCAGCTTGTCGGCATAGAGCAGCCGGCCCGGCCCGAGCTTGTACAGAATTTGCGGCAGCAACTCCTCGCCGAACACGAAACAGCCCTCGCTGCGCCCCAGCTTGCCTTGCGTCGCGATCAGCGACGGTTCGGCGTACCAGGCGCCATGCACGACGATCGCGCGCATGTCGGCATTGCTGTTGTCGGCCTCCAGCCCCGCGAGCCGCATCGACGATCCGTTCGATCCCCAATAATAATCGCTCGTGCGATAGGCGCCGCGCGACGAGGCGAGCGAGCCGGGGACGTTCGAAAAAGTCTTGAGCCAGCCGTCATGCTGCGGGTCCGATCCGCGGCCATGGGTGACGGGATACATGTCCACCTTGCCGGCGATCAGATCGACGAGCGCGAAGCGCGGGCGATAGGAGGGCAGCCCGAAATCGACGATCCCGACACGGTCGGCCTGCGCGATCCGGTTGCCCTGCCGCGCCAGCTGTTGCCGCGCGACGGCCAGATAGTCGACCGACGGCGGTGTCGCCGCCTGCCCATGCCCGGTGATCCAGTCCGGAAGTGGGGCTGCGCGCGCCGATGTCGCGGCCAGCGCCCCCGCGCCCGCCATCGCCGCCAGCATAGCCCTGCGATCGATCAATTCTTTCACGTGCAACCCAGCCCTCATTGCCGCCTTTGGCGGTCCCTCGGCCGTCTATAAGCCGTGGTTCGCGCACCAAAGGCAAGGAGTCCAAGCCTCTTCATGCGGGCAAATGTGCCATATATGCCATGAATAGTGCGTTTACGTTCCATTACGCTCCCGTTAGGAACTGCGCCATGAAGGCAACCATCTGGCATAACCCCGCCTGCGGCACTTCGCGTAAGACGCTGGCGATTCTCGAGGAAACCCCCGGCGTCGATGTCGAGGTGATTCAATATCTGAAAATGCCCTACAGCGCCGACAAGCTACGCCAGCTGTTTCGCGACGCAGGTCTGAGCGCGCGGGACGCGCTGCGCCTGCGCGGCACCGATGCCGAGGAACGCGGCCTGCCCGACGCCGACGAAGAAGCGATTATCGCCGCGATGGTCGCCAATCCCGCCTATGTGAACCGCCCCTTCGTCGAAACCGACAAGGGCGTCCGCCTCTGCCGCCCGCAGGATGTCGTGCGCGAGATTTTGTAAGGGTGGACGCCTGATCGGCGATCGGCCGTCAGATCAGGAACATCATCGCCGCGGTGAAGAATACGGCGAAGCTTTCGGCAAACAGGCGAAAATCGCTGTCACGCGACCAGAGCGCCGGGCGCTCGCGCTGCGCCGCAAGCGCGCCGCGTAATTCGCCTTGCCAATCCCCCGGCGCGCTCAGCCGCGCAAGGACCAGTTGCCGGGCGCCATAAGCGCGGATGCGCTCGCGGATGTCGATATGCTCGTCCGAATCCATGCCCGGCAGGCTAGGCGCCCGTTAACGAGTCGATAAGGTTAAAAGAGTGTTAACATCGCCGCCGTCCCGGCGCGGGACGCCTTGCCCTGCAGGTGTTAATCCATCGGCCGCACGCGCACCGCGCGCGCATCGGCGAGGCCGCGCTGAAAGGGTTTGCACGCCTGCGGCCGCATCCGCGGCCCCAGGCACAGCCGCACCTCGGTCAGCCAATCGCCGCGATCGGTCGCGACCGCGATCATCCGCTCGTCGATGCCGCGATTGACCTTCGCAAAGGCGCGCCGCACGTCGCCCGCGGTGCGGACATGCCCCGACAGCGCTTTCATGTCGGGAAAGCGCACGGCGCGGAACAGGATTTCGGCGGCGCGAAAATAGGCGGCGGGGTTGGAACTCATGCAGGTGCCGTGCTTCGCCCATTCATGCTGCAAAAGCTGCGCCGAAGGGGTCATGCACATATGGCGGCGCAGCACTGGCGCGGGGACGATCTTCGCGGGACGGCACCATTGGGGATAGGCCGGCGTATCGGCTTCGGGCCACAGGCCGTGCAGTACCCAGCCGAAGCGTCCGCTTTCGCCCGAACATTGGAATCGGTCGCGCGCATCCTTGGGATTGCGCGCACCTGCGCAATGCTGCGGCGACCAGCTCATGCTCAAGAGATAGCCGGTCGTCGGCGGCTTGCGGACGGGCTCGCCGCGCGCAGGCCGCTCGAGCCGCGGCACCGGCGTCCGGTCGGGCGCGACACAGGCCAGCGATTGCGCCTGCGCCGCGGTGGGGGCGACGATTGTATCAGACCAGCGCAAAATCGAGCCCGATGTCGGCCGCCGGCGCCGACTGGGTCAGGCGCCCGACCGAAACAAAGGTGACGCCGGTCGCGGCGATGGCGCCGATCGTGTCGAGCCGCACCCCGCCCGACGCCTCGGTCGGAACGCGCCCGGCGACGATCCCCACAGCTTCGCGCAATTGGTCGGGGGTCATATTGTCGAGCAGCAGATGCGTCGCGCCCGATGCCAGCGCGGCCTCGACTTGGTCGATACGGTCGACCTCGACGATGATATCGGCGATTCCCGCCGCCACCGCGCGGCGCACCGCCTCTTCGACCGATCCCGCGACCGCGACATGATTGTCCTTGATCATCGCCGCGTCCCACAGGCCCATGCGGTGATTGGTCGCGCCGCCCATGCGGGTTGCATATTTCTCCAGCACGCGCAGACCGGGGATCGTCTTGCGCGTATCGAGCAGCGTCGCGCCGGTGCCGGCGATCGCATCGACATAGCTTCGCGTCATCGTCGCAATGCCTGACAGATGCTGGACGGTGTTGAGCGCCGACCGCTCGGCGGTCAGCATCGCCCGCGCATTGCCCGAAAGGCGCATCAGGTCGGTGCCGGCGGGAACGCATGTGCCCTCCTCGACCAGAATCTCGATGACCATATCGGGTGCCAGCGCGCGAAAGAATCGCTCGGCGATCGGCAGCCCCGCAACGCTAATCGCATCGCGGCTGTCCATCACCCCCGTGAAAACGGCGTCGGCGGGAATGACGGCCATCGACGTGATGTCGCCGCCGCTCCCCAGATCCTCGGCAAGCGTCGCGCGGACGAAGGCGTCGAGGTCGAATTCGGGTAAGGAAAATCCGGTCATGCCCCGGCGATAAAGCGTGGCGGGCGCAAATCAACTTGACGTTTACGTCAACTGGCGCTGACATGGGTGCAAATAGCAAATTGGAGAGAGAGACATGCAATCGCCCATCTGCGCCATGCTCGGCATCGAATTTCCGCTGCTCGCCTTTTCGCACTGCCGGGACGTCGTCGTCGCGGTGTCGAAAGCCGGCGGCATGGGCGTGTTCGGCGCCGCATCATTGCCGCCCGAGCGACTTGAGGAAGAGCTTGCGTGGATCGACGCGCACATCGGCGGCAAGCCCTATGGCGTCGACCTGATCGTCCCCAACAGCTTCGCCGGCAAGGGCGAGGCACCGGCGGCGGGCGCGGCGCGCGTGCCCGAGACGCATCTCGGCTTCGCGGCCGATGTGCTCGACAAATTCGGCGTCGATGCGGCCGGCCTCGACGGTGCGACCGAAGCGCGGCAGAGCTTCGGCGACAATATGCATGAAGAAGGCGCGGCGAAGCTGCTCGAAGTTGCGTTTCGCCATCCGATTCGCCTGATCGCCAACGCGCTCGGCGTGCCGCCGCAACTGATGCTCGAACTCGGCAAGCGGCATGGCGTGCCGGTCGCCGCGCTCGTCGGTACCCGCGATCATGCGCTGGCGCAGGTCCGCGCCGGGGTCGATATCCTTGTCGTTGCGGGCGGCGAAGCGGGCGGCCATTGCGGTGAGGTCGCAACGATGGTGCTGGTGCCGGAGGTGGCTGCGGCGCTCGATGCCGTCGGCGCGACGACGCCGATTCTCGCTGCGGGGGGCATCGTCACCGGGCGTCAGATGGCCGCGGCGATGGCGATGGGCGCGCATGGCGCCTGGTGCGGATCGGTGTGGCTGACCACGTCGGAGGCCGAGACCAATCCGGTGGTGAAGGAAAAAATGCTCGCCGCCTCGTCGCGCGACACAGTGCGATCGAAGAGCCGGACGGGCAAGCCCTCGCGTCAGCTCCGCTCGCCATGGACCGACGCATGGGAGGCCGAGGGCGCGCCGAAACCGCTCCCGATGCCGCTGCAATCGCTGGTCAGCGAACCCGCGCTGCGCAAGGTCGACAAGCTGTCAGAGGGCGGTCATGAAGGCGCCAAGCAGCTCGCAACCTATTGGGTCGGCCAGGGCGTCGGCCTGATGAACGAGGCGATGAGCGCGGGCCAGGTCGTCCAGGCGTTCAAGGAAGACTGGATCGCCGCCTGCGAACGGCTGAATGGATTCGTGGGAGAGTAAGTGTCCTCCCCATCGCTACGCGACGGGGAGGAGCTATCAGGTCTTACGCCACCGTCGCCTTGACGATCTTGCCGGGCTCGCGCGGCGGCTCGCCCTTGGGCAGCGCGTCGACATTTTCCATGCCTTCGATCACTTGGCCCCACACCGTATACTGGCGGTCGAGGAAGCGCGCATCGTCGAAGCAGATGAAGAACTGGCTGTTCGCGCTGTTCGGATTCTGCGCGCGCGCCATCGAACAGACGCCGCGGACATGCGGTTCGGCGTTGAATTCGGCCGGAAGGTCGGGAAGCTTGCTGCCGCCCATGCCGGTGCCGGTCGGATCGCCGCCCTGTGCCATGAAGCCGGGGATGACGCGGTGGAAGACGACGCCGTCGTAAAAGCCTTCCTGCGCGAGCTGGGTGATGCGTTCGACATGCTGCGGCGCGAGGTCGGGGCGCAAGCGGATGACGACGTCGCCGGTCGACAGCGACAGGGTAAGGGTCTGTTCGGACATGGTGTCTCTCCTTCGAATGAGTTGGCGCCGCCATAGCGGTGCGCCGCGCCAATGCCACGCACTAAATTCGGCTGCAGCGTTGCCATGACGCGCGTCCGCGACTAGTGGAGGGCCTTCGACGCCGTAGCAGCCAGGGAGGACCGCGCGATGGACAAACGCGAAGATTCCCTGCCGCCCGAAGACGTGCTCACCGCCGACGGGCTCGATCATGACCCCGGCCATCCCCCGCGCGAAACCGAAACCGAACTCGACGAAGACGATCGCCTGAAACCCGCGTTCGTGCGCGACGTCATCGATCTTGCCGAAGAGGGCGAGGTCGAGGCGGCGCGCGAACGCGTCGGCCGCCTGCACCCTGCCGACATCGCCGACCTTTTCGAGCTCGTCTCGGACGAAGACCGCCCGCTCTTGGCCCAGGTGCTCGGCGACCTTCTGTCGCCCGACGTGCTGGCGGAAATGAACGATTATGTGCGCGAGCGGCTGATCGATCTGCTCGCGCCCGAACAGGTCGCCGAAATCGCGTCCGAACTCGACACCGACGATGCCGTCGCGATCATCGAGGATATGGAGGAGGACGAGCAGCAGGCCGTCCTCCGCGCCATGGAGCCCGAAGATCGCGCCGCGATCGAGGACGCCCTCTCCTTCCCCGAGGAGTCCGCCGGGCGCCTGATGCAGCGCGAATTCGTCGCGGTGCCCGAACATGTCACCGTCGGCGACGTTATCGACCGGCTGCGTGAGGATGTCGATCTCGCCACCGACTTCTGGGAAATCTTCGTCGTCGACCCGATGCACCGCCCGGTCGGCACCTGCCAGTTGAGCTGGATATTGCGGGCGCCGCGCAGCGTCGCGATCAACGACATCATGAGGCGCGAACAGACGCTGATCCCGGTCGACATGGACCAGGAAGAGGTCGCGCTGCGCTTCCAGAAATATGCGCTCATCTCGGCCGCGGTGGTCGACAAGGCGGGGCGGCTCGTCGGGATGATCACGGTCGACGACGTCGTCCACATCATCCAGGAAGAGGCAGGCGAGGATATCTTGCGCCTGTCGGGCGCCGGCGACGGCGACATCAACGAACCGATCGCGCTGACCATCCGCACCCGGCTGAGTTGGCTGGTCGTCAATCTCGGCACCGCCATGCTCGCCGCATCGGTCGTCGGCATCTTCGAAACCGCGATCGCCAAATATGCGCTGCTCGCGGTGCTGATGCCGATCGTGTCGGGCATGGGCGGCAACGCCGGGACGCAGACGCTGGCCGTGACCGTGCGCGCGATCGCCACCAATCAGCTTACCGCGTCGAACACGATGCGTATGATCCTGCGCGAATTTCGCATCGCGACAGTCAACGGTCTCTCGCTCGGCATTCTGATCGGCGCCGGCACCGCGCTCATCTTCGGCAACCCGCTGCTCGGTGCGGTGATCGCCTCGGCGATGCTCATCAACAATCTGGTCGCGGGGCTCGCGGGCATATTGGTGCCGGTAACGCTTGACCGTTTCGACATCGATCCGGCGGTATCATCGGCCGTCTTCGTAACGACGATGACCGACATGATGGGCTTTTTCTCGTTCCTCGGGCTCGCGGTGCTCAGCGGCCTGACGGCGATGGGCTGACCCAAGTCGCTGGATTTGCACGCTTCGCCGGGCTCCCCGAAAATTTTTTCATCGCGGCGATTTTTTTGCGGAACTTATCGCTCGCAACACGGGTTTCCCATTCGAGCAGCGATCATCGCCCCCCCGCAGCGCTGCTCAGCAACATTGGCCCGGCTCGCATTCCCTCCCCCCCCCCTCGAAGCGCGCCGGGCCATTTTGCAAAAATCCCGTGAGAGGTGACAGACTATGACGAGTGCTCGCGTAATCCTTCTTACCCTGCTCGCCAGCTTTCTGGTCGCTGGCTGCAACACGGTGAAGGGCGTCGGCCGCGATATCGAATCGGTCGGCCAAGCTGGCGACGACGCCATTCACTGATCGGCGGGTTACTTACCCTTTAGCCTCTTCCGGAGGCTCGACAGGCGCCGCTTCGGCGCCTGTTTTGCGTCGGCGCTGGGTAAACCAGATCGCAAAGATCGAAATCTCGTAAAGGAAGACAAGCGGCACCGCGAGGAGGAGCTGGCTCATCACGTCAGGCGGCGTGAACACGGCGGCGATCGCGAACGCCGCGACGATCATGTAGCGGCGCGCGCCGATCAGCTGCTGGCGCGTCACCAGCCCGGCGCGCTCAACCAGCATCAGCAGGATCGGCAACAGAAAGGCGATGCCGAACGCCATGATGAACTGCATCACGAAGCTCAGATAATTGCCTACCGACGGCAGCGCTTCCTGCGTCACGCCGCCGATCTCGCCCTGATAGCCGAGCAGGAATTTCAGCGCGATCGGGATCGTGATGAAATAGGCGAAGGAGGCGCCGATCGCGAACAGGACCGGCGTTGCGAAGAGGAAGGGCAGCAGGGCGCGCTGCTCCTTGCGATAAAGGCCCGGCGCGACGAATTTCCACAGCTGATTGGCGATCACCGGAAAGGCGATCATCATCGCCGCGAACAGCGCAACCTTGATCTCGACGAAAAACGCCTCGAACAATTGCGTATAGATCAGCTTGCCCTGCCCCGCCGCGACGAGCGGATGCACTAGCACGCCGAAGATCGGCCGCGCGAAATAGAGGCAAACGCCGAATGCGAGCGCGATCGCGAGTAGCGATTTCAGCAGCCGCGACCGCAGCTCGATCAGATGGTCGAGCAGCGGCATCTTGCCGCCCGCGCCATCCTCATCCTCTTTATGGACCGGCGTATCGGCACTCATGGTAACGGGCCGTCCTTCGGCGGAACGGCGTGGGTTTCCGGCGGAGTTTCGGTTGACGAGCCGGCCGGGGCGGCGGTAGGCGGCGTCAGGGCCGCGGCATGATCGGGATCGACGGGCGGCGTTTCGCCGGCGTCGGCCGCGCCCGCGTCGGGCAGCGAGGTCGCCGGAATCATTGGCGGCGCATCGACGCCATCGACGCGCGGGAACTGGCGCATGATCGCGTCATTCTGTTCGCGCCACTGCTTTTCCAGTTCCTCAAGCTCGGCCTCGCGCATCATCGTGTCGAGTCCCGAACGGAAGTGGCGCGCCATGCCGCGGGCCTTGGCGACCCATTTGCCGACAAAACGCATCGCCTTCGGCAGATCTTTGGGTCCGATGACGACCAGGGCTACCACCACGACGAGCAGCAACTCGGTCGGCGCGACGTCGAACATCGTTCAGGCCTTCCCCCGCGTGCGGGCCGCGATCAGCGGTTTTCGGTTTCCGCGGTGGGGGTCGGGGTGGCCTCGGGCGCGCGCTGACCGTCGAGCTGGCGCGGTGCGGGCGGCGGCACATCGTCTTCGGCCATGCCCTTCTTGAAGCTTTTGATGCCCTTGGCGACGTCGCCCATCATGTCCGAAAAGCGACCCTTGCCGAACAATAGCAGGACGAGAATCCCGACCACGAGCCAGTGCCAGATGCTGAAGCTACCCATCTCAAATTCTCCTTGAGGCCGCTATCTAGGCTTCCTCGCCGTCTTTTACTAGGTCCAGTTCGTCCATCGCCGCATCGAAGGCGAGATCGACCGGGTCGAGCAGGCCCGCCGCGCGCAGATCCTCGATCCCGGGCAGATCCTTGCGGCTCGCGAGCCCGAAATGCTGCAGGAAAGCGTCGGTGGTCTTGTAGATCAGCGGCCGCCCCGGCACCTCGCGCCGCCCGGCAGGCGCGATCCATTCGGCCTCCATCAGCACGTCCAGCGTCCCTTTCGACGTCTGGACGCCGCGGATCGCCTCGATCTCGGCGCGGCTCACCGGCTCGTGATAGGCAATGATCGCCAGCACTTCCGCCGCGGCGCGCGACAGCTTGCGCGGATCGTCGCGTTCGCGGCGGAGCAGATGCGCAAGATCGGCGGGGGTCTGGAAATGCCAGTGGCCGCCGCGCTCGACCAGTTCGATACCGCTCTCCGCGTGGCGCGCCGCGATCGCCTGCAGGATCGCGCGCACTTCGCCCGGCGTCAGTTCGTCGTGAAAACGCCCGGCAATCTGGCGCGCGTCGAGCGCCTCGTCGCTGGCAAAGACCATTGCCTCTATCGCGCGTTCGCGGTCGTCGATCTCGCTCATCCCTGGCTCGCTTTCAGATAAAGGGGCTCGAACGCCGCCTCCTGCCGCAATTCGACCCGCCCCTGCCGCGCCAGTTCCAGCGCGGCGACAAAGCTCGACGCGATCGCCGACCGGCGCAGCGGCCCTTGATAATCGGGGGGCAGAAAGGCCGACAATTCGGCCCAATCGAGCTGGACGCCCAGCATCCGCTGCAAGTGGGTGAGCGCCGCGTCTAGCGTCACCACGGGGCGCCGCGCGACCATATGCACGACGGGTTCGGTGCGCAGCTTGACTTGTCCGTAGGCGGCGAGAAGATCGTAGAGGCTCGCGTCCCAGCGCCGCACCTTTACATCCTGCAACCCCTCGGGATTCGGACGCAGGAAGACGTCGCGGCCGATCCGGTCGCGCGCCAGCAGCCGCGCCGCCGCCTCGCGCATCGCCGCGAGCCGCTGCAAGCGCAATTGCAGACGCAGCGCCAGTTCGTCGGGCGACGGGTCTTCGGTCGGATCCTTGGGCAGCAGCAGTGCCGATTTCAGATAGGCAAGCCACGCTGCCATCACCAGATAATCGGCCGCAACCTCCAGCTTTGCCCGCATCTCGGCGATGAAAGTCAGATATTGTTCGACCAGCGCCAGGATCGAAATCTGGCGCAGGTCCACCTTCTGACTGCGCGCGAGCGTCAGCAGCAGGTCGAGCGGCCCTTCCCAGCTTTCGAGATTGAGCTGGAGCGCATCCTCGCGCTCCGCCGCCGCCGGCACGACTTCATATTCGAGCGGCAGTTCCTCCATCGACGCCTCAGCCCGCCATCACGCCAGCGCCAGCAGCGCGTCGCGCTGGTCGATCAGCGCCGCGAACTGGCGCTCGTCATGCATCCCGGCGATCCGCTCCATCGCGCCTTCGAGCCGCGCGAGCGAGTCCGCGCCGATGGGGTCGAGTGCGTTGGCGATGCCGACCATGTCGTCCATCTTCGCCCAGCAGTTGAGCGCCAGGTCGCAGCCCGCGGCGATCGCCGCCGCCGCGCGCGACGGGACGTCGCCTGACAGCGCCTCCATATCGAGGTCGTCGGTCATCAGCAGGCCGTGAAAGCCGATGCGCTGACGGATCACGCTGCCGATGATCGTCGGCGACAGCGTCGCGGGCAGATCGGGATCCCACGCCTTGAAGATGACGTGGCAGGTCATCGCCATCGCCGCGTCACGCAGAGCAGCAAAGGGCGCAAGGTCGGTCTGCAACTCGCGGTCGTGGGCATCGACGACGGGCAGTGCCTTGTGCGAATCGAGCAGCGCACGGCCATGCCCCGGAATATGCTTGACGACCCCAACGACGCCGCCGTCCTGCAATCCGCTCAGGATCGCGCGGCCCAGCGCCGCAACGCGCATCGGCTCGCTGCCCAGCGCGCGATCGCCGATCACATCGCTTGCCCCCGGCTGGCGTACGTCGAGCAGCGGCAGGCAATCGACGGTGATCCCCACTTCGGCAAGCATGGAAGCGAGCGCCATCGCGTTGAGCCGTGCCGCCTCGATCGCGCTCGCCGGCGCGCGTTCGTACAGCGCATCGAACGCCGCCCCGCTCGGAAAATCGGGCCATTCGGGCGCCTTCATGCGCGCAACGCGGCCGCCTTCCTGATCGATCAGGATCGGCAGATTGGCGCGCCCATCAAGCTCGCGCAGCGTGTCGGTCAGGCGGCGAAGCTGGGTGCGGTTCTCGATATTGCGGCCGAACAATATATAACCCGCGGGCGCGCTGTCGCGAAAGAAAGCGCGCTCGTCGTCGGTCAGCGTCAGGCCCGACAGGCCGAAGATCGCGGGTATCATCGTACGTCAACCTCCACCGGCGGACGCCCCCTCAGGCATCGGCCAAGGGATCGACTATGCCATAGCCGCCGCGGCGAACCAACGGCGGGTGCGGCAAAACGGGCGATATCAGCGAACGACGACGCAATTTTCGCCCGCGACGCGCAATTTCCCGCACAAATTCGATGCGTTAGCCGCCGTTCCCGTCGCCACGCGCAGACGGTAGACGGTGCCGCTCCCGGTCTTCACCGGCGAAACGAACCGGTTCAATTCGGACAGATAGGCAAAGCGCTTGCTCAAATTGCCCCACGCCTTGTTCGCCGCCGCCTCGCTGCTGAACGCGCCGAGCTGGACCAGTCCGGTCGCGGCGCCAGCGGCCTCGGCCTGCGCGCCTGTCGCTTCGCCGGTCTTGACCGACATCGCCGCGGGCTTGGGCTTGCCCTTGTCCGCGGCCGCGATCCGCGCCGCTTCAGCCTTTGCAGCGGCGGCCTTGTCGGCCTGCGCCTTCGCGGCCTCGGCCTGCGCCATCGCGTCGCGTTCGGCGGGTGTCACCGCGGGCTCCTCGGGCATACGGGTCGGATCGACCTTGCCCCCGGGGGTCAATCCTTCGCTCGCGGCAAAGCTCGCTGCGCCCTCACCCTCGAACGTCTTGGCGCCGTCGGTCTTTGGCGGCACTTTGTAGTCGCCCTTGTCGGCGACGATCAGCTCGCCCTGCCCGCGCGCGCCGCCGTTCTGGACCCACCACAGCCCGCCGAGCACCGCCCCGATCAGCAGCAAGCCGCCGAGCACCATGATGAGCAGGCGTGCGGGCGAAACTTCGGCATCATCCTCGAAACCTTCGGCGGGTTCCAGCCACGGCAGGCGATCCTCGTCCTCCAGCCCCAATCCCGCATCCGTCGCCATCACGCCATCTCCTCGAGCGCCTCCACCCCCATCAGGTGCAGCCCGTTGCGGATAACCTGCCCGATTCCATCGGCCAAATAAAGGCGGGTTGCGGTCAGTTCGGCGTCATTTGCCAAAATGATACGGGCGTCGGGCCGATCATTGCCCATGTTCCACCACGCATGAAAAGCGGCGGCAACGTCGCCCAGATAGAAAGCGATGCGATGCGGCTCGCGCGCCGTCGCCGCCGCCTCGACCGTGCGCGGGAACTGCGCGAGCAACTTGACCAGCCCCAGCTCATAGGCATCGAGCCGCGCGATGTCGGGCGTCGCCGCATCGATACCCGCATCGGCGAGCTTGCGCTTCAGCGACGCGATACGCGCGTGTGCATATTGAACATAGAAGACCGGATTGTCGCGCGACGCCTCGACCACCTTGGCAAAGTCGAAATCCATCTGCGCGTCGGCCTTGCGCGTCAGCATGGTGAAGCGCACCGCATCCTTGCCGACCTCGTCGACGATGTCGGCGAGCGTGACGAAATTGCCGGCACGCTTCGACATCTTGAACGGCTCGCCATTCTTGAGCAGCCGGACCATCTGGACCAGCTTGACGTCGAACTTCTTGGCGCCGCCGGTCAGCGCCGCGACCGCCGCCTTGATCCGCTTGACCGTCCCCGCATGGTCGGCGCCCCAGATGTCGATCAGCTCGTCGGCGTCCTGCGCCTTCTGATAATGATAGGCGAGGTCGGCGCCGAAATAGGTCCAGCTCCCGTCCGATTTCTTGATCGGCCGGTCCTGATCGTCGCCGAATTTGGTCGAGCGGAACAGCGGCAGTTCAACCGGCTCCCAATCCTCGGGCGTCTCGCCCTTCGGCGCTTCGAGCACACCGTCATAGACCAGATCATGCTCGCGCAACCATTTTTCGGCGGCGGCGGGCTTGCCCTCGGCCTGCAGCTCGGCCTCCGACGAGAAGAGATCATGATGGATGCCCAGCTTGGCGAGGTCGGCGCGGATCATGTCCATCATCGCGCTCACCGCCTCGGCGCGGAACAGGCCGAGCCACGCGCTTTCGGGCGCGCCGACATAGCGGTCGCCATATTCGGCGGCGAGCTTTTCAGCGACGGGCTTCAGGTAATCGCCGGGGTAGAGCCCCTCTGGGATCGCGCCGATATCTTCGCCCAGCGCCTCGCGGTAGCGCATGTGGACCGAGCGCGCGAGCACATCGACCTGCGCGCCAGCGTCATTGACATAATATTCGCGCGTGACCTTGTGCCCCGAATATTCGAGCAGCGCCGCCAGTGCGTCGCCCACCACCGCGCCGCGGCAATGGCCGACGTGCATCGGGCCGGTCGGGTTCGCCGACACATATTCGACATTGACGCGCCGCGCGGCGCCCATCGCCGAGCGGCCATAGTCGTCCGCCTCGGCATGGATCAGCGCCAGTTCGTCGCGCCAGCTATTATCGGCGACGCGCAGGTTGATGAAGCCCGGCCCGGCGACGCTCGCTTCGGTCACCTCGTCGATCGCCGTCAGTTCGCCGACGAGCAATTCGGCGAGCGCGCGCGGGTTCGTCCCCGCGGGCTTGGCGAGCACCATTGCGGCATTGGTCGCGACATCGCCATGCGCCGGGTCGCGCGGCGGTTCGACGCTGATCGCGCCGCGATCGAGCCCGGCGGGCAGCGCCTCGCGCGCGACAAGCGCATCCAGAGCGGTATCGATATGGGCGGAAAAACGGCTGAACAGGGTCATGGGTCAGGTCAATCTTCGGTCAAAAGGTCGGTCGGCGCCCTACCGCAGCTTGGCAGGCACGAAAAGCCCCGCGTCGCCCGGATGGCGGCGCAGGGCGAACCGGATGCGAACGGCGCGCACGGGCGCGCCGCCGCGACGCCTATCGTCGGACGTTATATTCGAGCTGTTCCTGCGTCAGCTGAAAGCCGACGAGCAGTTCGAAGCTCGCGCGCTGCACCGCGGCGCGCACTTCGGGGATGCTCAGCGGGTCGATCGCGGCGTCGGCGTCGCCCGCGCGGCGCTTGCGGTTGATGCGCTCCTGCACATCGGCGGGCAGCGTCGCGGCGGCGCGGTCGACATAGGCGGCCGCCTGGGCATGGCCGCTACCGCGCGTCTGACCTTCGGGGAAGGAGACGGTGACGGTGCCGAGCCGCTTGGCGACGACGGCGGTGCCGCCCTGGACGACGGTGGCGAAATAGGGAAGCTCGACCGTCCGGGCCGGGCCGGCATCGCGGCGCGTCGCCACGACGTCGAAATCGGCAAGCTGATAGACTTTCTCGGCCTGATCGTTGCACTGCGGCACAACATGGGTGATCGTCGCAACGACGTCGACCGCGCTCGCATCGCGGCTCGTCGCCGGATCGAACAGCGTGATGTCGCCGGTGTGCAGCGGCACGGCAACCGCCGGACAAGCGCTGCGCGTCGCGGTGATGCCGACGCCCGACGACAGGTCGATATCATTGTCTTTCGCGCACCCCGCGACCATGACCATGGCGGCCGCGCCGCACAGCATGGCGATTGATTTACGGGGCGGGACGAAACTGGGCATCATGATATAGCTTTCCAATCAGGCGCGGGCCGCGGAGGACGAACGTCACCGCTCCATGCGCGCCGCTTCTTATCGGTGCGATGAACAAGGCGCAACATGGACGAAGCGGCTTTACCTTGTCACGGCCGCTGCGCTAGAGCGCGCGGGTCATGACAGATCTTACGCAATCCGCCGCCGAAGCCCCGGAACTCAAGGTTTTGGTGGCCGCCCCACGCGGCTTTTGCGCCGGCGTCGACCGGGCGATCCGCATCGTCGAGCTGGCGATCGAGCGTTATGGCGCGCCCGTCTATGTCCGGCACGAGATCGTCCATAACCGCTATGTCGTTGAATCGCTGAAGGCGAAGGGGGCGATTTTCGTCGAATCGCTCGATCAGGTGCCCGACGGCGTTCCGGTCGTGTTCAGTGCGCACGGCGTTCCAAAGGCGGTTCCGGCCAAGGCCGAAGCGCGCGGGCTCGACTACATCGACGCGACCTGTCCGCTGGTCTCCAAGGTCCACAAACAGGCCGAGCGCGCCAACGAACAGGGCCGTCACATCATCTTCATCGGCCACGCCGGCCACCCCGAAGTCATCGGTACGCTCGGCCAATTGCCCGATGGCGCGATGACGCTGGTCGAATCGGTCGACGATGTCGCCGCGCTGTCGCCCGCCGATCCCGACAATCTCGCCTTCCTGACCCAGACCACATTGTCGGTCGACGACACGCGCGACATTGTGGCGGCGCTGCAGCATCGCTTCCCCTCCATCCAGGGGCCGCGCGGCGAGGATATCTGCTATGCCACGTCGAACCGGCAGGAAGCAGTGAAAGCAATAGCCGGGCAGTGCGACCGCGTCATCGTCATCGGCGCGCCCAACAGCTCGAACAGCCTGCGTCTCGTCGAAGTCGCGGAACGGCTCGGCACCCCTGCCCATCTCGTCCAGCGCGGCACCGACGTCGATCCGGCATGGCTGGCCGGGATCGCGACGCTTGGCATTACCGCCGGAGCCAGTGCGCCAGAAACGCTGGTGCGCGAGGTGATCGACGCGGTCGCGGCGCATCGCGCGATCGTCGAGGACGTCGTCGTCACGGCCGAGGAGCATATGACCTTCAAGCTCCCCCGCGGCCTCGAGCCGGCGGCCGCCTGATGGCCGTCTATACCGCGGTCGACCCCGACGATCTCGCCGCGCTGGTCGGCCGTTACGACATCGGCACGGTGCTGTCGTGCAAGGGCATTGCCGAGGGCGTCGAAAACAGCAACTTCCTGCTCGAAACGACCGGCGGGCGCTTCATCCTGACGCTGTACGAAAAGCGGGTGCAGGAGGGCGACCTGCCCTTCTTTGTCGATCTGCTCGGCCATCTCGCGCGGCGGGGTTGCCCGGTGCCGGCGATGATCCGCGACCACGACGGCCGCGCGATCCAGCAGATTTCGGGGCGCCCCGCCTGCATCATCCAGTTTCTCGCGGGCATTTCGCTGACGCATCCGACCCCCGCGCAATGCGCCGCTGCGGGTGCCGCGCTCGGCGCGATGCACAAGGCGGTCGAGGATTTTTCCGGCGCCCGCGAAAACAGCATGGGCTGCGCGCATTGGCGCAGCGTCGCCACCGCTGCGGGCGACCTCGACACCGTGCTTCCGGGGTTGCAGGCGATCGTCGATGCCGAACTGGCCTTTCTTGACGATCGCTGGCCGACGGACCTGCCGCGCCACGTCATCCACGCGGACCTGTTCCCCGACAATGTGCTGATGCTCGGCGACCGCGTCACCGGCCTCATCGATTTCTATTTCGCGGCGACCGATTTTCGGGCCTATGACCTCGCGGTCACCCATGCCTCCTGGACCTTTTCCGACGACGGCCGGACCTGCGACGGCGCGCGCGCATCGGCGCTGATGCGCGGCTATGCGTCGGAAATCGATCTGAGCGCGGACGAAGTCGCCGCGCTGCCGCTGCTCGCACGCGGCGCTGCGCTGCGCTTTCTGCTCACCCGCGCGCACGATTGGATCCACACCCCCGCTGATGCGCTGGTCACGCGCAAGAATCCCGCGCCCTTCCTCGAACGCCTGCGCCGCTACCAGGCCGCCGACGCCGCCGATCTGTTCCGCGCGGGATGAGCGCTGCAATGGGCAAGGGCCATACCGTAATCGTCGCGACCGACGGCGCGTGCAAGGGCAATCCCGGCCCCGGCGGCTGGGGCGCGGTGCTGCGCTGGGGCGATGTCGTCAAGACGCTGTCGGGCGGCGAGGCGGATACCACCAACAACCGCATGGAGTTGCTCGCCGCGATCGAGGCGCTCGCCGCGCTCAAGCGCCCGTGCAAGGTCGAACTGTCGACCGACAGCGTCTATGTCCGCGACGGCATCACCAAATGGGTCCATGGGTGGCAGCGCAACGGCTGGAAAACCGCCGCGAAAAAGCCTGTCGCCAACGCCGACCTGTGGCAACGCCTGGTGCGCGAGGCCGCACGGCACGAGATCGAATGGCTGTGGGTCAAGGGCCACGCCGGCCACGGTGACAACGAACTCGCCGACAAACTCGCGAGCGACGCCGCATTGGCGATAAAACGTTAGGCGGCACGGGCGGACGCGATGCGGCTTTGGCGGCTGGCGTGGGATGCTTAGGCCATAACATCCCTTCGTCATCCCGGATCAAGTCCGGGATGACGACGAAGGATAAGTCCGACACCGGTCGGCCCCGAACACCTCCGCATCGCCCGCCGCCTTTGCCCGCAAAGCGCGCTCAGGCCGGCTTCCAGCTCTTGCGGTCTTCGGCCTGCTTAAGCACCTCGAACGCCGCCTGCCCGGCCGCGAAGCGTTTGGCGGCGTCGGCGTCGCCGGGCTTGACGTCGGGGTGGCATTCCTTGGCATAGGCGCGCCAGGCCTTTTTGGCCGCGTCGAAGTCGGCGTCGCTGTCGAGCCCGAACACCTCCAGCGCGCGCATCTCGTCCGCGCTGCGACTGCCGTCGCCGGGGCCGCCCCAGCCATAATGCTGTGCGCGGGCGTAGCTGCGTGCGCCCTGCGCCTCCTCCGCGGCGCGCGCCGCGGCATCCTCGGCGCTCAGGCCCGCGAAATAGTCCCAGCCGCGATTATATTCAGCGGCATGGGCTTCGCAGAAATACCAGCGTTCAGGACTGTTGGGCGATTTGGGTGCGGGGCATTGTCCGGGGGCGTCGCAACCATGACGGTCGCACAGACGAACCTTTTGCGCCTCGCGGCCCTGCCCATAGGCGCGCCAGCGGGGGAAACCCCAATCGTCGGATCTCTTGGCGCGGCTCATCGGGACCATGTAGCGGCTCGCAACGGCGATTGCTACCCGAGCGGGCCAAAATCCTAAGTCTTCGGTTTATATCCGAACGCCTTTTGCGCCAGCTTCACGACCGCGGGATCGCGGTCGGGCGGGGTCATCGGAACCGCCGCCTCCAGCGTGGCCGCAACATGCGACAGCGCAGCGATCCGCGCCGCCTTCTTGTTGTTGCCGTCGATAACCCTCCACGGCGCCCAGCGCGTATCGGTGTGCGCGAACATGTCGTGCATCGCGTCCAGATAGGCGCCGCGGTGCGCGCGGTTGCGATAATCCTCGGCCCCGGTTTTCCAGCGTTTCCACGGATCGTCGAGGCGGTCGGCAAGGCGCTTGTCCTGCTCGGCCTGCGTCACATGGACGAACAGCTTGACCAGATTGGTGCGGCTCCCGGTCAACTGCGCCTCGAACTCGTTGATCTCGTCATAGCCCTTGCGCCATTCGGCCTCGGTCGCGAACCCCTCGACCCGCTCGACAAGGACGCGGCCGTACCAGCTCCTGTCAAAGATCGAGATGTCGCAATTGCCGGGCAGGCGCGTCCAGAAACGCCACAGGAAATGACGCGCCTTTTCCTCGTCGGTGGGGGCGCCGATCGGCCAGACCTCGAAATAGCGCGGATCGAGCTGCGCGGTCAGGCGCTGTATGATCCCGCCCTTCCCCGCCGCGTCCCAGCCTTCGAGCATGATGATGCTGCGCTGCCCATGGGTGATGTGCGCCGCCTGGACATTTTCAAGCCGCGCCTGCAGCGCCGCCAGATCCTTGGCATAATCGCCGTCATATTTGGTACCGGCTTCATAGTCGGCGAGAGAGATGGTCATGGGCGACCTCGTAGCGCATTTGCCGCTCGCACACCAAGCGGTCGATGCGGACTGTCAGCTTATGGAACATTCCATCCGGCGTCAGTTGCCGTCCATCAATCGCTGGCGCGCCTCCCAGTCGGCGAGCGTCCTTTGCGTGCGCGCCATGCGTTCTAACGCCGCGGGGATATCGCGGCTCTTCGAACCCAGCCGCTGCGCTTGCCCGTACCAGTCGCCAGCGGCGGCAAAATCGTGCCTTTGCTCGGCGCACAGGCCCAGGTTGAAAGCGAGCGCGGCGGTCGGCTCGGCATCGCGCGTCATCGCCGCCCAGGCATCGCACGCGCCGGCGGGATCGGTCTTGGTCTGCCGTACCGCAGCCTTGAACGCCTCGGCCACCGGCTTGTCGAGCCCCTTGCGATTTTCATCGACACGAACGTCGATCGTGTAAGCGCGAGGCGCCACATCGCCGCGAATGGTGTCGACCTGCCCTCTCAACGCTTCCGCGACAAAATCCTCGATGGTCCGGCTGGCCTGCCTGTCGGGGCAGATATTTTGCTCGTCGCGCGTGACGAGCGGACGCGAATAGCGAACGCTGCCATCGGCGACAGCCGCGAGCCGCACGGTGCTCGATACGGTGACGATCCGCCTGCGACAGCGAATATCGACCTCGTTCTCCTTCAGGCACTTGTCCTTGTTCGCGGGATCCTTCTCGACGCAGCGCTTGCGCTTTTCCGTCACATTGCTTTCGCTGAGCGCGGTCTTCGCCGAACCGGTGACGATCGCGTCATAGGCCGCCCCGGTTTCGAGGCCGATCATCCGGAAATAGGGTCGATTACCGAACCGAACGGTTCCGAGCGCGGCTTCGATGCCCTGCGCAAGTTCGGCCCCGTCCTCGCCTTCGAAGCGATCGACCGCGATGCGAACCAGATCATTGACGTTCGCGCGCTCGGGCGGATCGTTCGCGGCAATCGTCAAAGTCTCCGCCGCCGCCGGCATCGCGAACCCGAACAGCAGCGCCACCAGTGCCATTCGCCAACGTCGCATCTTCGCCCCCTTGCGCGTCAAACCTGCCGATGCGCGGAGCTATCGCAGCCCTGCCACCTTGTCAAAACGCGGCGAGCAGCGCGGCGACGCGCGCCGGGTTTTCCATCGGGATGAAATGGCTATGGTCGTCCCAGCGCTCGTCGCGCACCGCGCCGATATGCGCGCCGAGCCCCGGCCAGGTGGGGCTTTGCGAAAAGTCCATCGAACCGCCGCGTTCGCCGCTCGGCGCGCGGATCAGCGTCACCGGCGCCGCCAGCCCCGATAGCCAGCGATAGGGGTCGATGCGCAGCGCATTCTGATAGACCGACGCCTCCAGCCGCGGCGGACAAGCCAGCTCCAGCCCCGTCCCTCCGGACGCGGGCAGCAGGCCATAGCGGCAATAATCGTCCAGCACCGCCGACTGCCAGTGCGCATAGGGCGGACGGTCGGCGAAGCGCGCGCGCATCTGTTCCACGCTGTCCCAATCGTTGCGCCGACGCGCCACGGGATGCTCCGCGGGATCGGGGATCGGCAGCGCATCCTGGCCCGTATAAAGGTCGGGCGCCATGATGACCGGATCGATCAGGACGAGGTGGCGAAAGGCATCGCGCCGCTGCGCCGACAGGCGGGTCAGCGCATGGCCGCCCATGCTGTGCCCGCACCCGATCAGCGGCGTTCCGGCAAAGCGATCGACGAGCGGCAACAGCGCGTCGCCAGTCGCCCCCCAATCGGCGAGCGTCGCGGGGCGAAAGCTGCGCCCATGCCCGCGATGGTCGGGCGCGATGACGTGCGTGTCCGCGGGCAGCGCCGCGACGACCTGATCCCACAGCCGCGCATGAAAACCCGTCGCGTGGAGGAGGAGCAGCGAGGGCCCCGCCCCCGGCTCACCCCATTCGAACCAGCAGATGTCGCCTTCCGGCGTAGCGAGCCGGTGTTCGCGCGGCCCGTTCATCGGATCAGCTCTTGGGACCGTCCACTAGGCGGATATGCAGTTCCTTGAGCTGCTTGTCGCTGACCGGCGCCGGCGCGCCCATCATCAGGTCCTCGGCCTTCTGCGTCATCGGGAAGACGATCACCTCACGGATGTTCGGTTCGTCGGCGAGCAGCATCACGATGCGGTCGACGCCCGGCGCCGAACCGCCATGCGGAGGCGCACCGAACTTGAAGGCGTTGATCATACCCGCGAAATTGGTGTCGACATCCTGCTGGCTGTAGCCCGCAATCTCGAACGCCTTGTACATGATATCGGGGCGGTGGTTCCGGATCGCCCCCGACGACAGTTCGACGCCGTTGCAGACGATGTCATATTGATAGGCGAGGATGTCGAGCGGATCCTTGGTTTCCAGCGCCTCCATCTCGCCCTGCGGCATCGAGAAGGGATTGTGGCTGAAATCGATCTTGCCGGTTTCTTCGTCGGCCTCGAACATCGGGAAGTCGACGATCCAGCAGAATTCGAAGCGGCTCTTGTCGATGAGGTCGAGCTGTTCGGCGACGCGGGTACGCGCAAGACCGGCGAGCTTCGCCGCCTTGGCTTCGATGCCCGCGGCAAAAAAGATGCCGTCGTTCGGACCGAGGCCCATAGCGTTGGCGATCGCCTGCATGCCTTCCTGGCCGTGGTTGTTGGCGATCGGGCCGCCGAACACGCCGTCCTTCTGCGTCGCATAGCCGAGCCCCGGAAAACCCTCGGACTGCGCCCAGCTGTTCATTTCGTCGAAGAATTTGCGGCTCTTCTCGTGCGTTTCGGGCGCGGCGACGGCGCGGACAACCTGCCCTTCCTCGACCATCGAGGCGAAGCGGCCAAAGCCCGAGCCCTTGAAGAAATCGCCCACGTCATGGACGAGCAGCGGGTTGCGCAGGTCGGGCTTGTCGCTGCCATATTTCAGCATCGATTCGCGGTAGGGAATGCGCTTGAACGGCAGCGGCGACACGGTGCGTCCCTTGCCGTCGAAATCGGCGAACTCCTCGAACACGCCGTGCAGCACGGGTTCGATGGCGTTGAAGACGTCGTCCTGCGTGACGAAGCTCATTTCGAAATCGAGCTGGTAGAATTCACCCGGCGAACGGTCGGCGCGCGCATCCTCGTCGCGAAAACAGGGTGCGATCTGGAAATAGCGATCGAAGCCCGCAACCATCAGCAGCTGCTTGAACATCTGCGGCGCCTGCGGCAGCGCGTAGAATTTGCCGGGGTGGACGCGGCTGGGGACCAGATAGTCGCGCGCGCCCTCGGGGCTGCTCGCGGTAAGGATTGGCGTCTGGAACTCGGTGAAGCCCTGATCGATCATCCGGCGGCGCAGCGACGAAATGACGTTCGAGCGCAGCACGATATTCTTGTGCAAGCGTTCGCGGCGGAGATCGAGGAAGCGGTTGGTAAGGCGGATTTCCTCGGGATATTCGGCGTCGCCGAACACCGGCAGCGGCAGGCGGTCGGCGGCCGACTGCACCGTCACCGCGCTCGGATAGATTTCGATCTCGCCGGTCGCAAGCTTGGGGTTCAGCGTCTCGGGCGACCGGGCGGCGACCTTGCCCGTGAAGGTCAGGACGGATTCGGGGCCGACACCGTTGACCGTCGGATACAGGTCCGAACCCGTCTCCACGACGATCTGGGTGATGCCATAATGGTCGCGAAGATCGACGAAGAGCACATTGGCATGCTCGCGCGTCCGGTGCACCCAGCCCGAAAGACGGACTTCCTCGCCGACGTTGGCGGCGCGAAGGTCGGCGCAAGTGTGGGTACGATAGGCGTGCATTATGTTCGTCTTTCAAATGTCCGGGGAGGCGCGCCGGAAAACGCGCCGATATGGCCGCGCCTAAGGCAGGTCGCGGGGGCTTTTGTCAAGGGTGGACCCGCGATTCGCCCCGAACGGCGCCGCCCATGTCCCTGCGATGAACAGCGGTAAATTTTCCTGACGATTATGCTGCGGGCGCTGTATAGGCTCCCCATGCAAATTCATCCGTTAATCGAGTCCAGCGAAGCGCTTCACCAGTTTGTCGACCTGATCAAGGGCAGCGACTTCATCGCCGTCGACACCGAATTCATGCGCGAAAACACCTTCTGGCCCGAACTCTGCCTGATCCAGGTGGCCGACGCGCACCACGCCGCCGCCATCGACCCGATGGCGCCGGGCATCGACCTCGCCCCGCTGCTCGACCTGCTCGTCGACAATGAGGAGGTGCTCAAGGTCTTTCACGCGGGCGGGCAGGATGTCGAAATCATCTTCAACCTGACCGGTAAGACGCCGCACCCGATCTTCGACACCCAGATCGGCCAGATGGCGCTCGGTCAGGCCGAACAGGTCGGCTATTCGAATCTCGTCGAGGCGTGGCTCGGTCTGCAGCTCGACAAGGGCGCGCGCTTTACCGACTGGAGCCGCCGGCCGCTCGACAAGCGGCAGATCGACTATGCGATCGGCGACGTCACCCATCTGGCCAAGATTTTCCCGATGATGCTCAAAAAGCTCATCAAGACGGGCCGCGGCCACTGGCTCGACGAGGAAATGGAAAAGCTCGCCGATCCGTCCAACTATGCGATCGACCCCGAAAAGGCGTGGCAGCGGATCAAGGTGCCGTCGCGCAAGCCCGATGCGCTCGGCCGGCTCAAGGCTCTCGCCGCATGGCGCGAGCGCGAGGCGCGCAACAAGAATCTGCCGCGCGGACGCATCGTCAAGGATGAGACGCTCGCCGACCTCGCCGCGCACCCGCCGAAAAGTCAGGACGGCCTCGGCAGCGTGCGCGGCCTGTCGGCGACATGGCGGTCAAACGACATCGGCGGGCGGCTGATGGACGCGCTCGCGAACGCCAAGCCGCTGCCCAAGGACGACATGCCCGACCGCGCCCCGCGCGGTCCGGGGCTGGGCAAGGAAGGCGCGCTCGTCGCGGACCTGCTCAAGCTGCTGCTCAAGATCCGCTCGCGCGAACTCAATGCCGCGGCGCGGCTGATTGCGCGCAGCGACGATCTCGAAGCGCTCGCGGCCGGGCGCCGCGACGATATCCCGATGATGCGGGGCTGGCGTTACGACGTGTTCGGCCACGCCGCGCTCGACCTTGTCGAAGGCCGCGTCGGCTTTGCGGTCAAGAACGGCAAGCTGGTCATGAGCGAGATCGAAGCCCCCGCCCCGGCCGAAACCGACGCCTGAGGGCGCGCTCCCTCGCTGCCCCGCTTAGAGCAGCACCAGCTCCGGCTTGACCCCGAACGCCTGCGCCAGCGCGCGCAGGCGCCGGTCGACCGATTCGCCCGCCAGATGATGCCAGCCGGGATCGAGGCTGAGCCGCAGCTTGCCGTCGTCGAGTGCGATGGCGCTCGCCTTGAGCGGCGCCTCGACCCCCCCGGTGAGCCGCTGCGCCAGCCGGATCGCAAGCCCCCACTGCCGCGCCCGGTCGATGCGGTCCGCCGGAACGAGGCTGGTCATAGCGGGAAAATCGACGTCGGCGCCGCCGAACCCGGCGTGCAATGCGCGCGCGAGCAGGATGCGGCCGGGAATGTCGATGCTGCGCCAGTTGCCGTGCAGTCCGATCTCGGTCCCGCGTTCGGCGCGGAAATCGGGGTTGGCCGACCAGGCGACATCACTGAGCAGGCTGGCGGCGAGCCGGATGCGGCTGTCGCTCGCCTCCTCATTGGCGAACAGCGGCGCGATCCACTCGGCGATCGCGCGGCCGTGCGGGGCGAAGCGAGCAAGTCGCCGCCCCTCGAACTCCGCCGCGACGATCAGCGGATCCTGCGCCCGGGTCGCGGGGTCGAGCGCCTGATAGAGCAGCCCTTCGCGCAGTCCCGATGAGGAGACGGTCATCTCGGGCACATCGATGATATTGACCAGCGCCGCGAGCAGCGCCGCGGCATCGGGGAGCGTTGCAGCGCGGTTCGACGCCATGCCCGGAATCGCGCGCAACTCCTCGAAACTCATCCGCTTTGTCGCGCGTAGCAGCCGGCGCAGCGCGGCGCGCGGCATTACATGATGGTCGAGCACCGGCAGCGGGTCCTGCGTCAGTTCGATGTCGAGACGCGACAGTGCGCGCCATGATCCACCGACAAGATAGAGCGGCAGCCCGGTCATATTGTCCGGCCAGCCCGCGCCCTTGAGCATCTTGCGCACCGATCGCTCGAAAACCTGCTGCCCCTGCTTGCGCAGCGCGGGCAGGCGCAGCACGCCGAGCGGGAAGGACACGCGCCGCCCGACGGTGCCGCCCGACACTTCGGCCAGCTCAAGGCTACCGCCGCCCAGGTCGACCGCGATGCCGTGCGCGTCGGGGATTGCCGAGATGACGCCGCAGCCCGCCGCTTCGGCCTCTTCTTCGCCCGATAGCAGGCGGATCTTCAATCCCGCATCGGCAGCACCGGCGATGAAATCGGGGCCGTTCTCTGCATCGCGCACCGCCGCGGTCGCGACGCATTGCAGGTCCTTCACCTCCATGTGCCGCGCGAGCAGCGCGTAGCGGCGCAGCGCGATCAGCCCGCGTTCGGCATCTTCGGGCGCGATGCGATTGTCGATCGCGAGCCCGCGGCCCAGCCCGGCCGGCACCTTTTCGTTGAAGATCACCGCGGGCGCGCGCGGCGGCCCTTCATAGACGACGAGGCGGACCGAGTTGGACCCGATATCGATGACGGCGGAACGATGGGCGGTCAGTCTGTTGGAACGGGCGATCGGCAAGTGTCAGTCTTCGCGCATGTTGAAATCGAGGGTCGGCACATCCTGCCGCTTGTGCAGCGCGGTCCCGCGCCCCGAAAGCGACGGGTTGTTCATGAAATAATGGTGCAGGTTAAACGGCTTGTCGCCCGGATCGACGCGCACATAGGTGCCGTCGGCCTGCAGCACCCAGCTTTGTTCATTGTCGATCAGATTGGCGACGAGCACCTGATCCAATATCTGGTCGTGGACGGTCGGGTTCTCGATCGGGATCATATATTCGACGCGGCGGTCGAAGTTGCGCGGCATCCAGTCGGCGCTCGAGATATAAAGCTTGGCGCGCTGGTGCGGCAGGCGCGATCCGTTGGCGAAGGCCCAGATGCGGCTATGTTCGAGGAAGCGGCCGACGACCGATTTGACGCGGATCGTCTCCGACAGGCCGGGAACGCCGGGACGCAGGCAACAGATGCCGCGCACGATCAGCTCGATCGGCACCCCCGCCGCGCTCGCCTCGTAAAGCTTGTCGATGATGCCGGGGTCGACGAGGCTGTTCATCTTGGCCCACAGCCCCGACGGCAATCCCGCTCGCGCCGCCGCAATCTCGGCATCGACAAGCTCGCACAGATGCGCGCGCATGTTGAGCGGCGACATCGTCACCAGCTCGAGCCGCTCGGGCTCGACATAACCGGTGATATAGTTGAACAGTTGCGCAGCATCGCGCCCCGCGCGCGGATCGGCGGTGAAGAAGCTGAGGTCGGTATAGATGCGCGCGGTGATCGGGTGGTAATTGCCTGTACCGAAGTGGCAATAGGTCCGATACCCCTGCCCCTCGCGGCGCACGACCATCGAGATTTTGGCGTGCGTTTTCCACTCGATGAAACCGTAGACGACCTGCACCCCAGCGCGTTCGAGCTGGTTCGCCCAGAGCAGATTCTGCTCCTCGTCGAAGCGCGCCTTGAGTTCGACAACCGCTGTCACCGACTTGCCCGCCTCCGCCGCCTCGATCAGCGCGCGGATGACGGGCGACTGGTTGCCGGCACGATAGAGCGTCTGCTTGATCGCGACGACATCGGGATCGGCGGCTGCCTGCCGCAGAAAGGACACGACGACGTCGAAGCTTTCATAGGGGTGATGGACGACGATGTCCTTGGACCGGATCGCCGCGAAACAATCGCCGCCATGTTCGCGGATGCGTTCCGGAAAACGCGGCGAATAGGCCGGGAATTTCAGGTCGGGGCGATCGACATCGACCAGCGCAGACAGCGCCGCGAGCCCCACGAAACCGCCGATCTTCGCGACGATCGCCTCATGCCCCTGAATATCGGCATTGAGCACTGCGGCCAGTTCGGCCGGCATGTCGGCCTCGAGTTCGAGCAGAATCACCCGTCCGCGCCGGCGGCGGCGGATCGCGGTGCGGAACAGCCGCACCAGATCCTCGGCCTCTTCCTCGATTTCGATGTCGCTGTCGCGGATGATGCGGAACACGCCAATCGAGCGGCTCGTATAGCCGGGGAAAATCAGGTCGGCGAACAGTTCGACCAGATATTCGATCGGCACGAAGCTCGTCGCTTCGCCCGGTACCGGCACCAGTCGCGGCAGCGAAGCGGGGATCATCACCAGTTCGCGCACCGTGTCGCCCGTCGCCTGGCGCTGGAGATCGAAGATCACGCCAAGGCCGCGGTTGAGGATGAAGGGAAAGGGGTGCGCAGGATCGAGCACCTGCGGCGTCAGGATCGGGAATATCTGTTCGCTGAAATATTGGCGGAGCGAAGCGCGCAGCCGCTCGCGCTCCGACCCGGCGCCGTGAACGATGACCCCTTGTTCGGCGAGCAGACCGTGCAGCTTCTGCCACTCGCTCTGCTGTTCGTCGACGAGCCGGTTCACCTCGGCCTCAATCTCGGCGAGCTGCTGCCCCGGTGAGCGACCGTCGGCCGACGGATCGTCGATCCCCTGAAGCTGCTGCCCCTTCAGGCCGGCGACGCGGACCATGAAGAATTCGTCGAGATTGCTCCCCGAAATCGACAGGAAGCGCAGCCGCTCGAGCAAGGGATGCGCCGGATTGCGCGCCTCCTCCATCACCCGCCGGTTGAAGGCGAGCCACGACAGTTCGCGGTTGAAAAAGCGGTCGGGGTTCGTCTTGTCGAAGCCCGGAACCACCGGATCATTATCGGCGCGAAGGGGCTGACCGGTTATCGACATGTGCCTGTTTCCTGCCTTTCGAGCAAATCGGGATCGATGAGCCCCTGTGACAGTAATGTTTCACGCGTAAGACGAATGCTAATGGCGCGCCCTTTTTCGAGCGATGCGGCGTCGAGCGCCGCGACGACGCGGTGGATCATCGCATAGCTGCGCTCCATCCGCGGCACGACATAGGCGGCGACGTCGGGCGAAATCGCCATCCCGCGCTGGGCAAAAAGTGCGTCGATCAGGTCGCGCGCCAGGCAATCGTCGGGCTCGCCGATCGTCAGCACCGGCACTGCGCGCAACCGCGAAGCGAGGTCGGGAAGCGCGATCGCCCATTCGGACGGCGGCGCATCGGCAATGATGAGCAGGGGCGTTCCCGACGCCTGCGCCGCGTTCCAGGCGTGGAAAATCTCCTCTTCGGACACGCTGGCATGACCGTCGATCACGCGCCCGCCCGATTCGCGCGCGAACAGCCGCCCCATCAGGCTGCGCCCCGATCCGCGCGGCCCGGTCAGCACCGCGGTGCGCACCGGCCAGGTCGCGACATGGCGCAGATAGCGCACCGCGTCGGCGTTGCTCGTCCCGACGATCAGCGGACCGTCGTTGGCGCCGCCGGCGCTCCAGTCGAGCGGCAGCGCGATCTGTCCCGAACCGCGGGGCATCAGCGACTGATCCTGAGCTGGCCGCCGCCTTCCTGCACCTTGAAACCGCGCGCCGCGAGCGCCGCCTTCAGCGCGCCGACGTCGCCGCGGAAGGTGACGCGCATCACCGACATGCCGCCGAGCGCGAGGCTGCTCGTCGCTGCCGACTGGACCCCCGAAATGCCGCCCACGGCGCGTTCGGTCGCCGAAACCGATTCGACGTCGGGTGATGCATATTGGACCGTGAAGGTCTGCAGCCCCGCAGGCGCCGTCGTCGGCAGGCTGGTGTCGGTCTCGCCGGCCACCACCGTGTCGTCGGTCGCCACATCTTCGGGCAGATCCTCCTTCTCGACCGGCTTTTCGAGCACGAGATAGGCGTCGGTGCGCAGCTGTCCCGCGGCGAGCGCCTGCGTGTAGAGCGCATCCATCCGTGCCACCGCCTTTTCCATCATGTCGGGAATTGCGGCGGCGTTGGGCGCGGTCATCGTGAAGGCGCCGATCAGACGGTTGTCGGGGCTGTAGCGCGCGGCGAAATGGCCGGCAACCGGTCCGCCGGGATAGCTGTATTCGACCCGCGCGATCGGGATCAGCACGTCGGCGGCGCCATATTGGTCGAGGATGACGCGCCACCAGACGCGGCCGCGCCGTCCGGTCTGCCCCGGATTGAGCAGCAACGTGTCGGCGCCGGTGCCCGCGGTGCGGACATAGTCGATCGCGCTCTGCCCGGTGTTATATTCGGCCCAGGCGCGCTGCCACGCGCTACGCTGTTCGAACACCTGCTGAATGCCGTCGATCGAATAGACGGGAATCACCAGCAGCGGCGGCGAACGCAGGGTGCGGCCGCTGACGCCCAGTATCTGCCCGGCGCGGACGCGGTCGAACTGGACGCCAAGCGTCGCGACATAGCGGCGCGGCCCGACCTGTTCCTTTTCCACCACGATCGCGGTGACGATGCCGTCCAGCACCGAATCGGACAGCGCCGGACCGTCGCTGCCGTTGGTCTTGCGATAGAGTTGCTGCCACCCCTTGCGCTGCGCCTCGCGCCAGCCCTTTTCGCGCGCATCCTCCGGATTGTCGCCGGTGACGTCGATCGCGATGCCGCTCGCCAGAAAATCGCCGCTGCTGTTGATCGGCGTGATGCCGCGGTCGCCATGCGCGATCTGCCCCTGGACGAGGCCCGCGATCAGAACCGCCAGGAACAGCCCGAACAGCGCCGCCCAGCGCCGATCGCGAGGCCCGAACGAGCGGAGCGGGAAACCGGGAGTCGAACGGGGGAAAGCGGCCGAAGTCATAGGGTTCTTACGCTTTGTTCCCAACCAAGATGCAACCATCACTCTGTCCGTCATTCCGGCGAAAGCCGGAATCTCGACCTCGTGCCATAATGCCCCGGCGAGATCCCAGCTTTCGCCGGGATGACGATTCCTGCATGCCCTACGCGAAAGTCGAGGTCACCGACAAGGAAATCATGGCATTTGTCGGCCGGAAGCGTTAGTCGCGCGGGCCATGGATTCCAAGCATAACCAACCCGCCCCTTATACATATGCGCAGGCCGGCGTATCGATCGAGACAGGCAATGCGCTGGTCCGTGCCATCGCCCCGCTCGCCCGCGCGACACGCCGCCCCGGCGCCGATGCCGACCTCGGCGGCTTCGGCGGCTTTTTCGACCTGAAAGCGGCGGGGTTCAACGATCCGCTGCTCGTCGCGGCGAACGACGGCGTCGGCACCAAGCTGAAGCTCGCGATCGAATCGGGCAAGCATGACGGGGTCGGGATCGACCTCGTTGCCATGTGCGCCAACGACCTCATCGTGCAGGGCGCCGAGCCGCTGTTTTTCCTCGACTATTATGCGACCGGAAAACTCGACCAGACGCAAGCGACCGAAGTCGTCGCCAGCATCGCCGAAGGCTGCAAACAGGCGGGCTGCGCGCTGATCGGCGGCGAGACCGCAGAGATGCCGGGGATGTATTCGGACGGCGACTATGATCTTGCGGGCTTTTGCGTCGGCGCGGTCGAGCGCGACCACGTAATCACCGCCGACAAGGTCGCGGCGGGCGACGTGATCCTCGGCCTCGCTTCGTCGGGGGTGCATTCGAACGGCTTTTCGCTCGTGCGCCGCCTCGCCGCCGACAAGGGCTGGAAGCTCGACCGCCCGGCGCTGTTCGATCAGACCGTCCTGCTGATCGACGCGCTGATGGCGCCGACGCGCATCTATGTGAAAAGCCTCCTGCCGCTCGTGAAGACCGGCAAGGTCCATGCGCTCGCGCACATCACCGGCGGCGGCCTGCTCGAAAATATTCCGCGCGTGCTGCCCAAAACGCTCCACGCGCACATCGACGCCGATGCCTGGGATCAGCCGCGGCTGATGGCGTTCCTGCAGGCGCAGGGCAATATCGAGCCCGAAGAAATGGCGCGCACCTTCAATTGCGGGATCGGCATGGCGGTCGTCGTAGCGGAGGCGGACGTCGCCGATGTGACAGCGGCGCTCGAAGCGGCGGGCGAGACGGTGCACCGGATCGGGCATATCGCGGCGGGCGACAAGGGTTGCACCGTCAGCGGCGGCGCCGAAACGTGGAGCGCCCGGGCGGCGTGGAGCGCGACGCATAATGCATAATATCCTCCCCCACAGGGGGAGGGGGACCGCCCGTGTCGCGGGGGGTGGAGGGGCACATGCGGTGCCATCCATCCTCAAGACACCGCACGACGCCGCTTGTGCCCCTCCACCATGCTTCGCATGGTCCCCCTCCCCGTTCCGTGGAGGATCGGCATGAAAGCCCGCGTCGCCGTCCTGATCTCGGGCGCCGGGACCAATATGGCGGCGCTGCTCTATGCCGCGAAGGCCGCCGACTGCCCTTATGAACTCGTGCTGGTCGCCAGCAACAATCCCGCCGCCCCGGGCCTCGCGCTCGCCGCCGCCGAAGGCATCGCGACCTGGGCGCAATCGCACAAGGGAATGACGCGCGCCGCTTTCGACACGCTGGTCGACGAACGGCTGCGCGCCGCGGGCGCCGACTATGTCGCGCTTGCGGGCTATATGCGCATCCTCAGCGACGATTTCGTCGCCGGCTGGACCGACCGGATGCTCAACATCCACCCCAGTCTGCTGCCGCTCTACAAGGGGCTCGACACCCATCAGCGCGCGATCGACGCCGGCGACCGTTTCGGCGGGTGCAGCGTCCATGTCGTCACGCCCGCACTCGACGATGGGCCGGTGCTGGCGCAGACCCCGGTCGCGATCGTGCCCGGCGACACCGCCGAAACCTTGGCAGAACGCGTCCGTTTTGCCGAGCATCAGCTTTACCCCGCCGCGCTCGCCGCCTTCGTGACACGCGAACGCGCGCCCGACTGGCTGCTTGGCCGCGTCCGCGCGCTGGCGATGGCGCTGCCCGAAGCCGACGAAGTGACGTCGCACGGCATGCCCTGCTTCGGGATCGTGAAGGGCAAGAAATTCGCCTATTTCACCCACGATCATCATGGCGACGGCAAGACCGCGCTGCTGGTGAAAATCAGCGGCGCCGACGAGCAGGCGCAACTCATCGAGCTCGACGAAGAACGCTATTACCGCCCCGCCTATTTCGGCGACGACTGGGTCGGCATCCGGCTGGACCTTGGCGACACCGACTGGGATGCGATCGGCGACTGGCTCCGCAAGAGCTGGCTGGCGATCGCGCCGAAAAAGCTCGCGGGGCTGATGGCGGCAGCCGAGGACTTTTAAGTCGCCACCCGCGTCATTGCGAGCGGAGCGAAGCAATCCAGAGCGGTTCACGCGCACTCTGGATTGCCGCGCGGCGTCGCCGCTCGCAAATGACGAACAAGGGCGCCATACTTGCCCCGTCCAAAATTCGCGCTGGCCTTTTGCGCCAAAGCACGGTGAACTGGCGGCGATGGAGTATGATTTCGCCCTGATCCTGTGGGCCGCGTACGTCGCGGTCTTCATCGTCATCCTGGGCCGGATCATCCTGCGGCCGCAGCGCGAGCCCGCCTCGCGGCTCGCGTGGTTGATCGCGACGATCGCGGTACCCGTGGTCGGCATCCTTGCCTATCTGTTGCTCGGGGAGGCGCGGATCAGCGCCAAGCGGCGCGCGCGCTATGCCGCGATCGAGGCGCATCTGCCGCATCCGCACGACAATGCCGACGTGCGCCGCAGGCTCGCGCGCAGCGCTTGGGCCGCCCCCTTCGCGCTCGCAGAGACCGTAAACGCTCTACCGCCCACCGCGGGCAATCGCGCGCATCTCGCCGCCGACAGCAACGCCGCGATCCGCGAGATGGTCGAGGATATCGACCATGCGAAGTCCACCGTCCACCTCTGCTTCTATATCTGGCTCGCCGACAATAACGGCTTCAGGATCAAGGACGCGCTGGTCCGCGCGGCCCGGCGCGGCGTCAAGGTCCGCGTCCTCGCCGACGCGCTCGGCTCGCGCGGCTTCATCCGGTCGGCCTATTGGATCGAACTCGAAAATGCCGGGATCGATGCGCGCATCGCGCTGCCGATCGGCGGGCTGATCTGGACGCTGATCCGCGGGCGCTTCGACCTGCGCAATCACCGCAAGCAACTCATCATCGACAATCGCATCGCCTGGTGCGGCAGTCAGAATCTCGCCGACCCCGAATTTCGCATCAAGTCGAAATATGCGCCGTGGGTCGACATCATGACGCGCTGGGAAGGCCCGGTGGTGCGAGACTGCCAGTTCGTCTTTGCCGCCGACTGGGAAAGCGAGCGCGGCGACGACATCGGCGACCTTTTGCAGGACGATGCCGAGCCTCCGGCCGCCGCCGATCCGGGCATCGCGGCGCAGGTAATCGCGACCGGCCCCAATGTCCGCTACGCCGCGATGACCGCCTGTTTCACCGCGCTCATCCATTCGGCGCGGCGCGAGCTGGTCGTCACCACCCCCTATTTCGTCCCCGACGAACAATTGCTCTTCGCGCTGCTCGACTGCGCGCGGCGCGGCGTCGCGACGGTGATGATCGTGCCGCACCGCAACGATAGCCGCGTCGTCGCGGGCGCGAGCCGCAGCTATTATGCCGACCTCGTCGATGCGGGGGTAAAGCTCTACGAATATCGTCCCGGCCTGCTCCACGCCAAAACGATGGTGGTCGACGGCGAAGTCGCACTGATCGGCTCCGCCAACCTCGATCGCCGCAGCTTCGAACTCAATTTCGAGAATAATATCCTGTTGCGTGACAAGGCTTTTGCTGCCGAACTTCGTACGCGGCAGGAAGTTTACCGCGCCGATTCGATACCCGTCGGCGCCGCCGATGTCGTATCCTTCGGCATCGTCCGGCGGCTATGGCAAAACCTCGTCGCGACGGTCAGTCCGCTGCTCTAGCGCCAGCCGCTCCACCACCGCCCGTTCCACCTGATGGCGGGCATGTTGACAGCGCGCCGCCCCTTCCCGAGAAGTGCACTGCTAGATCTGGGGGATTTGACGATGGGCAAGGAATTCAATGCATTTTCGATCGTGGGCGTGGCGCTGCTGGCCACATCTGTGCCAGCTCATGCAGCGAGCGACCCTTTTATCGGCGAAGTAATGATGACAGCCGCGACCTTCTGTCCGCGCGGTTGGACCGAGGCCAATGGCCAACTCGTATCAATCAGCGAGAATATGGCGCTTTTTTCGTTGCTGGGAACGACTTATGGCGGGGATGGGAGCAAGACCTTTGCGCTCCCTGATCTGCGGGGACGCGCGCCGGTCCATGTCGGTAACGGCCGTGATGTACCGCCGCTGGTGCTCGGCCAAAAGGGCGGCAACACCAGCGTCGCCCGCGACCCCGCGGCATCGGGCACAGTCAAAACGCAGCCGACACTAGCCATTCGCTACTGCGTCGCGATCCAAGGCATCTACCCGTCGCGCAACTGAAAAAGGCCGCCGGATCGCTCCGGCGGCCTCTTTGGCCTTGCGGCTCGGCTGGTTCAGCCGACGATTTCTTCGGGCTTGAAGAAATAGGCGATTTCGATCGCCGCATTTTCATCGCTGTCGCTGCCGTGCACCGTGTTCGCTTCGATGCTTTCGGCCAGTTCCTTGCGGATCGTGCCAGGGGCCGCGTCCTTGGGGTTGGTCGCGCCCATCACGTCGCGGTTGCGCTGCATCGCATTCTCGCCTTCCAGAACCTGGACGACGACCGGGCCCGAGGTCATGAATTCGACGAGTTCGCCGAAGAAGGGGCGTTCCTTGTGGACCGCGTAAAAGCCCTCGGCCTGTTCCTTGGTCATGTGGATGCGCTTCGACGCGACGACGCGCAGGCCGGCGTCTTCCAGCATCTTGGTGACGGCGCCCGTGATGTTGCGGCGGGTCGCGTCGGGCTTGATGATCGAAAAGGTGCGGGTGACCGCCATTGGGAAAGCTCCTGCTTTATATCTTGTCGGAATGGGCGCGCCTCTAGCCGCGCTTTCGCCGCTCCGCAAGCAAAGAGCGCGGGGGGCTTTCCCGGCGCGGCGTCAGCCGCCGTGGCCGTAGGTGATCGACCCGTTGACCATGTCGCCCGCCTGCGTCGCCGTAACCTGCACACCCGACTTGCTGTCACCCGGCCGTTCGGCGCCGAACATCGCGGTTTCGCCGGCCTTGACCTCGGTCGTGATCTTCATGCCCGCCGCTTCGGCCTGTTTGCGGAAATGCGCGATCACGTCGGCCGCTTGGCCCTTGACCTCAAAGCTCGCCATGCCGCCGGCCCCATCCTTGTTCGTCGCGGTGAAGCCGCCCGTAACCTTGGCACCCGGATAGGGCGAGAAACCCGCGGGGAATTTCGCATTGCCCGCGCCGCCGCCGAACTGCATCTCGCCATCCTCGGTCTTGATGCTGATCGTGCCATTTTCGCCGCTGGTGTCGGACGTCACCTTATAGTCGGCGGTCTTTCCGGTTTCGGGGTCGGTGTAAGTGCCGCTCGCGACTTCCTTTTCCGATTTCGATCCGCACGCCGAAAGCGTCATCGCCAGCGCGATTGCGGTGCCAAGCGTAAATGTCCTGAGCGTCGCCATAATCTACCTCCTGTTGCCCCGAATCTCTCGGCTGCTGTCCCTAGGGTGCGACCCGATTGCCGTCGGTGATCGCCCTCACAGAAGACGCTTCTTTCCCCGGCCCGGCCAGCCTATCGCGTCACGGCCCTTCGGACCAGCGTCCGCGCTCATCCTGTTTCCAGAAGTGGATTTCCACGCCCTCGGCCTTGGTCAGCGCGCGCCAGGTCGCGCGCGCATCGTCGATGCGGCTGTTGTCGAACAACAGGAATGCGCGCTCGAACGCCAGCGCCTCTTCGCGCCATTCGCCATCGGCAAGCGCGACATGGGTGGCGCCGTTGATCGCCGGGGTGCCCAGCGTGCCGCTGAGCAGGATCGGCTCGATCGCCTCGTCGGGCGATCCTGCCGCGCCGTGCGGCAGGAAACTCGCGGGTTGCAGCGTCCACAGCGCCTCGTCGATCGCCTGCCGCTGCATCGCAGCGGCAGCGACGACGAGCAGCCGGTTGCCGCCATCCAATATGCGCGTGGCGATCGCGGGGAGCACCCGTTCGACCGGGTCGCGGGTCAGCCGATAGAAGTCGACGCGCGCCATGCTCCCCGAACCGGATCAGCCTTCGTGATTGTCGGCGATATAGCGGTCGAGCAGGCGGACGCCATAACCCGTCGCGCCCTTCGCCCACACCGGGCCGTCCTTGTCGCTCCATGCCGTGCCGGCGATGTCGAGGTGCGCCCAGGCGACTCCGTCCTCGACGAACCGCTTGAGGAACTGCGCCGCGGTGATCGACCCGCCTTCGCGCGGACCGATATTCTTCATGTCGGCGATGGGGCTGTCGATCAGCTTGTCATAGGCCGACGACAGCGGAAAACGCCACAGCTTGTTGTTCGTCGCCTCACCCGCAGCGATCAACTTTTCGGAAAGCCCGTCGTCATTGGCGAAAATGCCCGCATATTCGTGGCCGAGCGAGATCACCATTGCGCCGGTCAGCGTCGCCAGATCGACGATGACCTTGGGCTCATAGACCTTCTGCGCCCAGGTGATCGCGTCGCACAGCACCAGCCGGCCTTCGGCGTCGGTATTGAGCACCTCGACCGTCTGTCCCGACATGGTGGTGACGATGTCGCCGGGGCGCTGCGCATTACCGTCCGGCATATTTTCGACAAGGCCGACGATGCCGACGACGTTCGCCTTGGCCTTGCGGCCCGCGATCGCCTTCATCGCGCCCGCGACAGCGCCCGCTCCGCCCATGTCCCACTTCATCATGTCCATGCCCGGGCCGGGCTTCAGGCTGATCCCGCCGGTGTCGAAGGTCACGCCCTTGCCGATGAACACGACCGGCTTGTCGTCAGCATTGCCGCCGTTCCAGCGCATCGCGAGCAGCCGCGGCGGCCGCACCGACCCTTGCGCGACGCCAAGCAGCGCGCCCATGCCGAGCGCCTTCATCTGCCGTTCGTCGAGCACCTCGATCTCGACGCCAAGGTCGGCCAGATGCTGGCAGCGCTCGACGAAGCTTTCGGGATAGAGGATGTTTGGCGGCTCGGCGACCAGCGTCTGGGTCAGCGCCACGCCGTCGGCCACCGCAGAATAGCTGCCCCAGCGCGCCGAAATATCGCCCGCGGGCGACGCGATCACGATGGTTTTCAGGCTGGGCTTGGCGGTGTCGGAAAGGCGAGTGCGATAGGTGTCGATACGCCAATCGCGCAGCTTCGCACCCATCGCGAAGGCGAGCACGTCATCCTCGTCGATCTGGCCCGCGCTGGCGAAATCGACGTGCAGCACCGCAACGCCGCTCGTCTGCAGCCGCGCGGTCAGCGCGCCGCCAGCGCGCTCGAGATCATGGACCGTCCCCTCGCCGATGCCCACCAGCAGCAGCCGCGTGGCCCGGTCGCCGTCGAAGGCGGCGGTTTCGGCCACCGAACCCGCGGCGCCATCGAACCGCGCCTGCTTCGCCAGCGCGCCGAGCAGCGCACCGAGCGCGCCGGCCTCGCCCTTGCGGACCGGAAAAGCGACAACGTCGGCAGACGCATCGATTTGCGCGACAAACTGAATGTCCATCTTTTAACTCTCTTATGCGATGATTGATTGGAACGTGCCGGACCGATAGGGGTTTCGCTCGCGAGTTGCAAAACTAAAGCAACCAGCCCGCAAAGGGTGGACGCAAGATAAGGTGTGGGACAAAGAAATTAAATGAGTCGGACTTTGTTCCCCCACGCGGCGCGCGCGCGGCCCCTTTGGGTCGCCACCGCGAGCGGCATGCTCCTTGTCGCCGTGCCCGCCGCGGCGCAGACCGGCATGCCCGCGCCCGCCGCCGAGCCTGCTACTCCGGCTGCGCAGCCCGACCTCCAGAATCGTGACGTCTCGGCCGTCACGGTCGATGCACCGAAGCCCGGTGACGAAGAACAGATCGGCTTTGCCGCCGACAATCTGAATTACGACAGCGATGCCGACATCGTGGTTGCCGACGGCAATGTCGAAATGAACCGCGACACCATCTCGATGCGCGCCGACAAGGTGACGTGGAACCGCAAGACCGGCGAAGTGGTCGCCGAGGGCGATGTCGCGATCAAGAATCCCGAAGGCGACACCGCCTATGGCGACCGCATCGTGCTGACCGACACGCTGCGCGACGGCATCGTCCAAAATATGCTCGTCGTGTTCGATAATGGCGCGCGGCTCGCGGCGGTGAAGGGTAGGCGCTTCGACAACGGCAATATCGAGCTGGAAAACGCCGCCTACACGCCCTGCCCGGTCGAGGATGACGCGGGCTGCCCCAAGAACCCCAGTTGGCAGATCCGCGCCGTCCGCGTCGTTTACGACCAGGCGAAGAACAAGATCCGCTACAAGGGCGCGCGCGTCGAAGTCTTCGGCCTGCCGCTCATCCCGCTCCCGGGGCTCAGCCACCCCGCCAACAATGATGCGGGCAGCGGTATCCTTGTCCCCGACGTCCGCCTCGGCCGCACCAACGGGTTCGAAATTGCCCTACCCTATTATCTGCGGCTCGCTCCCGACCGCGACCTGACGATCACACCGCACGTCTACACCAATACGGCGCCGATGATCGAAGGCGAGTTCCGCGCGCTCACCGATATCGGCGCTTTCCGCATCAATGGCTACGCGACCTACAGCTCGGTGGTGCCGCTGACCGGAACCGGCACCGCCGCCGATCAGCGCAACGATTTTCGCGGCTATCTGGAAAGCGCAGGCAAGTTCCAGTTCGATCCCAAGTGGAGCCTGACCTATTCGGGCCGGATCACCACCGACCGCACCTTCATGCGCCGCTACGATATCAGCCGCGACGACCGACTGCGATCGATGTTCGAGCTCGAGCGGATCGGCGGGCAGAGCTATTTGTCGATCGCCGGCTGGGCGACGCAGACGCTGCGCGCGGGCGACAGCCAGGGGCAGCAACCGATCGCGCTTCCGATCATCGACTATCGCCAACGCCTGCCCGATCCGTGGCTGGGCGGTCAGTTCGAGCTTCAGCTTAACACGCTGTCGATCGCCCGCACCGCGGGACAGGATACGCAGCGCGCCTTCGCCGGCGCCCGCTGGGATCTGCGCGGGCTGACCGGGCTCGGCCAGGAAGTCACGCTGACCGCGCTGGTGCGCGGCGATGTCTATCACAGCGACGAAAATCTGCTGACGCCGATCGCCGACTATCGCGGCAAGTCGGGTTGGCAGGCCCGCGGCATCGCCGCCATCGCCGCCGACATGCGCTGGCCCTTCATCGGCGAATTCCTCGGCGGCACCCAAACGCTGACCCCGCGGGTGCAGATCGTCGCGACGCCGCCGCTCAAGAATGTCGATATACCGAACGAGGATTCGCGCGCCTTCGATCTTGAGGACGGCAATCTCTTCGCGATCAATCGCTTCAACGGCTACGACCGGTTCGAGGACGGCGCGCGCATCACCTATGGCGTTGAATGGAATTTCAGCCGCCCCGGCTTCAACATCAGCAGCGTCATCGGTCAAAGCTATCGCCTGTCGGACAAGCCGACGCTGTTCCCCGACGGGACCGGGCTCACCGACCGGCTCTCCGACATCGTCGGGCGGACGACCGTCGCCTACAAGGATTTCCTGCGCCTTACCCACCGCTTCCGGCTCGACAAGGATAATCTGGCGATCCGCCGCAACGAATTCGATGCGACAATCGGCAGCCGCTCGACCTATGCCGTGCTCGGCTATTCGCGCCTCAACCGCGACATCACCCTGCTCGGCGAAGATCTGCAGGATCGCGAAGAAGCGCGCGTCGGCGGCCGTGTGGCGGTCGCGAAAAACTGGTCGATCTTCGGCTCGGCGATCGTCGATCTGACCAGCAAGGCCGACGATCCGCTCAGCACATCGGACGGCTTCGACCCGATTCGCCACCGGCTCGGCGTCGCCTATGACGACGACTGCCTGTCGATCGCCTTCACCTGGCGGCGCGACTATGTCGACACCGGCGACGCGCGGCGCGGCAACAGCTTCTCGTTCCGCGTCGCGTTCCGCAACCTCGGTTTCTGATCGCTCAGCCTGCGTTCAGCGTTTTCCCGCTATCTCCCGGCTTCAAAGGTCCGGATGGCGGATTGCGCTGGACCATCGGGCGCTTCGGCTGATACGGAGCGTCGCATTCTTACTCGAATAGGATGGCAATGACCAAAATTTCGACCATGTTCGGACTGATTGCCGCTGCGGCCGTGGGGTCCGTCCCGGTGTCGGCCCAGACCGTAGCCGACAGCGAAACCCCTGCGACCAACCTCGCCATTCCCGGCAATGTCCAGCTTTACGGCGACGGCAAGCCCAACGTCTATCGCCCCTCGGCGATCGTCAACGGCGAAGTCATCACCGCGACCGACATCGAACAGCGCATGGCGCTGATCCGCATTGCGAACAACAATATGGAACTGCCCGCCGAGGAAATTCAGCGGCTGCGCCAGCAGGTGTTCAGCAACCTGATCGACGAAAAGCTCCAGATTCAGGAAGCCCGCGCGGCAAAGATCGACATCGACGAAAATGTCATCAATGAACAATTTGCCCGGCTGGCGGCGCGTTTCAAGCAGACGCCCGACGAATTCAGCAAATATCTCGCGTCCAAGGGGTCTTCGGCCGCCGCGGTAAAGCAGCAAATCCGCGGCGAATTCGCTTGGGACCGCCTGCTGTCACGCAATATCCAATCGACGACCAATGTGTCGACCGACGAGGTGGAAGCGGTGGTCAAGCGGCTGCAGGAGGCCAAGGGTCAGGACGAACTGCACCTCGGCGAAATCTATCTCGCGACGACGCCCGAAAATGCCGCCGCCGTGATGGCGAATGCGCAAAAAATCATTCAGGCGCTTCAGGCCGGCGGCAGCTTCGCTGCCTATGCACGCCAATTCTCCGAAGCCTCGACCGCGGTCGTTGGCGGCGATCTCGGCTGGGTCCGCCCCGCGACCCTCCCGCCGTCGATGGCGCAGGCGGCGCTCAACATGCAGCCCGGCCAGCTCGTCGGCCCGGTCGAAGTCCCGGGCGGGATATCGATCCTGCTGATGATCGACCGGCGCCAGGTTCTGACGGCCGACCCGCGCGACGCGGTGCTCAGTCTCAAGCAGGTGTCACTCGATTTCGCCCCCGGCACGACCGAAGCAAAGGCGAGCGAGCTCGCCAGCCAGTTCGCCGACGCGACGCGCAGCATCGCCGGTTGCGGCGCGGCCGACGATATCGCCGCCAAGCTCGGCGCGAATGTCGTGTCGCGCGACAATATCTCGATGCGCGCACTGCCGCCGCAGCTGCAGAACACGCTGATCAACATGCAGATCGGGCAAGTCACTCAACCGTTCGGCGCCGCCAATGAAGGGGTCAGCGTCCTGGTTCTTTGCGGCCGCGACCTGCCTGAATCGGCAACCGCTCCCGACGTTCAGGCGATCGAGCAGAAGCTGCTCGAGGACAAGGTCAACAAGCGCGCGCAACGCTATCTGCGCGACCTGCGCCGGGATGCGGTGATCGAATATAATTGATGACGGCTATGATTAGACGACGCCCGATCGCGGTCACCATGGGCGACCCGGCGGGCGTCGGTCCCGAGGTAGCGGCCCGCGCCTGGGCCGAACGCCACAAGCACGACCTGCCTCCCTTCGTAACGGTCGGCGACGCTGCGGTGGTCGAAGCCGTCTGGGACGGCCCGATCGTTCGCGTCAACGACATGGACGAGGCCGGACGGCTGTTCGACACGGCGCTGCCCGTCTGGCATCTCGAGGACAGCGGCCCCCTCACCCCCGGCGAACCGACTGCGGCGGGCGCGACTTGCGCCCTGCATGCTCTGGAAACCGGCATCGGCCTCACCCGCAACGGCGCCGCCGCGGCGCTGGTGACGGGTCCGGTGTCGAAACATGCGCTGCAAAGCATCGGCTATACTCATCCGGGGCAGACCGAATTCATCGCCGAACGCTGCGGCGTTACGGCGACCAATGCGGTGATGATGCTCGCCGGCCCCGGCCTGCGGGTCGTACCGCTGACCGTCCATATCCCGCTCGCCGAGGTGCCCGAACGCCTGACCGCCGAGCTTATCGTTGCCAAGGCGCGCATCGTCGTGCGCGGCCTGATCCGCGACTTCGGTATCGCCCAGCCGCGCCTCGCGATGGCCGGGCTCAACCCGCATGCCGGCGAAAGCGGCCGACTCGGCGACGAGGAAATCCGCATCATCGCCCCCGCGATCGAGCAGCTTGCCGCCGAGGGGATCGTCGTCGATGGCCCGCTCGCCGCCGATGCGCTGTTCGCGCCCGGCATCCGCGACCGCTATGACGCGCTGCTCTGCGGCTATCACGATCAGGCGCTGGCGCCGTTCAAGGCGCTGCATTTCCACGACGGTGTGAACCTGACGCTTGGGCTGCCGATCATCCGTACCTCGCCCGATCATGGCACCGCCTTCAACATCGCAGGTTCGGGAACCGCCGATCCCGGACCGACGATCGCCGCGATCGCGATGGCCGCGCGGATGGCTGGGGCGCGGGCGCGCGGCTGCGCCGCCGCCGCGTGACGACGCAGCCCAATCGTCCGCTGCCGCCGCTGCGCGATGTCGTGCGCGCGCACGGCCTCTCGGCCAGCAAGGCGCTTGGGCAGAATTTCCTTTTCGACGAACAATTGCTCGATCGCGTCGCGGCGATCCCCGGCAATCTCGACGGCGCGACGGTGTTCGAGGTCGGTCCCGGACCGGGCGGGCTGACGCGCGCGCTGCTGCGCGCCGACGCGCGGGTGATCGCGGTCGAACGCGACGAACGCTGTCTGCCGTTGCTCGCCGATCTTGCGGATGCCTTCGACGGCCGGCTGACCGTTGTTGCGGACGACGCGATGGCGGTCGATGCGAACGCACTGGCGGGCGGCCCCTATCATATCGTCGCCAACCTTCCCTACAATGTCGGCACCGCACTGTTCACACGCTGGCTCGAACCCGCTGCCTGGCCGCCGCAATGGCTGTCGCTGACGCTGATGTTCCAGCTCGAGGTCGCCGAACGCATCGTCGCTCCTGTCGGCAGCTCGGCCTATGGGCGGCTCGCGGTGCTGGCGCAGTGGCGGGCGCAGGCGAAGCTCGCGATGAAGGTCCACCGCTCGGCCTTCACCCCGCCGCCCAAAGTGATGTCGGCGATCGTCCATGTCACCCCGGGAGACGAACCGCCCGGCGTCTCGCCTGCGATACTGTCGAAGCTCACCGAAAAGGGGTTCGGACAGCGCCGCAAGATGCTGCGCCAGAGCCTCAAGGGCGTCCCCGGCGCAATCGACGCGCTGGATGCGCTCGGGATCGATCCGACCCGCCGCGCCGAGACAGTCAGCGTCGCCGAATGGGTGGCACTAGCGCGGTCGCTGACGCCCGCCGCCTGACGTTGGCGGATTGAGCTCCGCGGACCGGGCGCGATGCGACGCCCCTTGGCACCGCCGAACATCTGCGCTAGCCTCTAGTTGACGTTTACGTAAATGGGAGGGTGCCGTGGCAGAGGCCCGCGAATTCGACATCATCGTCTATGGCGCGACCGGCTTTACCGGCCGCCTCGTCGCCGAATATTTCGTACAGCATTATGGCGGCCGCAAGGACGCGCCGAAATGGGCGATGGCGGGACGCAGTCTCGACAAGCTTGCCGAGGTGCGCGACCTGATCGGCGCCCCAGCCGACACGCCGCTCGTCGTTGCCGACGCCAGCGAGCCCGCCAGCCTCGACATGATGGCGCATCGCACGCGCGTCGTGCTGACCACCGTCGGCCCCTATCAGCTTTATGGCAGCGACCTCGTCAATGCCTGCGCCAAGGCCGGAACCGCCTATGCCGATCTGTGCGGCGAGCCCGGCTGGATGCGCGAGATGATCGACGCGCATCAGGATCAGGCGCAGGCATCGGGCGCGCGCATCACCTTTTCGTGCGGCTTCGATTCGATCCCCTTCGATCTCGGCGTGCTGTTTCTCCAGGCCGAAGCGGTGAAACGCCACGGCAAGCCCGCACCGCGGGTGAAGGGCCGCGTGCGCAAGATGCAGGGCGGCGCGTCGGGCGGCACCATCGCCAGCCTGACCGAAACGCTGAAGGCCGTCGCCAAAAAGCCGTCGCTCGCGCTGTTGCTCAAATCCTCCTTCGCGCTGACCCCGGGGTTCGAAGGTCCGCACCAGCCGTCGGGTCTGATCCCCGAATATGATCATGCGACCGGCACCTGGACCGCGCCCTTCGTGATGGCGCCGATCAACACCAAAAATGTCCACCGCACCAATTTCCTGCTCGGCCACGCATGGGGATCCGACCTTGTCTATGACGAGATGGTGATGACGACGATCGGCGAGGCCGGAAAGGCGATGGCCGAAGCGATGGCAAAGGCGAACCCCTTCGGCGAATCCAAGCTTCAACCCGGCGAGGGGCCGAGCAAGGAAGAACGCGAAAACGGCTTCTACGACATCCTCTTCGTTGGCGAATATCCCGACGGCACCACGATCCGCGCCAGCGTCCAGGGCGACCGCGACCCCGGCTATGGATCGACGTCGAAGATGCTTGCCGAAACCGGCATGACGCTGCTCGAAACCGATGGCGCGGGCGGCGTATGGACCCCCGGCGCGCTGCTCGGCCAGGCGCTGATCGACCGGCTGACCGCCCACGCCGGACTGACCTTCCAGATCGAGGATTGAGTTTTCCGATGACAAGCTCCCCCAGCGCGCTCGACGCGCTGCTCTCCACCCTGCGCGTCGACCGCGATGTCGCGACGGCACATATCGACGACGGCTGGATGCAGGGTCGCACCGCCTATGGCGGGATCAGCTCGGCGGTCGCGCTCGCCGGGACAATGGCGCTCCACCCGACCGAGGCGCCGCTGCGTTATGCACAGATCAGCTTCGTCGGACCGGTCAGCGGCGATTGCACCGTGCAGACGCGCGTGCTGCGCCAATCGAAATCGAGCCTGTTCATCGACGCGGGCGTCACCAGCGATGCGGGCTTCGGCACCGCCGCGGTCTTCGCCTTCTCGCCCGACCGGCAAAGCCATCTCGATCACAACCGGCTCGCCATACCCGACGCGCCCGCCCCCGAAACGCTTCAGCCGGTGCCCGAGCATAAGGCGCGGCCCAGCTTCACCCGCCATTTCGATATGCGCCCGACGACCGGCCCGCGCTTCAACTGGAAAAGCGATGTCGGCGAATATCTGACCTGGGTGCGCTTCGTCGAAGAACCCGCCTGTCATCCGGCGGTCGCGCTGCTCGCGATGGGCGATGCGCTGCCGCCCGCGGCGATGGCGCTGTTCACCGAATTCGGCCCGATCAGCTCGATGAACTGGACGGTCAACATGCTCACCGCAAAGCCCGAGACCGAGGACGGCTGGTGGCTGCTCTCGGCCAAGACCGGCTTTGCCCGCAACGGGCTGTCGGTGCAGGACATGATGCTGTGGAACCGCGCCGGCGAACCGGTGCTGCACGGCAGCCAGGCGATCGCAATTTACGCCTGATAACGACCGGAAGCGGTCGTTCGATCCTTCTTTGGCGAGCAAGGTTCGCATGTACCTCGTCGCCCCGCCGACGCTGCCAACGCATCCCTTGAGATAGCTGATGATAAGCATCCGGACCATCAGCTCCGGATCGATCAATGGCCGACCCATCTCGCTGTGACAGGGTGAAGATGCTTGCGCAGATCACCCGGGTCCACGAACCGGTCAATCAACCGGAGCAGGTGATCTGTCGACACATGTCCCTCAAGGCCGAAGCTGTAAAACAGCGCCTCCTGCATTACGGTCCGTTCACCCAGCATCTGCAAAAAATCTCCGGTCCTGGAGATTCTGGATCAGGATTTGCCAACACTGCAAGAGCTTTTCAACAGCATCGGTCAATTCCCGCCTCCGACGCTCCGCCCCTACCCCTTGTAGAGCGCCGCGATCTTGTCCTCATAGACCTTGCGCAGGATATGGCGGCGGATCTTCATCGACGGGGTCATCTGTTCATTCTCGATCGTGAAGGGTTCGTCGGCAAAGTCGAACTTGCGCACCTTTTCGATCACCGAAAGTTGGCCGTTGACCCGGTCGACCGCCTCGCGGATCGCGGTGCGGAATTTTTCATGCTCGCGCAGCAGTTTCAAATCCTTGGGCAGTCCTTCGACCTCGGCCCATTCGGCCATCCATTCGGGATCGGGCACCAATATGCCGACAAGGTGCGGGCGCTTGTCGCCATAGACCATCGCCTGCAGGATTTCGGGCTGGAGCGTCAGCATCCCTTCGACGCGCTGCGGCGAGACATTGTCGCCCTTGTCGTTGACGATCAGATCCTTTTTGCGGTCGGTGATGACGATGCGGCCCTGGTCGTCGATATGGCCGATGTCGCCGGTATGAAGCCACGGCCCCTTGTCGGGTTCGGCCGGATCGGGAACGAGGACCCGCGCCGTTTCCTCCTTGTTGCGCCAATAGCCCTTCATGACGAGCTCGCCGCGGACGCAGATTTCGCCGTCGTCGGCGATCCGCACTTCGGTGTTCATCAGCGGCGGGCCGACCGTATCCATCTTGAGGCCGACCGAGGGGCGGTTGCAGCTGATCACCGGCCCCGCCTCGGTCTGTCCATAACCCTGAAGCAGCGTCAGGCCGATCGAGTGGAAGAAGACGCCGATTTCGGGATTGAGCGGCGCCCCGCCCGAAACGAGCGCCTTCATCCGGCCGCCGAAGCGCTGCTGGATCTTGGGGCGGAACAGCTTGTTGAGGATGAGGTCGACCGGGCGGTCGAGCACGCCCAGGCGGCGCTCATAATCCTTTTCGCCGACACGCAGCGCCTGGCTGAGCATCCAGTTTGCGAGCTTGCCCTGCTTTTCGACCGATTTGATCATCCGGGCGCGGATCACTTCGAACAGCCGCGGGACGACGACCATGATCGTCGGCTTCGTTTCCTCGATGTTCGAGACGAGCTTTTCGAGACCCTCGCTGTAATAGATTTGCGCGCCGACCATGATCGGCAGAAACTGTCCGCCCGAATGTTCATAGGCGTGGCTCAGGGGCAGGAAGGAGAGGAATACCTCTTCGTCGCCGATGCCGAAATCATTGACCAGCACCTCGGCCGCGCCCGCCGCATTGTGCAGGATCGCGCCATGATGCTGCATCACCCCGCGCGGCGCGCCGCCGGTGCCGCTGGTGTAGATAAGGCAGGCGGTATCATCGCGCGTCATCGCCAGACCGCGCGCCTTCGCGTCCGCCAGATGGGCCTCGCCGCCTTCGACCAGCGGCGCCCAGTCGTGGACCGCCACCTCGCCCTGCTGGCCGACGCGCAGGCTTTCCATGCTGATGACGATATGCGCGTCGGACCGCATCACCGCGGGCATCAGGGTACGCGCGAGCTTTGCGGTCGAGACGATGACGGCGCGCGCGCCGCTGTTGTCGAGGATATGCTGGTGATCGCGTTCGGTGTTCGTGGTGTAGGTCGGCACGGTGATGCACCCCGCCGCCATGATGGCGAGATCGGCGATGCAGAATTCGGGCCGGTTTTCGCTGACGAGGACGACGCGGTCGCCCTCCTTCAGCCCCAGCGCGCGCAGATTATGCGCGAGCGCGGCGACCTGGTTCGCAACCTGCCGCCAGCTCAGCGGTTGCCATGCGCGATCGGCCTTGTGCCAGAGAAAGGGGCTTTCGCCGCCCCTTTCGGCGCGGTCGAAGAACATCGCGACCAGACTGGGAAAATGGTCGAGATGCGGGTTTTCCAGCTTCATGCCTCTCGCTCTCCTCGGGAGGTTATTGTCGTTGGGTCGTTCTTAGGGTCAATCGCCGCACGATAGAAGCCCATAACCCCTCCGTCATCCCGGCGAAGGCCGGGATCTCATGCTCGCGTCACAGCGCAGCGGCGAGATCCCGGCCTTCGCCGGGATGACGATGAAAAAGGCCGTAATAATCAGTTCTGCGCCGGGGCGCCATCGACCGACGAGGTGCCGGGCCCGCGCGGGTCGGCAGCGCCACGCCAGCCATCGCCGACGCGTTCGATCGCGTTGAGCTTCGAGCCTAGATCGGTCGGCGTGAAGCTGTAGCCGAAGGGCTTCATCTTCGCCGCAATCGCCTTGCCGAGATCGTCATTCTCGATCAGCACGCCCTGCTGACCGAAGAAGATATTGGGCAGTTCCATTGCGTCCTGCGCGCTGAGCCCCCAGTCGAGGACGCCGATCAGCGTCTTCGTGACATGCATGATGATGCGCTTGCCGCCCGCCGAGCCGACCGCGAGGATCACCTTGCCGTCGGGCCCATAGACGATCGTCGGCGACATGGAGGAGAGCGGTCGCTTGCCCGCTTCGACGCGGTTGGCGGTCGGCTGCCCGTCCTTGACCGGCACGAAGTCGAAATCGGTGAGCTCGTTGTTGAGGAAATAGCCGTTGGCGATGAGCTGGCTGCCGAAGATGCTTTCGACGGTCGAGGTCATCGAGACGACATTGCCGTCCTTGTCGGCGACGACGAAATGCGTCGTGCCATGTTCGGGAATCGGCGGCGCGGCAGCGCGCGGCTTCGCGCCCGGCGGCGTGCCGGGTTCATAATGACCCGCAGCGCCATAGGGCGAGATGAGCTGACGGCGTTCGGCCAGATAGCCTTTGTCGAGCAGGCCCTTCACCGGCACATCGACGAAATCGGCGTCGCCGAGATAGGCCGCGCGGTCGGCATAGGCGAGTTGCATCGCTTCGGCCAGCAGGTGCCAGCTCATCGGATTATCCTTGCCCATCGCCTTCATGTCATAGCCCTCGAGCATGCCGAGGATGCCGAAGACGGTCGTCGCGCCCGACGAGGGCGGCCCCATGCCGCACAGCTTGTAGATGCGATAGGTGGTGCAGACCGCCGGGCGCTCCTTCGCCTGATAGGCGGCGAGATCCTTGAGCGTGAGCTGTGCCTGATTGCGCGGCGCCTTGGCCACCGCGTCGCTGATCGCCTTGGCATTGGCGCCCGCATAAAAGGCTTCGGGGCCGCGCGCTGCAATGTCGCGCAGGATGGCGGCATAGGCGGGGTTGCGGATCACGGTGCCGACGGGCGCGGGTTTGCCGTCGACATAATAGATGGCGCGGGCGGCCGGGAAATCCTTCCACACCGGCTGGAATTGCTCGAGCCAGGTATAGAGCGCGGGCGTGACCTTATATCCGTCCTCGGCCAGTTTGATCGCGGGCTGGAACAGCGCCTTCCATTCGAGCTTGCCCCATTTCTTGTGCGCCATTTCCATCAGGCGGACATTGCCCGGAACGCCGACCGACAGGCCGCCCGGCACGACGTCCATGAACCCGCGCGGCTTGCCGTCTGGGCCGAGGAAGCGGTCGCCCTTCGCCGCCGCCGGAGCCTTTTCGCGGCCGTCGATGGTCGAGATGCTGTCGTCCTTGGCGTTGTGGTAGACCATGAAGCCGCCGCCACCGATGCCGCTCGATTGCGGTTCGACGAGCGTCAGCACCGCAACCATCGCGATCGCGGCGTCGGCCGCCGATCCGCCCTGATGCAAAATCTCTCGCCCCGCCTCGGTCGCGCGCGGGTCGGCCGACGAGGTGACGCCCTGCGCCGCGGCAAGCGACGGGACGGCAAGGACGAAGAGGCTGAAAACAGCAAAGAGTCGTTTAAGCATGGGCGCGACATTGGCGCGGGGGTCTGTCGAGTGCAAGCCCTGTTCCCCCCGCCCGTCTCCCCTCGCCCGTCGGCGCGAGCACGTCAGGCGTCGGCGCCCACCGCGTCGCACACCCGCGCAAAGCCGTCGCGCGCGGCGCGATCTTCGAGGCCGTGCGCGATGCGTGCGGCCAGCCCCGGCCCTTCGAACACCATCGCCGAATAGATCTGGATCAGGCTGGCGCCCGCGCGGATGCGCGCCCAGGCCTGATCGGCATTGGCGATACCGCCGACGCCGATCAGCGGCACTGTTCCGCCGCTTGCCCGGCGAAAGTCGCGCAGGCGCTGCAGCGCAAGATCGTGAAGCGGCGCGCCCGATAGCCCCCCCGCTTCGCCCGCGTGGCGCGAGGCGAGCGGCGGGCGCGTGATCGTGGTGTTCGACACGATGACCGCGGCGAGGCGCTTGTCGATCGCCACCGCGACGATGTCGTCGATGTCGGCGGGTTCGAGATCGGGCGCGACCTTCAGGAAGACGGGCTTGGCCGCACCCGCGGGCTGCGCCGCGGCGACGCCGTCGAGCAGCGCCTCGAGTGCGCCGCGATCCTGCAAGGCACGCAGGCCCGGCGTGTTGGGCGAAGAAATATTGACGGTCAGATAGTCGGCGAGCGGCGCCATGGCCGCCGTGCCTTTCGCATAGTCGGCGATCCGGTCGGCGCTGTCCTTGTTCGCGCCGATATTGATGCCGAGCGGCACCGGCAGGCCGTGGCGGCGCAGGCAGGCGATGCGGTCGGCCGCCTTTGCCTGCCCACCGTTGTTGAAGCCCATGCGGTTGACCACCGCGCGGTCCTCGACCAGCCGGAACAGCCGCGGGCGCGGATTGCCGTCCTGCGGCAAGGGGGTGAGCGTCCCGACCTCGACAAAGCCGAAACCGAAATGGGGCATCGCATGCGCCACGCGCGCATCCTTGTCGAAGCCGGGGGCGAGGCCCACCGGATTTGGGAAGTGCAGCCCTGCCAGTTCGGTCGCCAGCACGGGGCTGGTCAGCGCGCGGCGCGCGCGCGGCAAGGGCTGCAACGCGGCGAGCGTCAGATTATGCGCCGCCTCGCCATCGGTCGCGTGAACGACGGGGCGGACAAGGCCGTAGGCGGCATCGGCGGCGGAGGCAAAAAGCGACATGCCCCCGCCATTGCGCCGGGGCGGCGGCTATGGCAAGCCCCCTGCCGACCAGCCGGAAATCGTTGCAAAATGAGGGGCCTTGCCGGACCCGCAGTCAGCCGGCCAACAGAGGGAGACATTTGTGTCGCATCGCCGTTTCGCCGCCCGCCCGTCCACCGCGATCCTGTCCACCGCGCTTGTGCTGCTGGCAACAGCGGGATGCACGCCGGCGACCGTGGCGACCGCACCGCAATCGCCCGCGGCGAGCGCACCGGCCGGCGCCGACCTCGCGCAATTCTTCGACAATTATGACGAGGCGCAACTGTCGCTGAGCCCGCAAGGCAAGGCCTATCGCGGCATCCGCGACGCCGATTACGGCAAGTGGAACGACCCGAGCGACGATGCCGAGGTGGCCAGCCACACGCTGCAACAGGCGACCGCCGCCGCGATGCGCGCGAGCTTCGACCCTGCGAAACTGTCGCCGGAGGAGGCGCTGTCCTTCGAACTGTTCAACGCGCAGGCGGCGCGCGCCGAGCGGCTGTTCCCGTTCCGCGACGATGAATATATCTTCGACCAGATGAACGGCGCGCAGAGCCAGATGCCCGCCTTTCTGATCAACATCCACCGCGTCGCCAATGTTGCCGAAGCCGAAGCCTATGTGGAGCGCATCCGCGGCATGGGTCCGGTGCTCGACGCGCTGTCGGCCGAATCGGCGCGGCGCGCCAAAAGGGGCGTCCAGCCGCCGAAGTGGGTCTATGCCTATGTCATCAGCGACATCGAAAATCTGATGAAGCCGGACAATGCGGTGATCGAGGATATCGGCGCGAAGGTCGGCAAGCTCGACATCGACGCCGGCGAAAAGACACGACTGACCGATGCGGCAAAGGCCGCATGGGCGGAAAGCGCCGGCCCCGCCTATGGTCGGCTGCTCGCCGAAATGAAGCGCCAGCAGGCGGTCGCGCCGACGCAGGACGGCATCTGGCGCCTGCCCGACGGCAAAGCCTATTATGCCGCGCTGCTCGCCAATTATACGACCACCGACATGAGCGCGGCGCAGATCCACGCGCTCGGCCTCTCCGAAGTCGCGCGTATCCACGGCGAGATGAAGAAGATCATGGCGCAGGTGGGCTTCAAAGGGACGTTGCGCGAGTTTTTCGAGCATCTGCGCACCAGCCCGCAATATTATTATACGACCCGCGAGGATTATCTGGCCGATGTCGATGCCAAGGTGAAGGCGATGGAGGCGCGGCTGCCCGCCTTCTTCCATACGCTGCCCAAGGCGCACCTGCAGGTAAAAGCGGTCGAAGCCTTCCGCGAAAAGTCGGCGGGCAAGGCCTTTTACCAGTCGCCCTCGCCCGACGGATCGCGGCCCGGCACCTATTATGTGAACCTCTATGACCTGCGCGACATGTCGAAGACCGAGCTTGAAGCGCTCGCCTATCATGAGGGTATTCCGGGACACCACCTGCAGCGCGCGGTGCAGACTGAACTGACCGGCCTGCCGCCCTTCCGCCGTTTCGGCGGCTTCACCGCCTATACCGAAGGCTGGGGCCTCTATTCGGAGGAACTGGCGAAGGACATGGGCGCCTATGCCGATCCCTACAGCGATTTCGGGCGCCTCGGCATGGAATTGTGGCGCGCGTGCCGCCTCGTCGTCGACACCGGCATTCACGACAAGCGCTGGAGCCGCGAGCAGGCGATCCAGTATCTCAAGGACAATACGCCCAACCCCGACGGCGACATCGAAAAGGCGATCGAGCGTTATATCGTCTATCCGGGACAAGCGACCGCCTATCTGATCGGCAAGCTCAAGATCATGGAACTGAGGACGCGCGCGCAGGCGGCGCTGGGCGACCGTTTCGACTATCGCGACTTTCATGACGTGGTGCTCAAATCGGGGCCGGTGCCGCTCGACATCCTCGAACGCCGCGTCGATGCCTGGATCGCCGCCAGCCGTTGATAGTGCGAATCAAAATTGCGCCTTGACGCAGCCGGGCGTTCTGAAATTATGGCGGGGAAGCAACAGGCGGCAACAAAGCCACCGAAGGGTCGGTCTCGTCATGTCGGATACGTCAGCCTCATCCGGGCAGATGAGCGGCGAGCAGCCGTTCGAGCTGCACTATTTTCCGCCCGATCCCGATCTGGCGGACATGGTGTCGAGCTTTTACTGTGCGCGCATCAACATGCCGCGCTTCGACGAATATGAGCGCGCCGACCGCCCGCAGTTTCGCTTCATCACCGTCGCCGACGGCGAATATGTCTTTTCGGACGGGCACAGCAGCACGGTACGGCGCGCCAATATCGTCGGACCGACGAGCGGGCGCGTCCGCGCGATCAGCAACCGCCCGACGCGCATCTTCGGCTTCGGCATGCTGCCCGCCGGCTGGGCCGCGCTGATGGGCAGCCATGGCGAAAAGCTGACCGACCGCGCGATCGACGCCGCCGACCTGTTCGGCGACTGGATCAACGAAGTTGCCGACGCGATACTGGGCGCCGCGAACGACGAAGAGCGGCTGATTATCGGTAATAATTTCGTCCGCGCGGTGCTGAAACAGACCGAGGCGCCCGCGATGTGGTTTATCCGCACCGTCGATGAATGGCTGACGCGATCGGCGTCGCCGCAGGTGCATGACTTGGTCGAAGCGACCGGCATGTCGATCCGCTCGGTCGAGCGGATGACCAAACATTATTACGGCCTGTCGCCGCGCATGCTGGCGCGCAAATATCGCGCCGTGCGCGCCGCGGCGGCACTGGCGCGCGGCGAGACACTCGACCAGGCGCAGCTTGGCGACGCCTTTTACGACCAGTCGCACCTTATCCGCGAGATCAAGCGCTTCGCCGGGGCAACCCCGGGACAGCTCGGCAAGCCGACGCTTTATACCGAGGCGACGACGAAGGGCCGCAAACAGCTTGCGGGCAAGGTCAGCCCGATCGTTTCCGAAACCTGAGGCAGGAAGAAGCGGGCGGAGTGTTGCGGAGGCTCGCCCGCTTTTTCCAGATCTCGTCATCCCGGACTTGATCCGGGATCCATTCACGCAGCGCCGGGATAATGGATCCCGGATCAAGTCCGGGATGACGATGGTGGGCAAGTGGCCCCGGGCTTGCTGATCCATTCGCCCTGCCCCACGACGGGACGGTCTTTTTCGGCGCCGAGCGACGATTTGGCGTTTTGATACAATCGCGAATCGGGCCCGCGACCTATCCGGAATCCGCGACCCAGAAGAGCTCTTCCTTTGACGAGGACTGAGACCTTCATCTCGGCACTCATTCGGCTCCGGCTGGATGGGTGCCTTTTTTTATTGCCGGCCCGCGACCTTGCGCCTAGGGCGCTCAGCGACTATCTAATTGGAACAAATTACTCCAATTAAGAATCGTTCGCAATTCCGCCGGAAAGAGCCATGCGCCTGTCCAACCTTGCCGATTATGCCGTCGTGCTGATGAGCGCCGCCGCGCGCCAGTGCGGGTCGGTGCCACTGCACGCGGCGATGCTCGCCGAGCAGACAGGGATTCCCGGACCGACCGCACAAAAGCTGGTGAGCGGCCTCGCCCGCGCCGGCCTGCTGGTGTCGACGCGCGGCACCGGCGGCGGGGTGCGCCTTGCCCGTCCCGCGGCGGCGATCAGCATCGCCGACATCATCGAAGCCGTCGAAGGTCCGATCGCCCTCACCACCTGCGTCGAGGATGGCCGGCACGATTGCGCGCTCGAAGGCAATTGCCGCGTCAAACCGCACTGGGGCGTCGTCAACAGCGCCGTGCGCGGCGCGCTGGCGGACATCAGCCTGGCGAGCCTGAGCGGACTTGCCAAAACCGTTCGCCCTGAGCTTGTCGAAGGGCCGTCTTTCCCTCTTCGCAGCAGCACAGAAAAGATCAGTGCTTCGACAAGCTCAGCACAAACGGGTTTTTGAAATGGATGAAGTAAAAATCAAGGATCAGGCCGCCCGCGACGCCGCGCTGCGCGTTGCCGACTATGAGCATGGCTGGTCTTCCGCCATCGAGACCGACTTCGCGCCGAAGGGGCTGACCGAGGATACGGTCCGCTTCATTTCGGCGAAGAAGAACGAGCCCGAATGGATGCTCGACTGGCGGCTCAAGGCGTTTCGTCATTGGCAGACGATGGAAACCCCCGACTGGGCGAAGCTCAACGTGCCGCCGATCGACTACCAAGATGCGTACTATTATGCGGCGCCCAAGGCGAAGCCGAAGCTCAGCAGTCTCGACGAGGTCGATCCCGAAATCCTCGAAGTCTATGAAAAGCTCGGCATCCCGATCGAGGAGCAGAAGGTGCTCGCAGGGGTAGAGGGCGCGCGCAAGGTCGCGGTCGACGCGGTGTTCGACAGCGTCAGCGTCGCGACGACCTTCCGCGAGGAATTGAAGCGCGCTGGCGTGATCTTCCTCTCCATCTCCGAAGCGATCCGCGAATATCCCGAGCTGGTGAAGAAGTGGCTCGGCAAGGTCGTGCCGATGCACGACAATTATTTCGCGACATTGAACTGCGCGGTCTTCTCGGACGGGACGTTCGTTTACGTTCCCGAGGGCGTGCGCTGCCCGATGGAGCTCAGCACCTATTTCCGCATCAATGCCGAGAATACAGGGCAGTTCGAACGCACCCTGATCGTCGCCGACAAGGGCGCGTACGTCTCCTATCTCGAAGGCTGCACCGCGCCGATGCGCGACGAGAACCAGCTCCACGCTGCGGTGGTCGAACTGGTCGCGCTCGACGATGCCGAGATCAAATATTCGACGGTGCAGAACTGGTACCCCGGCAATGCCGAGGGCCTCGGCGGCATCTATAATTTCGTGACCAAGCGCGCGCTGTGCCAGGGCAAGCGCAGCAAGGTGTCGTGGACGCAGGTCGAAACCGGCTCGGCGATCACGTGGAAATATCCGAGCTGCGTGCTCAACGGCGACGACAGCGTCGGCGAATTCTATTCGGTCGCGGTCACCAACAATTACCAGCAGGCCGACACCGGCACCAAGATGATCCACAATGGCAAGCGCACGCGCTCGACGATCGTCAGCAAGGGGATCAGCGCGGGCAAGTCGAACAACACCTATCGCGGGATTGTGCGCGTCGCGCCCAATGCCGAGGGGGTGCGGAACTTCACCCAGTGCGACAGCCTGCTTTTGGGAAGCCTCAGCGGGGCGCACACGGTGCCGTATATCGAAGTCCGCAATCCCACCGCGACGGTCGAGCATGAAGCGACGACGAGCAAGATCAGCGACGACCAGCTGTTCTACGCGATGCAGCGCGGACTGGGGCAGGAAGAAGCGGTGGCGCTGATCGTCAACGGCTTTGCCAAGGAAGTTCTGCAGCAGCTGCCGATGGAGTTCGCGGTCGAGGCGCAGAAGTTGCTGGGGATCAGCCTTGAGGGGAGCGTGGGGTGACACAAGCTCTTTTCGAATACACACGCCCCTTCAACTGGCAGCCAACTGAACACTACGGCCCCGAAGGCTCTTCGGATTGGTCTGAGTGGGATGAGCAGGATCTCGCCACAGCTCAAGAATTTCTCGACCTCGCGGGTGAGCGGATCAACTGGCTCCATCCTTCGAAGAGCGGGCTGCCTTTGGAAGGTGTCAAAGGCGAACCGGACTATGCCGCTCAATCCGGCGGACACATTTTTTTAATCGGCGAACATTTCTGGCCGGGATTTCCTGATCCGCCGCAGTTCGCGATCGTCAAATGCCATCCCGTCGAACGCACGACCCAGCACTTGGGCCACTTCGACTATTGGCCGGAAACTTGGACACGAAAAGACCGATAATGCTAAAAATTGAAAACCTCCACGCCACCGTCGCCGACAAGCCGATCCTGAAGGGCCTATCGCTCACCATCAATGCGGGCGAGATCCATGCGATCATGGGCCCCAATGGCGCGGGCAAGTCGACGCTCTCCTACGTGCTCGGCGGGCGCCCCGGCTACGAGGTCACCGACGGTTCGGCCACCTTCGACGGGGCCGACCTCCTCGACATGGACCCGCACGAGCGCGCCGCCGCCGGCCTGTTCCTCGGTTTCCAGTATCCGGTCGAAATCCCCGGCGTATCGAACGTCCAGTTCCTCCGCGAGAGCCTCAACGCCCAACGCAAGGCGCGTGGGCAGGAACCGCTGTCGGGCGGCGACTTCCTGAAATTGGCGCGCGAAAAGGCGGGGCTCTTGAAGCTCGACATGGACATGCTCAAGCGCCCGGTGAACGTCGGCTTTTCGGGCGGCGAGAAGAAGCGCAACGAGATGGTGCAGATGGGCATCCTCGACCCCAAGCTCGCGATCCTCGACGAGACGGACTCGGGCCTGGACATCGACGCGCTGCGCATCGTCGGCGACGGGATCAACGCGATCATGCGGCGCCCCGACAAGGCGGTGCTGCTGATCACCCATTATCAGCGCCTGCTCGACTATGTGCGGCCCGATTTCGTCCACGTCCTCGCGGGCGGCCGAATCGTCAAATCGGGCGGGCCCGAGCTGGCGCTTGAGCTCGAACGCGAAGGCTATGCGGAGATCGCGGCGTGATCCTCGCTTTCGCCCTTCTGACGATTACGCAAGCGCCCGAGCCGGTGCCGACCGACGAGGAAATCGTCGTGATCGCACAGAAGCTGAGCGGCATCGCGGTCCATGTCGGCCGTGATGCCAAGGGGCGCTATCATTGCGACCTCAGCGAAAGCAGCGGCAATGCGCGTCTCGACGCGCAGCTCTGCAAGACAAGCGCGACCTGCGCGAAGAAAGGCGCATCGAATCAGGCTGAAGTGAAGGCCTGCATCGACAAGCGAAAATCGACGTTGCTCGCGAACTTCCGCCGCGAATGGGCGGAGCGCAGGCCATGACCGCTCTCCCTAATCGCCGCGACGAAGCGTGGCGCTATAGCGACATCGACGCGGTCGCAGCAGCTTGGCCGCTGCCCGCGCCCGAAAATATCGTCGTGCCCGCGGGCGGTGACTTCAAGCGCGCAATCGTGCAGGACGCGGGCGATATCCACCAGATCGAGCTGGTGCTGGGCAAGGGCGCGACTGCGTCGCTGCACGTCCTCAACATCGGCGGTGCATATGGCCGCATCGAACTCGCCGTGACGCTCCACGAAGGCGCAGACTTCACACTCGGCGCGGCGCAGATCGGTGGCGGCGCACAGACGCTCGAGATCGTCACCACCGTCACCCATGCCGAGCCCGGTGCGACGTCGCGGCAGATGGTGCGCTCGGTCCTCGGCGGCACCGCGACCGGCACCTATCTCGGCAAAGTTGCGGTCGCGCGTGACGCGCAGCAGACCGACAGCGAACAGGATGTGAAGGCGATGCTGCTCGACCGCAGCGCGACCGCCAACGCCAAGCCCGAACTCGAAATCTTCGCCGACGATGTGAAGTGTGCGCATGGCTGTGCGATCGGCGAGCTCGACGCCATGAGCCTCTATTATCTCCAGTCGCGCGGCCTCCCGCCCGCGGAGGCGAAGAAGCTGATGCTGCAAGCGTTCGTTGCCGGCGTGTTCGATGGCGCCGAAGATGAGGAACAGTTGCAGGCGCTCGCGCTCGCGAAGCTGGGGGAATTGGTGTGACCAACCTCCCTTCCCCGTTCGCATCGAGCGAAGTCGAGATGCCCATCGGTAACGCACGCCTTCGGGGTGTCTCGACTTCGCTCGACACGAACGGGGTTAGAGACCAGTTCCCCGGCCTGACGCCCGGCTGGCACTATCTCGACACCGCCGCGACCGCGCAGAAGCCGCAGGCGGTGATCGATGCGACGGTGAATGCGATGGGCCGCGACTATGCGACCGTGCACCGCGGTGTCTATGCGCGCTCGGCCGACATGACGCTCGCCTATGAGGCGGCACGGCGGCGGATCGCAGGGTTCATCCGCGCGAAGGAGGATCAGATCGCCTTCGTGCGCGGTGCGACCGAGGCGATCAACCTCGTCGCCTATTCCCACCCGCGCAAAGGCCGCGTGCTGCTGTCGATGCTCGAACATCACAGCAATATCGTGCCCTGGCAGCTCGCGGGCTGGCAGGTCGACGTGTGCCCGCTGACCGAAGACGGCTGCATCGACTTGGGCGCCGCCGAAAAGCTTCTCACCCCCGAACACACGATGGTCGCTTTCGCGCATGTGTCGAACGTGCTCGGCAGCCCGCTCGAGGTTGCCCGCGCCGCCGAAATCGCGCACCGCGTCGGCGCCGAACTTCTGATCGACGGCTGCCAGGCCGTGCCGCGCCTGCCGGTCGATGTCGCGGCATTGGGCTGCGACTATTATGCCTTCTCGGGGCACAAGCTTTACGGCCCCACCGGCATCGGCGTGCTGTGGAGCGACAAATTGGACACGCTCCCGCCCTGGCAGGGCGGCGGGTCGATGATCGACCGTGTGACCTTCGAACGCACGACCTACGCCCCCGCCCCCACACGCTTCGAAGCCGGTACGCCTGCGATCATCGAGGCGATCGGGCTCGCCGCCGCGGTCGATTATGTCGTGGGCCTTGGCGTAGATGCGATCCACGCGCATGAGGTCGCGCTGGTCGGCCAGCTTCGCGAGGCACTGGCGCGCCGGAACAGCATCACCCTGTTCGGACCCGAAAACAGCGCCGGGATCGTCAGTTTCGCGATGGCGGGGGTTCATCCGCACGACATCGGCACTATCTTGGACGAAAGCGGGGTCGCGATCCGCGCCGGGCATCATTGCGCGCAGCCGCTGATGGCGCATCTCGGCGTACCGGCGACCGCCCGCGCGAGCTTCGGGCTCTACAGCAATGCAGACGATGTGACCGCGCTGGTCGAAGGATTGGCGCGCGTCGAGAGGATTTTCGGATGAGCGAAGAAAACAGCATCAGGATCGAGGAAGTGGAAAGCGTCGCGCCGCCGCCCAAAGCGCGCGTCGAGGATGCCGAAACCGCGCCCGAGAAACTGGAGCGCAAGCGCGATTATCTGGAGGGCTTTCTGGCCGCCAAGCCCGCAGCGGTCGATCCGCACGGCGTCGGCGGCGACCTGTACGAAGCCGTCGTCGCGGCGCTCAAGGATATTTACGATCCGGAAATTCCGGTGAATATCTATGACCTTGGCCTGATCTACAATGTCGAGATCGATGAAGGCCATGTCATCGTCACCATGACGTTGACCACCCCGCACTGCCCCGTCGCCGAATCGATGCCCGGCGAGGTCGAGCTGCGCGTCGGCGCGGTGCCCGGCGTCGGCGACGCCGAAGTGAACCTTGTCTGGGATCCGCCCTGGTCGCCCGCCAATATGAGCGACGAGGCGCGGCTCGAATTGGGAATGCTGTGATGACTGAAGCCAAGACACCCGAGAAGACACGGACAGCCCGCCCCGCCGCCGTCACGCTGACGCCCGGCGCCGAAGCGCGCATCGCAAAGCTGATGGCGGCCGCGCCCGACGGCGCGATCGGGGTCAGGCTGTCGACGCCGCGGCGCGGCTGTTCAGGCCTTGCCTATTCGGTCGACTATGTGACTGACGAGCAGAAATTCGACGAGAAGATCGAAACGCCCGGCGGCGTGTTTTACATCGACGGCGCGTCGGTACTCTATCTGATCGGCAGCACGATGGACTGGGTGGAGGATGATTTCGCAGCGGGTTTCGTGTTCGAGAACCCCAATGCCAAGGGCGCGTGCGGCTGCGGCGAGAGCTTTACGGTCTGACGGTCGATCTTAGCGGCAGACCGTCCACCCCGCCGTCCGCGCCGCCATATCGAGGTGGAAATGGTCGGCGTGCGCCCGGTTATAATCGGGCGACAGCAGCGTACTGAACAGCCCACACGACCGATCGCGCACCGCGTGCAGGAAAGCTCCTTTTGCACCGCGATCGTCCCAGTCGGCACGCAGCGCCACACGCGTCCCGTCAGCAAGGATGAAGGCCGAAATGTCGATTGCATTGGCGGTCGAATGTTCGCTTTGCGCCTGTCGTCCGGCGATTTTTCGGCAATTATAGCTGCCCAGATTTTCAAGGCCGACAACCTTCTGTCCGAAATGATCCTGCGCCGCGGGCTGAACCACATCGCGCGTCCATAGCGCCAGCGCCGCGGTCACGGCGCAGCCGGGTGCGGCGTTCGCGGGACGCATCGAAGGGACAAGCCGATTGCCGGCAAGAATCATCCGCTGGCTCGCGCGGCATTGCCCCGCGCCGATCGCTGGGCGCCGCGCGTATCGCTCGCCCGCGCGGTCGAAGACCGCGAAGCAGGCGTCGTCCTCGCCCGCCAGGCGAACGAGCTTGCGATGCGTTGCCCAGCCCAGCGGCTGCGTAAGATCGAAGGGCGCATAGGGATCATGTTCTGGATGCGCGCGCAGCCACATCATCGCGCGCATTGCAACGATGCTGAGCAAAATCATCACGCAGAAGCCGACAAGGTAGGTGCGGAAAGCTGTCACCACCGCAGGGTGGGGCACCACGCCCTGCGGAGCAAGATCAGAGCGGATCGAAGGTGACCGTCAGCCCGTCTTTCGGCCGCGGGATCGGCCACATGTGCCAGTCGGGCGCATAACCGTCGGCGATACGGATGCGATGCGTCGTCAGCACATGGTGGAAGAAGATTTTCGCCTGCATATAGGCGAAGTGCAGCCCCAGGCACATGTGCGCGCCGCCGCCGAAGGGAACCCATGCATATTTGTGGCGGCCCCGCACCGCGTCGGGCGCGAAGCGCAGCGGGTCGAAGCGTTCGGGGTCGGGCCAATATTCGGCCATCATATGCGTATAGCTCGGGTTGATCCCGACATTGGTGCCGGCGGGAATATGGTAGCCGCCGAATTCGAAATCCCTGAGGGCGCGGCGCGGGATGGCGGGCACCGGCGGGATCAGTCGCAACGCCTCCTTGAACGCCATTTCGGTCAGTTCAAGCTCGCCGAGGCTGTTGTGCCCCACGCCCTCGCCCGCCGGCGCGACGGACAGCATTTCGTCGCGCAGCCGGTCCTGCCATTCGGGATGCCGGGCGAGCAGCCAGACAAGCGAGGTGATCGAACTGGTGATGGTGTCGTGCGCCGCCATCATCAGGAAATTCATGTGATCGACGATCGCCTCGACGCTGAGATATTCGCCGTCATCGTCCTTGGCGTGACAGATTTGGGTGAAAATATCCTCGCCTTCCGATGCCCGGCGTTCGGGCACCAGCCGCGTGAAATAATCGACCAGGAATTTGCGCCCGGCGACCCCGCGGCCCATGGCGGTGAAGGGCATCGGTACGCGTATGATGCCGATCGACGCCTGCACCATGTCGACGAACGCCTTGTTGATCCGCTCCGCCTCCGGCCCCCAAGGGATGCCGAGAAAGCTCGTCGCGGCCAGATCGAGCGTCAGCTGCTTGATCGCCGGATAGAATTTGAAGCTCTTGCCGCTCCATGCGCCGATGCGGCTGCCGATACCCTCGTTCAGCGCGCCGGCATAATGCCGCATCGGTTCGGGTTTGAAGGCGACCGACAGCGTCTTGCGGTCGGCGCGATGCTTTTCGAAGTCCATCAGCATCAAGCCACGCGGGAACAGGAGGTTGAGCACCGGCCCCCACCCCTGTTCGGACGAGAAGATCTTTTCGCGATCGAACAGGACAAGCTCGTTCGCTTCGGGCCCGACGAGCGACACGCCGCGGCCGCCGAAGCTTTTGGCGCGATAGACCTTGCCGTGCTGCGCGACCATGCGGTTGGTGAAGCCGACCGGATCCTTGAGCTGCGCCAGCGTCGTGCCGAGCACGGGAATCCCGTCGTCGCCGGGAATATGATCGAGCGCGGTCTCCGCGTTGCGCGGCATCCAGTGCGCGGTCTCAGGTCCGAAGCGGCGTTCCGACCATTCGATCGTCGTGGGGGCATTCATCGCGGCAAATCCTTCATTTTGTCCGATGTCGGCGCAGACTATCGGCTTACTGACATTGTTGCAAGTAAGTCTTATTCCGGCGCCGGCGACCATTCACCGCAAATTCAACTCGCTTCGTGCAGTTTCGATTCCGATATGGCGCCTCCATCGCTGCGCCAAGGAAGGATGGCATCATGCCCAACAGCCTCAAAAAGCCCCTCTCCCTCGCTCTCGGCGCCCTCGCCACCGCGACGCTCGGCGGCTGCTACTATGACGGCGATCTCTATGGCCCGAGCTATGCCTCGGCGGGGGTCTGCGCGAACGACTATTACGACTATGATCCCTATGCCTATTCGGACGGCTATGGCTACGACTGTTACGATCCGACCGATTATAGCGGCGGCTTCGTCCAGATCGGTTTCGGCGGCGGCTGGTACGACAATTATTATTACCCCGGCTACGGCATGTGGATGTTCGACAATTATCGCAACCGCTACCCGCTGCGCGGCCAGTATCTGAACTATTGGGGCGGGCGCCGCGCCTGGTGGAAGCATCGCGGCGACCGCGGCGACGGCCACTGGCAAGGCCGCCCGCCGTCGAGCGGCGGCGATCACGGCGGACGCCCCCATCGCCCCGGCGGCTGGCAGGGGCATGATCGTGACGGCGACGGCCAGCATGGGACGCGCCCGCCCGGCGGTCGGCCCGGCGCCGGTACCCCGCCGACCAGCGGCAACCCGGGACGCCCCGATCGCGGTCCGGGCGTCATCCGCCCGCGTCCGCCGGTGGGCAGCACCCCGACGCGCCCCTCAGGCGATCCCGTCACGGCGCCGTCGCGGCCTACGCGCGGTCCCGGCGTCCTCCGCCCGCGGCCCGCGCCTTCGGGTGAATGGACCGGAAACCGGCAGCGCCCGTCTCCGGTCATCAATACACCGCCTGCAACCAGTGCGACTCCCGCGCCACAGCGACCCGCACCGGCCGTGCGAACGCCGCCCCCGCCGCCGCCTGCGGCAAGTGCACCGCCGGCGCGACCCTCCCGCGATGGGCCGCGCCGGAGCCGTGGCGACCAGTCCGGACACGTTCGCGAAAACTGACCGATGCCGGGCTGCCAGCCCCGATCAGGCGGGTGATGGCCGCGCTTCGTCCTTCGTGCCCGCCGACACCACGGTCGCCGCAACAAGGTCGCCGATCACGTTGAGCGTCGTGCGGCACATGTCGAGGAAGCGATCGACGCCGAGCACCAGGCCGATCCCTTCGGGCGGCACCCCGACCGAGGCGAGGATGAGCGCGATCACCGGCAGCGACCCCGCCGGCACCCCCGCGGTGCCGATACCGCCGAGGATGCAGACGAGCATCACCATCAGCTGCTGCTGAAGCGTCAGGTCGATGCCGAAGAATTGTGCAAGAAAGATCACGGTCACGCCTTCGAACATGGCGGTGCCGTTCTGGTTTGCGGTGGCGCCGAGCGTCAGCACGAAGCGCGCCACCCGGTCGGGCAGGCGCAGCTGGTCGTGCGCAACGCGCAGCGCGGTAGGCAGCGTCGCGTTCGACGACGATGTCGCGAAGGCCATCACGAACGCTTCCTGCGTCTGACGGAAGAAGGCCGTCGGCGACTTGTTCGCAAGCAGCCGCAACATCACCGGAAAGACGATGAACATCTGGAGCCCGAGCGCCAGCATCACGACCCCGACATAGGCCGACAGGCGCACCATCAGATCCCAGCCGAACTGCGCGGCAAGATTGAACATGAAACAGAAGATGGCGATCGGTGCGAGCCGGATGACGAGGCCGATCAGTTTCATCGACACTTCGAACACGCCCTCGATCGCGGTCTTGAGGGCCGCCGTCTGCGGCGTCCGGACGAGCATCAGGCCGATGCCAAAAAAGAGCGCGAAGAACATCACGGCGAGCACGTCATTCTCGCTCATCGCGCCGATGAAATTGCTCGGCACGATCGCAACGAGCGCATCCATCCCCGACTTCGCCTCGCCCGCGCGGTCGGTAATCGCCCTGGCGCCTTCGGCGCCCTCGGCGATCAGATTCCGGGCCAGCGCCGGATCGACCCCCGCCCCGGGCTGGATGAGATTGACGAGCAACAGGCTGATCGCGACGGCGATCGACGAGACGACGACCGTGTAGAGCAGCGTCCGGATGCCCACCGATTTCAACGCCCGCATCTCGCCCATTTCGGCGACACCGACGATCAGCGCCGATACCAGCAGCGGGATCACGAGCATGAACAGCAGGCGCAGGAAAATCTGGCCGATCGGACCGGTGACGTAAGTCGTCGCACTGTCGACCCAGCCGGCGCCCGCCGCACCATAATGCGCGGCAAGTCCGGCGATCAGGCCGCCGACGAAACCGAACAGCATACGCCATTGCAATTGCTTGGCGCGAGCCTCCTCCTCCCCGCCGGGCGGGGCTTTGGTTTCGGTCATGGCTCAGCTCCTTGCGCGCCCGTGGGTGGGAGCGGCCGGAAAGCTGGGCGTCAGGCGCGGTCGGCCGGGGGCGTGGTCCTATCCTCGACCATATCTTCCTGAAGGTCCAGCCCCCGCATCCCGTGATGCGACGTATGCGCCGGTGCATGCGGACGGTCGTCGAACGCCGGATCCTCGACCTCCAGCATGCCTTCCCATTTGGTGATGACGCTGGTCGCCACCGCATTGCCGACGACGTTGGTCGCGGTGCGCCCCATGTCGAGGAACTGGTCGATCGCGAAGACGAGCGCGACGCCCTCGACCGGAAGGTCGAACATGGCGAGCGTCGCGGTGATGACGACGAGGCTGGCGCGCGGCACCGCTGCGATCCCCTTCGACGACACCATCAGCGTCAGCAGGATCAGGATCTGCGTCGTGATCGACAATTCGATGCCATAGGCCTGCGCGATGAAGATCGTCGCGAAGCTGGCATACATCATCGACCCGTCGAGGTTGAAGCTGTAGCCGAGCGGCAGCACGAAGCCCGAGATGCGGCGCGGCACCCCGAAGCGGTCGAGCTGTTCGAACAGCTTCGGCATCGCGGCTTCGGACGAGGCGGTCGAGAAGGCGATCAGGATCGGTTCGCGGATATAGCGGATCAGTTCGACGATCCGCTTGCCGAGGAAGATCGCCCCGATGCCGAGCAGCAGCGCCCACAGCACGACGAGCGACATGTAGAATTCGGTGAGCAGTTCGGCATAGGTCGCAAGGATGCCGAGCCCATATTGCGCCACCACCTTGGCGAGCGCACCGAACACCGCGAGCGGCGCGAGGCGCATGACATAGCCGGTGATCTGGAGCATCAGTTCGGCAAGCGCCTCGGCCCCGCGGACGAGCGGCGCGCCCTTTTCGCCGATCGCCGACAGGCCGACGCCCGCGAACAGCGCAAAGACGAGGATCTGGAGGACGTTATTCTCGCCCATCGCGGCGACGATATTCTTGGGGAAAATATGTTCGACGAATTCGAACAGGTCGAGTTTCTTGACCTCGCCGACTTCGGCCGCCGAATGGGCGCCGACGGTCAGGTGGAGCCCGGCGCCGGGTTCGAGCACATTGACCATGATCAGGCCGAGGCTGATCGAGATCAGGCTGGCGATGATGAACCACGAAATGGCGCGGACCCCGATGCGGCCGAGCGCCGAGCTGTCGCCCATATGCGCGATCCCCGCGATCAGCGTGCCCAGGATCAGCGGCGCAACCAGCATCTTGATCAGATTGAGGAAAATATTGGCGAGCATCGAAAAGCCGCGCAGCCAATTATCGAAGGCCTCGCTGCCCGCGGGAACCATAACGCGCACCAGATAGCCGGCGACGACCCCCAGAACCATGCCGATCAAAATGTAGATTGTGAGGCGTTTCGCCATCAATTCGCTCCCCTGTTCCGGTCCCCGCCGAATGTAAATGGGGGGCCTAACAGCCCGGTGCCCGCGGAGCAATCGCCAGAATCTTCAGAGCCTACACAAGAAAAGTAATGGCTGCGCAGGTCGCGGCGCCAACGGCAAGCGTCAGCGGAATGCCCGCGCGGAAAAAGTCGATGAAGCGGTAATTGCCCGCCGCATAGACCAGCGTGTTCGTCTGATAGCCGATAGGTGTGGCGAAGCTGGCCGATGCGGCAAACATGACTGCGATCACCAGTGGATAGGGATCGACCCCCAATTGCCGCGCCACCGCGATCGCCAGCGGCGTCACCAGAATGGCGACCGCGTTGTTGGTGACGATTTCGGTGAGCAGCACCGACAGGATATAGGTCGCAACGACCAGCCCCCACGGCGGTACGCTGCGCAGCAACGGCGTCAGTTCGCCGACGACCAGTTCGACGCTACCCGAATTTTCGAGCGCCAGCCCGACCGCGAGCATCGCGAAGATCAGGACAAGGACATTGCCATCGATCGAATCCCACGCCTCGTCGGCGTCGATGCAGCGCGTCACCAGGATCAGCCCGACCCCGATGATCGCGGCGACGCCGATGTCCATGACATTGAAAGTCGCCAGCAGGATGACGCCGACGAGCGCGCCGATGGCGATCGGCGCCTTGTTGCGGCGAAACTCGCGCTCGCTGGTCGATCCGACGCCATAGAGGTGCGGATGGCCATAGAGCTGTTCGATCTGGTCCGCCGGCCCCGTCACCAGCACGCGGTCGATCGCCTGAACGCGCGCATTGGGGAGGTCGGGACCCGGCGTCTTGCGAAAGCGCGCCATGCCGAGGATGCGGACCTTGAGCGACGAGAGAAACGGTATTTCGATCAGCCGGCGACCGATCGCCGGGTGGCTGGGAGCGATCATCGCCTCGACGATCGCCTCGTCATTCTGGTCGGCATTGTCGTGCCCGGCGGTCAGGCCGATGGCGACATTCTTGTTCGCGCGCAGCGACAGGAGTTCGGCAAGCTCAAGCCGCAGGACGAGGCGGTCGTCGGGCTCCAATATATCGTCGGCAAGGTTCGACCGGCGCAGCGTCGCACCGCGCTTCATCGCGACGAGCTTCACATTGGCGCGCTTGACGAAGGGCACGTCGCCGACACGCCGCCCGACCAGATTGCCGTCATTCAGGATGCGCACTTCGGAGAGGAAGGTGCGATGTTCCTGGCTGAGCGCGATCTGCGACGGCGAATCGTCGGGCAGAAAGCGGCGCGCGATCAGCAGCAGCGCCAGCGTCCCCGCTACCCCCGCAACGAGCCCGACCGGGGTGATGGTGAAGATGCCGAAGCGATCGAGGCCATTATCCTGCGCCACCGCGGCGACGAGCAGGTTGGTAGAGGTGCCGATGAGCGTCGTCGTGCCGCCGAGGATGCAGACGAACGACAGCGGCATCAGCAGCCGCTTGGCGCTGATCCCCAGCGCGCTTGCCAGTTTGAGCATGATCGGGATCATCACGACCACGACCGGCGTGTTGTTGAGGAAGGCCGAGGCGACATAGACGCCGAAGAACATCTCCGCGAGCGCCAGCTTCGGGTGTCGCTGCGCCCGCGCGATGATGCGGTTCGCGATCGCGTCGAGCGTGCCGGTGCGCAACAAGGCGCCCGACAGGATAAACATCGCGCCAATCGTCACCGGCGCCGAATTGGAAAAGACCGAAAAAAGATCCTTGCCCGACAGGATGCCGAGGAAGAGGAAGGTGCAGGTGCCGAGGATCGCGACGACGGTCGCCGGGAAGCGCTCCATCACGAAGCCGACGAACATCAGGGCGAGCACGACAAGGCCGATGATCGCCTGATGCTGGGCGATGAAGGCCTGCGCCGCGGCGATCATTCGGCGATTATCCGCACTGCGCGCGCTGGAGCAGCTTGTGATCGGCGAGGACGAGCGCCATCATCGCTTCGACCACCGGCGCACCGCGGATACCCACGCAGGGATCGTGGCGCCCCTTGGTGACGATATCGGTCGCCTCGCCCGCCTTGTTCACCGTCGGCACGGGGGTCAGGATCGAACTGGTCGGCTTGAACGCCACGCGGACGACGACGGGCTGGCCGGTCGAGATGCCCCCGGCAATGCCGCCGGCATTGTTCGAGAGGAAATCGGGGCGGTTGCTGCCGTCGCTCGCGGGTCGCATCGGATCGGCATTTTCCTCGCCGCGCAGCCGCGCCGCGCCGAAGCCCGCACCGATTTCGACGCCCTTGACGGCATTGATACCCATCATCGCAGAGGCGAGGTCGGCATCGAGCTTGGCATAGATGGGCGCGCCCCAGCCGGCGGGAACGCCACTCGCCGCGCATTCGATCACCGCGCCGAGCGAGCTGCCCGACTTGCGCGCCGCGTCCATCAGCCCTTCCCATCGCTGCGCCGCGGCCGGATCGGGACAGAAAAAGGGATTGCGATCAATCTCTTCGAGATCGAAGTTCGCCGGGTCGATCGCATCGCCGCCGATTTCGGCGACCCACGCATGGATCTGCACCTCGGGCAGGATCAGCCGCGCGACCCCGCCCGCGGCGACGCGCGCGGCGGTCTCACGCGCGCTCGACCGCCCGCCGCCGCGATAGTCGCGGATGCCGTACTTGGCGTCATAGGCGTAATCGGCATGACCGGGGCGATAGGCCTGCGCAATCTCTCCATAATCCTTCGACCGCTGGTCGACATTCTCGATCATCAGGCTGATCGGCGTGCCGGTGGTCTTGCCCTCGAACACTCCCGACAGGATGCGCACCTGATCGGGCTCCTGCCGCTGCGTCGCGTGCCGCGACTGGCCGGGGCGCCGCTTGTCGAGCCAGGGTTGAAGATCGGCTTCGGACAGCGCGAGGCGCGGCGGGCAACCATCGACCACCGCGCCGAGCGCCGGCCCGTGGCTTTCGCCCCAGGTGGTGAAGCGCAGAACGCGACCGAAGCTGTTGAAACTCATGTGCGCGGCGTCCTGTCCATGAACTCGATGCGGTTGCCGAAGGGGTCTTCGGTGAAAAAACGGTAACGCCCATCGACGGGGCTGTCATCCTTCGTCGGATGACCATGCGCCTCGACCCGTGCGCGCAACGCGTCGAGCGCGTCGGTGGCGAGCGCGACATGCGCCTTTCTGGCAGGCCGGAAATCGCCCTCGACCCCCAGATGCAATTGCCGGTCGCCGAGCGCGAACCAGCAGCCGCCGCGCGCCGCCATGTCGGCGGGCTTGGGCAGTTCGGCGAGGCCCAATAGCGCGCCGTAAAAGGCGCGCGCCTGCGCTTCGCCGCCCATCGGCATGGCGATCTGGACATGATCGAGGGCGAGCGCGAAATCCATGCCCCGCCGATGGCGGGAATCGCGCCGCAATTCAAGCGCGCTCAGCCACGTCACGCGGGGATCGGCACCGGATGGCGGCGGACCGCGATCGCATCAGGCAAGCGCGATGTCCGGCGCGTCTTCCTGCTTCATGCCGATGGTGTGGTAGCCCGCATCGACATGATGGGTTTCGCCGGTGACGCCGCTCGACAGGTCGCTGAGCAGATAGAGCGCCGAGCCGCCGACGTCGTCGATCGTCACATTGCGGCGCAGCGGCGCATTATATTCGTTCCACTTCAGGATCAGGCGGAAATCGCCGATCCCGCTCGCCGCCAGCGTCTTGATCGGTCCCGCCGAGATCGCGTTGACGCGAATACCCTGCGGCCCATAGTCGTTGGCGAGATATTTGACGCTGGTTTCGAGCGCCGACTTCGCGACGCCCATCACATTGTAATGCGGAATGACCTTTTCGGCGCCATAATAGCTGAGCGTCAGCATCGCGCCGCCACCCTGCCCCGTTTCGGGATCATAGGGCGTCATCATCGCCGCCGCGCGCTTGGCGACCGCAGTGAAGCTGTAGACGCTGATGTTCATGGTCATCAGAAAATCTTCGAGCCCGACATCGGCATAGGCGCCGCGCAGCGCCTCCTTGTTGGTGTAGCCGATCGCGTGGACGATGAAATCGATCGTCGGCCAACGCGCCGCGAGCGTGGCAAAGGCCTGGTCGAGATTGGCCATGTCGCTGACGTCGCAATCGATCAGGAAATCGCAGCCGAGCTGGTCGGCGAGCGGCTTCACCCGCTTTTCCATCACCTCGCCCTGATAGGAAATGGCAAGTTCGGCGCCCTGCGCATGCAGGGCCTTCGCGATGCCCCAGGCAAGCGACTTGTCGTTCGCAAGCCCCATGATCAGCCCGCGCTTTCCCTTCATCAGACCCATATTTATTCTCCGGTCTTGTCGTTACCGACCACAATATCGTCGACGCGCCCAATAGCGTCGTGGCCCAAATCCTCAACCTCGACGAGCGCCGCGTTGAGTTCGGCGCCGATCACCATACCCAATCCGACGAGGTAGAAAAAGAACAGCGCGATCATGACGCCGGCAAGGCTGCCGTAGGTCGCGTCATAGCGGAACAGGCTGGCGAGCAAAGGCGGAAGCGCCAGAGTGACCGCCATCCACCACAGGGTGGTGAAGAGCGCGCCGGGCCATTTGGGAAATTGTCGCCCGCGATATTTCGACGGCGTCAGCGACAGGAAGAGAAAATAGATGGCGGCGAACAGCCCCAGCCCCGATACGCCGCGCGAAATGGCGACGACGCCCGCCGACTGATAGGCAGAGGGCAGGACGCGCTCGACGAACTGTTCGATGCCAACGATCAGCACCTGCATGCTGAACGAGATCAGCATCAGCACGACCGCGCCGGTGACGATGCCGATCGACACCAGCCGATAGTGGAAAAAGCCCTTGGAAAAATGAGTGCCATAGGCGCGGCGCAAGATGTCGCGGATCGTTTCGATCAGGCTGCCGACGGTCCACAGCGCGACGAGCGCGCCGAGCCAGAGGAAAATGCCCGTCCGCGCGCTCATTACCTCTGCGATCGGCCCCGCGAGCGCGCGCGCAACCGATGGCGGCATCGTCGAAAAGACCGCTTCGATCGCCCGCTCGCTGCCATAAGCGCCGCCCACGAGACTGAGCACCGCAGCGAGCAGGATGAAGAAGGGAAAGAGCGCGATCAGCGCAAGATAGGCAAGATTTCCGGCGTGGATGAACCCGTCGGTGTAGGTGCCGACCACCACCCGGCGCGCGACGCGAAAGATGCGCGTCCCGGGGCCGAGCGTTTCGCGTCCGCGTTCGATGACGCCCTGCGCCCGCCCGCGCAGGTGCATGCGCTTGGCGCGCTCGGCGCGTGCCTCGGGCGAATGGGGCGAGTGGCCTTCGGCCAGAAATTCCCTGCCGACCTCTTCGGCGACCTGACGTTCGAGCGCTGCGGCGTCTTGCTGCCCGGGACGTTCAACCACGCATCACACGCCAAGATCGGCCCGCACCGGCCGCGTATCGGTCCAGCCTTCGAGCGCCTTTTCGAGTGCGGTGTCGCCCGAAGGAATGTCCACCATCAACCGGACGAGCTGGTCGCCGCGGCCGCCGCCCTTGCTGCTGAACCCCTTGCCCTTGAGGCGCATCACCTTGCCCGACGAGGAACCCGCGGGGATCGACAACATCACCGGTCCGTCGACGGTCGGCACCTTGATCTTCGCACCCTTGACCGCTTCGTTCAGCGTGATCGGCAAGTCGAGGCGGATATTGTCGCCATCGCGTTCGTAGAAGGGATGATCCTTGACGCTGATCGTCACGATACCGTCGCCATTGCCTCCCGGGCCCGGCTGCCCCTTGCCCGCAAGGCGCATCTGCGTTCCGGTTTCGACTCCGGCCGGCAGCTTGAGGTCGATGGTCTTGCCATCGGCAAGCGTAATCCGCTGCATCGCCTGGGTCGCCGCATCGACGAACGAAACGCTCAGCCGATAGGCGACATTGGCGCCTTTTTGCGGCGGCGCGCTGCGTCCCCCGCCGAAACCAAATCCGCCGCCACCACCGCGACCGCCGAACAGGCCTTCAAATATGTCGCCAAAGTCGGCGCCCTCGCCACCAAAACCGCCGAAGCCCCCCTGCGGCCCGCCGCGCGGGTCGCCCCGAAAGCCGCCGCCGCCACCGCCGAAACCGAACGGCATGGCGGGATTGCCCTCTGCATCAATTTCGCCGCGATCGAACTGCGCGCGCTTTTCCTTGTCGGACAACAGGTCATAGGCTTTGGTGACGTCGGAGAATTTCTCCGACGCCTTCGGATTTTCCTTGTTCCGGTCGGGATGCAGCTCTTTTGCAAGCTTGCGATAAGCGGATTTGATTTCCGCTTCGCTCGCGTTTTTCGCCACGCCGAGGGTGGAATAGGGATCTGCCATCTGTCTCCTGTAGCCCGATAAGTGACTGGCCGTGAAGGGCCGATTGCGCGCCATGTGGTAATGGCTGCGCAGAGGGTCAAGTTCCCGACGCTTTTGCTCGACCAGAGGCGCGACGCGGAGTATTGAGCCGGCATGACGACGACCGATCCTTTCGCGCTATTCGACCTATGGTATGGCGAGGCACGCGCGAGTGAACCCAATGACAGCAATGCGATGGCGCTGGCGACCGCGACGGCGGACGGTCATCCGTCGGTGCGGATGGTCCTGCTGAAAGGGCATGGCCCCGACGGGTTCGTCTTCTACACCAATCTCGACAGCCGCAAGGGCGGCGAGCTTGCGGCGAATCCGCATGTCGCCCTGCTCTTTCACTGGAAGTCGCTGCGCCGACAGATTCGCATCGAAGGCCCGGTATCGACCGTCGACGACGCAACCGCCGATGCCTATTTCGCGACGCGCAGCCGCGACAGCCAGCTCGGCGCCTGGGCCAGCCAGCAGTCGCGTCCGCTCGACGCGCGTGAAAGCTTCGAAAGCCGCTTTGCCGAAATGCAGGCGCGCTTCGAAGGACAGGACGTGCCGCGTCCGCCACGCTGGTCGGGCTGGCGCGTGACGCCCGAGCGAATCGAATTCTGGCAGGACCGGGCGCATCGCCTGCACGAACGCACGTTGTTCGTGCGCGCGGGCGATGGCTGGACGAGCGGACTGCTCTACCCATGAGCTGGCGCCGCCTGCCGATCACGCGCGTCGACGCCTTTGCCGAGCGGGCGTTCGAGGGCAATCCGGCGGCCGTCATGCCGCTCGACGAATGGATGAGCGACGCGATGCTTCAGGCGATCGCGGCGGAGAATAATCTGTCCGAAACCGCCTTCGTCGTTCCCGACGAAACGAGCGAGGCCGATTACGAACTGCGCTGGTTCACGCCCAAGCAAGAGGTCGCTCTGTGCGGCCACGCGACGCTGGCGAGCGGACATGTGCTGCTGACCACCGCCCAATGGCGCGGCGACATGCGTTTTCGCACGCGCCACGCGGGCATCCTCGTTGTCGCGCGCGATGACGAGGACGGATATCGCATGCGCCTGCCCGCCTATCGCCCCGAACCCAAGCCGCTGGCAAAGATCGCAGCCGCGGTCGGCGGGTCGCCGCTCGAAACGCTGTGGCATGACGGACGCTATGCGCTGCTGGTCTATGCCGATCCGCGCGAGGTGCGCGCGCTGGCGCCCGACATGGCGGCGCTCAAGGCGCTGGGCGACGTACAGGCGATCGCCACCGCCGACGGCGCGGGCGACCCAGCAGGCGCCGATGTCGTGAGCCGCGTGTTCGTGCCAAGCGCGGGGATCGATGAAGATCCCGTCACCGGGTCGGCGCACTGCGTCCTTACCCCTTATTGGACGCGCCGACTGGCGCGCGACCGCTTTACCGCCTGGCAGGCGAGCGAGCGCGGTGGGCGCGTCGGCTGTCATATCGACGGCGATCAGGTCGAGCTTTCGGGTCGCTGCGTCACGACGCTGACCGGCGAATTCCTGCTCTGACGATCGCGGCGTAGCGCCTTAGAGCGCGGCAGTCAGATCGCCGAGATGGCGGCGGAGCGCCGGGAACTGCTTGTCCTTCGTTATGCCGAGCCGCACCATCGTGATCCGCTGCGACGGCGACACGATGATATATTGCCCCTGATGCCCGATGCAGGCGAACAGGTCGTTCGGCCCGCGATCGGGCCATAGCGCCGCCCCCGCGCCCGCGGGCCGCGCGCGATTGAGCCAGATGTGCCCGCCATAGCCGGCATCGTTGGGCGACGGCGTCAGCATGAAGCGCATCCAGGTTTCGGGGAGCAGGCGCTGGCCGTTCGCAACGCCATGATTGCGCAGGAATTCGCCGAACTTCGCATAGTCGCGTGCGGTCGCATGCATGATCGATCCGCCGACCATCGTGCCATGCGCGTCGAATTCGGGGGTCAGGCTGGTCATGCCGAGCGGCTCGGTCAGGCGGCCGTGGATGAAATCGAGCATCGCGTCGCGCCGAGCGTCGGGGTTCGACGACGGGGTCAGCGCATCGGTCAGGATATCGGTAAGGATGACGCTGGTCGCCGAACTATAGTTGAAGACTTCGCCCGGCTTGGCGATCGCCGGCTTGCCCTCGGCAAAGGCGGCCATATCCTGCGCCCCCTTGCCGAACAGCATGTCGACCGTGTCGCCGCGCCACACCGGATCGCCTTCCTCGACATGTTCGAGGCCCGATGACATGTGCAGCAGATCCCTGAGCGTGATCGTGCCGCGCGGATCGCCGCTGCGTTGCCACGCCGCGACCGGCGCCGGGCCATCGAGCGACAATTGGCCGTCGGCGACCAGAAAGCCGGTCAGCACGGCCGTAATACTCTTGGCCATCGACCAGCTGATAAGCTTGGTATCGGGGCCGAAGCCGGCGCCATAGCGTTCGTAGATCGGCTTTCCGTCGCGCAGGACCAACAGCGCGCGCGTCTCGCCGAGATCGCCGGCATCGTCGAACAGCGCATCGGCCTTCGCCTTCACCACCGGATCGAGCGCCGGGAGCGCGGGCGACGCAGCGACCGGCACGACATCGTCGAGCGATGCGCCCAGCCGCGGCGCCGGTGCGGGCGGCGCCATGCTGCCCTGCCCGGCGGCGTGCGTGAGCGACCAGCCACCCAGGAGCGCGAGCGCGGCACTTGCCAGCAGAAGTTTTTTCGTGATCATGGCTGCCCGTGAGTAACACCAACCCACCCGAAACGGCAACGGGCGAACCTGCTGCGGCGCCGACGCCGACCGGCGAGCGCCCGGAAGTGCCGCGCCGCCTGCACGGCCGCAGGCGCGGAGCGAGCCGCTGGGGCGGCTGCCTGCCATGGGCGGCGGGGTTCGGCGTCCTGTTGCTGATCTTCCTGATCTGGCAATTTCCGTCGTTCAAGGCGCAGGCCGAACTCGGCTCGGCCTATGCCGCGCGCGTCGGTTGTTCGTGCCGCTATGTCCAGGGACGCAGCCTCGACAGTTGTCAGACGGACTTCGAACCCGGCATGGAACTGGTGTCGCTCAGCGACGATCCGGCGACGAAGACGGTGACGGGCAGCGTGCCGCTGCTCGCGTCGCGCAGCGCACGCTATGCCGGTGCCAACGGCTGTTTGATCAACCCCGCACCCTGAACCGCTGTGTGATCAGCGCGAACGCCGCGGGGACGCCGAAGACGAGCAGCCACACCATCGCCTCCTCGTCCCAGCCATAGCCGGCCGAAAGCACGCCGAAGAGCAGATTGGCGACCGATACGACTAGCCACAGGACCAGAAACAGCCGGGTCGCGCGGGCGGCGTCGCGAATGGACAGGCGCAGCAGGACCAGCAGGGCCAGCGCGGCGATGAGCATGATCATGGTGTGCGACATGAATTCCTCCCCTGAAACATCCGGCTACACATCGGGATCGGCGCCGAACAGGCGGCCGAGCCCCGGCGCCCAGCGCTGCCAGCCGCCGTTGAGCGATCCCCATTCCCAGATCGCGGTGAACAACAGCGCGCCGAAAATGCCCATGCCGAGCGTCAGCGGCTGCCAATGGCCGAACCAGCCCGCAGCCCCGATCGCGAGCAGCAGCGCGCAGCCGAGCATATGTGAAAAGGGCGGCAGCGGCCGGTCGTTCGTCGCGCGCTTGAAGCCCATATTGCCGACGAGGAAGAGCAGCGCGCCGCCGACGGCAACGGCGAGATAGGCCGGCTCGATATGCCCCTTGGCGTGGGCGAGCAGCATTTCGTCGGCGACCGCAGAGACGACGAGCCCCGCGACGATCGGGATATGCCAATAGGTATAGGCATTGCGCGCGAGCAGCCCGGCGTCGCCGCTCGCCTCGATCAGCTTGCTCCCGCGCACCGCGCCGGTGTCGAAATAGAGCCACCACAGCGCCGCGCTGCCGAGAAAGCAGGTCGCGAAAGCCGTCCAGTGGAGCGCGTCCTGCGGCAACGTCGCAAAGGTCGCACCGGTGACGAGTACCCCCTCGCCCAGCGCAATGATGATGAACAGCGCGCAGCGTTCGGCCATATGCGCCCCGGCGATGTCCCAGTCGGCTGCGTTCGACCGGCCCAGCCCGGGCGTCGCAAAAAAGGCGAAGGGACCGGCATATTCGATAGCGAGCGCCGCCGCCCAGCACAGCATCCGCACCTCGGCATCGGCGAAGCAGCCCGCGATCCACAGAGGCAATGTCAGCAGCGACCAGAAGGCGATGCGCGCGAAATTGCGGGCGCGCCCGTCGTGGATCCCCCAGCTTGCCCAGACGACATAAAGCGACCGCCCCAATTGCATCGAACAATAGGCCGCGGCGAACAACCAACCATTCTTGCCGAACGCGTAGGGAATGGCGCTCGACAGCGCGAGCCCCGCGAGCATCAGCAGGATCAGCATGAGGCGGACATTGGCGCGGTCGGGGTTGAGCCAGTTCGCAACCCAGGTCGTGTAAATCCACACCCACCAGACCGCGAACAGCAGGATCAGCGCCTGCAACGCCCCCATCAGCGACAGATGCGCGAGCAGACCGTGCGAAAGCTGGGTTATCGCGAAGACGAAAACGAGGTCGAAGAACAGCTCGATATAGGTGACCGGCGCATGGCCGTGCGCGTCACGCGCCCGAAACAGATTGGTCCTCGCCATCGACGCTTGCCCTCCCCTTCATAAGTTTGCGCCACTGGCCGGGAGACATAGCAAGCCTGCGCCGAAACACAGCACAAAGATGCGCGTGACTCGAAAAGCCGGTTGCAAAGGCGATTTCGGCGACGCTCAGCGGCCGGCTGAGCAGGAACCAGCAGGCACGACGCAACCGCTGGTGCAGCACATATTGCGCCGGCGTGCGCCCGGTCGCGCGCGCGAACTGGACGATCAGATTATTGACCGACATGCCCGCTTCCTCGGCAAGCTCGTGGACCGACAGCTGGGTCTCGAGACCCTTCTGGATATAGCGCATCAGATCGTCGATACGGCGCGCGATGCCCGGCTGCACCGGAAGCGTCGCCGTGGTCGCGAGCCGTTCGGCGATCGCGGCGATCAGGGCGTCGCCCGCCTCGGCATCGCCCGCCGCGAGCGCGCGGGCGAGAGCCGCCATCGCCGGATCATCATGCCCCGCGATCGCCCGCGCATGGGGCGAAACGGCGAGCCGGTGATGCGGAATTTCGACCTCGATGCTCCGCACCGCGCCGCCCTGCGCCGTCGCACGATATTCGTGACCGAAGGGCGCCAGCCACATTTCGCCGGGGATCGGATCGCCCAGCGATGTCCGCCGTCCGTCGAGCCACGTCTCGAGCCAGTGGTAGCTGCCCGCTTCGTAAAGGATCAGCATGTGACAATCGCCAGACACCGTCCAACTGCTCGGGCCGTCGATCCGGTCGACCTTGGCGATTGCCCTGACTTCTCCCGCGTTCATCCAGCGAATATGCCGAATGCGGGAGTATCTGAAAGCCTGCAATATAGGCCAAATCTATGGTTAAATCGCACCTTCAGCTTTTGGGTCGCAAACCAGTGGACGGACTGAAGGTGCACCCCAAAACCGACCCCTCCGGCGGGCGACTGTTACAGTCGTCCGCCGTTTTTCGGGCTCCGCGAAACGGCGACGCGGGTCAGTTTGCGGCGAGAAATTCGTCCATCGCGGCGTTGACCGCATCGGGCGCTTCCCAAGGCACAAAATGGCCGCAGCCCGGCACCTTCACGATGGTGATATCGGGCACCAGTTCCTCGATCCCGTCGAGATTGCACGGCGGCAGCGCGACATCGTCGAGCGCCCAGACGACCAGCGTCGGGATCGTCAGCTTCGGAAAAGGCATCGCGGGCGGCTCGGCATAGGGGTCGTCCATCGCGGGCACATTGGCGGGCGAACCGCGATACCAGTTGATCATCGCGCGGCAGGTGTCGCGATCCTCCCAATCCTTGAGCAGCCGGGCGATCTCGTCGGGCGGCTGGATCCCGCCGCTCGGCACCCTGCCCGCAAAGGCATGGGCCAGGATGCCCGCAATGCCATGCTCCTCGATGATCGCGTCGCTGGCAGGATCGCGGAAGGTACGGATATACTGGCTCGCGGCGCGCTGCTCGGCATTGGTCAGCAGCAAGCGCTGAAAGATCGCGGGGTGCGGCGCATTGGCGATGACCGCCCGCGTGACGCGGCCCGACCATTCGGGATGCAATCCCCCCGTCTGACCGCCGAGCGCCACACCCCACGCGATCGCCCCGCCCCAATCATGCCCGACGACCGTGAAATCGGCGACATCCAGCGCATCGGCGAGCGCGAAGATGTCGGCGATCAGCTTGTCGGGGGTGTAGGAGGCGGCGTCCTGCGGCTTCGACGACCCGCGATAGCCGCGCTGATCGGGCGCGATGCAGCGGAAATGCTGCGCGAAATGCGGCAGCTGAAAGCGCCAGGTGCGGTGCGATTCGGGAAAGCCGTGGAGGAAGATCAGCACCGGCGCATCGCGCGGCCCCATATCAACAAAGTCGAGCTCGACCCCCGTCGCCAGCCTGACCCGCACCTGATCGAAATCGCCGCTCATGCATCGCTCCTCTGGTTTCATTTCAAAACCGTCTGGCCGAGCGTGGCGCCGCTGGCAAGCTGCAACAAATGGCGGGTCGGTGGCGACTGCAGCGGCGTTTGGCTGAGTGGCGGCATTGGGTTGTATTCTGTTGAAAAACTCCCG
>NZ_AOUN01000010.1:0-414 GCF_000371385.1 Sphingopyxis sp. MC1
GCCGCGGCCGGTCATGCAGCCGTGCTGCGCATCGATTACCACCGCGACGCCATGCGGATGCAGATTGTCCCAGATGCACTTGGCGACCTCGGCGGTCAGCCGCTCCTGCACCTGCAGGCGGCGGGCATAGCCGTTCAGGACGCGCGCCAGCTTGGAAATGCCGACCACGCGCTCGCGCGGCAGATAGGCGATCGAGGCCTTGCCGGTGATCGGCGCCATATGATGCTCGCAGTGCGACTGAAAGGGGATGTCGCGCAGCAGCACGATCTCGTCATAGCCGCCGACCTCTTCGAAAGTGCGCGACAGATGGACCGCCGGATCCTCGCCATAGCCGCTGCAATATTCCTTCCACGCCCGCGCGACCCGCTTGGGCGTGTCGAGCAGTCCCTCGCGCGCCGGATCGTCACCCGCCCA
>NZ_AOUN01000011.1:0-504 GCF_000371385.1 Sphingopyxis sp. MC1
CACATTTCAGGGGAGCACGTCAACGCCTCTTCATGTTCCATCCAAGCGACGAGCGCGCGGTCAGGGTCTTCGCGGGGCTCAATCCCAGGAAGAGTTCGCCGTGCAAACTCGGAGAATTTAGCGGTGCCGGGGAAAGTGCCGCCGAATTTATCGATCAGGCGGCTGAGCGCATCGGGCTCGGTTTCCTCAGGCTCGATCCCGAGTTCCTCCAGTATGTAGCGTGCAGCGAGGTTGAGATCACCACCTTGCTCAGCCCCGAAATCACGCTGGCTAAGTTCAAAATCATCGGTCAGCTGTAACCCAAAAAGCCACAGCAACTTCTGCTCGGCCGAACTGCGTGCAGGACAAGCCATACCCGCTTGCCGCGAGCATATTCGCAGTAGTAAGACTTGGTCCCACTGGGCATCACTCGAAGAACGAGCCCTTTCAACCGGGTATCGCGATAATCGATTTTGGTGGTCGGGGTGGTCAATTTATCGACCGCCATTGGAGTGGGCCCCTTGG
>NZ_AOUN01000012.1:0-40725 GCF_000371385.1 Sphingopyxis sp. MC1
CCCACTCCACTCGATGACAACAATGTGACGGAGAATGACGCGGTGCAGCGCAAGCGCAAGCATTGTCATCGCACCGGTGCGCGCATTGGTCGAAAATGTCGGCTGCTGTTGCTCAAAGGCAACGTATTTGCGCGCGGCGGGCTAGTCGGCGAGCAGTGGAACCCCCGGATAAGCCTCCAGCACCGGACCGAGCGCCGCCTTGAGCGGGTCGAGCCATGCGTCATAGGGGCGCCATTGATCGACGCCGTCGCGGTTGATGGGGCGGCGCACCTGTTCGCTCGATGCGGTACGCACGGCGCGATCATTGGCGTAAAAGGCCAGGCAGGCCTCCTCGAACGGGACGTTCAGATAGGAGAGCATCGCGCGAACCTCGCCCTCCGGATCGTCGAGCAGCGCCTCGTGGATCACGCGGTGAACCCGACCCGGCTGGACCGCGTCGATATGCGCCATCAGGCGGACATAGTCGCGATAATAGGCACCGATATCCTCCAGCCCATAGCTGAACGCCTGACCCTTGGCGAAATGCTGGCGAAAGTTCGACCAGCAGCAATCGAGCGGGTGGCGCCGAGCATCGATGATCTTGGCGCCGGGCAGGGTCAGGCGAATGAAGGGCAGGTAAAGCCAGTTGTTCGGAAGCTTGTCGATATAGAAGGGCTTGTCCGTTTTGCGCTGGACTGCAGTGCGCGCCAGGAATTGCCGGCCGAGGTCGGCCAGCGCATCGGAGGGCAGATCGGCCAGTGCTTCGACCCAGCGACGCGGGTCGCCCTTCGCATCGCGCCCGAGGCTGAGCGCCAGCGCTGGAATATCAGGCAATTCCATCGTGCCTTCGATCGCACTATGGCTTGCCAGAATTTGCTCGATCAGCGTTGAACCCGCGCGCGGCAGGCCGAGGACGAAAATCGGATCGGGATCGGGCGCGCCCGCACCGGCCATTGCCGCAAAGCGTTCGGCCGGAAAATGGGCGATGATGGCATCGACCGTGGCGTGCGTATCTGCCGGATCATAGCCGAGTTGCGCCGACCGGATCGCATTGCCTGCTGCGTAGTGACGAAAGGCTGCGGCATGATCGCCGGCATCGTCATAGGCCTTGCCAAGCGCGAAGTGCAGATGGAGCCGGTCGTCCGCGCGCGCCTCGTCCGTTGGCGCCGCATCGACGAGCGCAGCTTCCATGGCGGATCGGTCGGCGGCGTCGAACCGAATGGTCTTCAGATTGGCGAGGCTCCACCAGATTTCGCCCAGCCCGGGATCGGTGGCGAGCGCATGGCGATAGGCCGCGATGCTGTCGTCCTGCCGCCCGACCGTCTTGAGCATATGACCATAGCTCATCCACAATTTGGCGTGGCCGGGAAAGCGGCGGGTCAATTCTTCGTACAGCGCGATCGCTTCGTCATAGCCGCCGATACGGCCGAGGGCGGCGGCCTTCAGATTGGCGTGGGCCGGATTGTCGGGATCGTCGCCGAGCACGGAATCGAGCGCCGCGACGGCTTCCGCAAAGCGATTCTGCTTGTAATAGACCGTCGCCAGATTGGCGCGGGCGGCGCCGAACCCCGGCGCGAGTTCGACCGCCCGCATCAGCAGCTTTTCGGCATCGCCATAACGGCCGATACGCCCGGCGACCTCGGCCAGCATGCGGATCGCCGCGACATCGGTGGCGTCGTCGCGCAGGCGTCCGCGCAGCGCGGCCTCGGCATCGGGCAGCCGATCTTCGGCGAGGGCGAGCGCCGCCGCGATCATCTCGGGATCGTGGATCGCCGCGCCAACGGCGTCGAGCGCGGCCGCCTGCGCCTCTTCCTCGCGTCCGAGCGCGCGCAGCGCGTGCGCAGCAAGGCGGTGGGCGGCGGCCGATGTCGGAACAACCTCGATAATCGCCTGCGCCTGCGCCAGCGCCGCCGCAGGCTGACCCGCCAGCAGATGCCGGGCGTTGGCGAGCGCCTGATCGTGCGTGACGGTCGCCAAGCCCGCGCGCCTCAGCTCTTGGACCGGGCCTTGGCGATGGCGCGCTTCAGCGTGTCATAGCCCACTTGGCCTTGGAGCAGTTGGTTGCCGACGACCCAGGTCGGGGTTGCATTGAGCTGAAGCTGGGTTGCGATCGCGAGGTTCGCGTCGAGTTCGCGCTGGAACAGCGCCTCGTTCGCGGTCGCGTCGGCGCTGCCGTCGGTGACGACGCCCGCGCGCTGCGCCGCGGCGGCGATCGCCGACGGATCGAGCGAGCTCGCTGCGAACATCGCGTGGTGGAAAGCGTCATACTTGCCCTGCCGCGCGGCGGCGAGCGCCATCAGCGCGGCATCGCGGCTTTGCGGCGAGATGATCGGCAATTCGCGGAACACGACCTTGAGCCGCTTGTCCTCGCGGACCAGCCGGTCGACGTCGGGCACGCTCGCCCGGCAGAAGCCGCAGGCATAGTCGGTGAAGACGACCAGTGTGACGTCGCCGTCGGCATTGCCCGCCCAGGCGCCGGCATAGGGCTTTTCGAGTGCGGGGCGGATCGCGTCGATGGCCTTCGCCATTTCGCGGTCGCGCTGCGCCTCCAGCGCCTCGGGGATGATTTCGGGATTGGCGCGAATATAGTCGCCGACGATCGTCTCGACCTCGCTCTTGCTCATGCCGCCGCCGAAGCGGCCGCCAAGCCAGAAGGTCGCGCCGAGCAGTGCGAGCGCGGCGATGCCGCCGATCAGCAGGGTGCGCGTCGATACGCCGTCCATCATTCCTCCCTGGCGCTGCGGCAAACGGCCCGCGGTCATCGCCTTGGCGCGCGCGGGCTTGGGTTTGGCCGGGGCTGCGACATGCGGGGTGCGATCATCGTCCGACACGGCGGCTATCGCCGCCGCTTTGGCTTGCGTTTCGGCCAAGGTCGCGGGGATCGCCTCGCCGGCAAAGAGGGGGAGGTCGCCCGCATTCCGGGCGTCGGCGGCGCGCGCCTCTGCCTCTTCGCGCGCGAGCAATTGTTCGAGCCCCGAGGGCGGCGGCGCAAGCTCTTCGGCAGCCGGGCGCAGCTTGTTCGCGGCATCGCCGATGCCGTCCTTGCCGGCGCGCGCAACCTGACCTATCCCGGCCTTCGTCTTGCCCGCAACCTCGCCGATCCCGCGTCCGGCTTCGCTGGAAATTTTCGCGACCTTGTCGCCCAGCGCCATCTTGCCCCACGCCTCGCCGCTCGCGCTCGCCGCGCTGCGCGCTGCCTTCGCCGATCCGCGTCCGACCGCACGCGCGGCCCGCGCGGCGCCGCGGCCCGAACGCTGCGCAAGGTCGCGCGTCCGCCGCGGTATCTCCATCGCCTCGACGCGCGCGGGGATATCGGCGCGTTCGCCGACATCGATCGTCCAGTCGGCAAAGGCCGCAGCGCCGTGCCGGATCGCACTCCACAGCCGCGCCGCGCCGGCCTTCAACTGCTCCCCCGTGACGCGCGGATCGCGCGCCGGGGCGGGCTTCGGCGTATAGCGGCCGACGTCGATGCCGACGGGCGGGGCGTCCTTCGGCTTTGCCAGTCCCTCGTCGGCGCGCGGCAGGGGCTCGGGCGCCGGCGACGGGTCGCGCAACCACGGCTGATAATATTCGTCTTTCTTGTCTGTCACTTGTCGCCCTTGTGCATTCGCGAAATTGCGATGCATCCCCGAATTTCGTCGTGAATCTAGCGCCGTTTGCGCGTCCGTTCTACCTCGGCGCGCGCAACCATCGAAATATCCTGTGCACGAATCCAGTCGGGCGACCCTTGCGGCAGGCCCTGCATCGCCATTTCGGCATTACGCAGCGCGAGCATCGGCTGTCCACCCTCGAGACTGTAGCGTTCCGCCGAGGCGAGCGCCGCGCGCGCCTGATCGCCGCGGTTCGCATAGACGATGCCGAGCTGATACCAGGCGAACGGATTCTCGTTATCGAGCGCGACGGCGGTTTTCAGCACCTTTTCGGCCTCTGGGAAATTGGCCGGATCCTCGGTCGCGATCAGCGCATGGCCGAGCGTTGAGGCGATCAGCGGCTGCGATTTCGAATTGGCGACCGCTTTGCGCAGCGGCGGGATCGCTTCCTTGGGCCGCCCGGATTCGAGCAAGACCTGGCCTTCGAGCTCGAGGAAATACGGGTCTTCGGGATTGGTGGCGATCAGGGCGTCGACCTCGTCCAGCGCCTTTTGCGGATAGGCGCTCTTGTGCCAGGCGTAAGCACGGGCGTAGCGCGCGGGCACGCTCTTGTCGCTTTCGGGATATTTGCGCAGCGTCCGCTCGGGCTCTTCCATATAGCCGAGCAGCTTGGCCTTCACGCGCTGAAAGCGGGCTTCGAGCTGGGGATCGCTTGGCTTGTCCCACGCCGGATCGACGACATAGACTTCGCGGAGCGCCTGGATGCGATCGCCCGACAGCGGGTGCGTGCGGCTGTAGGCCTGATCATCATCCTGTTTGACGGCGTAGCGGAATTCGAGATTCTGCAGCTTCTTGAAGAAATCGAGGCTGCCTTTGCCGCTGATCCCTGCCTTCGACAGATATTGCGCACCGGCGGCGTCGGCGGTCGCTTCCTGAACCCGGCTGAACGCCAGATATTTGCCGAGCGCGGCCTGTTGCCCCGCCATCATGATGCCCATACCGGCATCGCCGCCGCCCGCCGCGATCGCCGCGGCGCCGAGCAGCAGGCTGAGCAGCGAGATGCCCGTTGCCGTCTTGGCGCCGTCGCTGGCGCGGATGGCGTGGCCGCCCATGATATGGCCGAGCTCGTGGGCGAGTACGCCCTGCACTTCGTTGGCGCTGTCGGCGGTCTCGATCAGACCGCTAAAGACATAGATGTCCTGACTGCCCGCCACGAACGCGTTGATGCTGCGATCGCCGAGCAGGTGGACGCGCACCTGTCCGGGACGCAGCCCCGCCGCGACGAGCAGCGGATCGACCATGTCCTGGAACAGCGCCTCGGTTTCGGCGTCGCGCAGCATCGACTGCGCCATCACCGGCCGCGCAGCAACCGCCACCATGGCGACGAGCGTCAGCAGCAGGCGCAGCGCGGCGCGCCAGGCGCCCGGCCGGGCCAGGATGTGGGACGGGGATGGCGCGATCATCGCCGCCCGTCTTGCGCCGCGCGTCTGAACCTCGAATGAAGCCATGGAGACTTATTGGGGCGCCAGCCGCGCGGGCGCAAGGTGCGTGATGGCCGCTACTGCGGCGCCTGTCCGAAAAAAGGGCCCCCGCTTGCGCGAGGGCCCGTCTTTTCATGCAATTCAGGCCCGTCAGTTGCCGAAGGTGCGCTGCCACCAGCCGCGACGGGGTCCGCCCTCAGGGGCGTCGCCTTCGGCGTCGGCAGGGATGGCTTCGACCGTGGAATCGCCCTGCGGAGCGCTTGCGGTTGCTTCGGCGGGCTGCGCTTCGGCGGCGGCCGCCTTCTTGCTGCGGCTCGCGCGCTTTTTCGGCGCGGGCTTGGCGGGTTCTGCTTCCTCTACCGGCACGTCGGCGACAGGAGCCTCGGGCGCTTCGCTGCTTGCGTCGGCGGCTTCGACCGCGGCCGCTTCGGCAGCGATCGCCGCCTTGGTCTTGCGCGGCGCGCGTTTGCGCTTCGGCTTTTCGTCAGCCGCAGGGGCTTCGGGGGCGGGGGCTTCGACGGCTTCCGGTTCGGGCGCAGTCGTGTCCGCGTCGCCTGCCTCGGCCTCGACGGCTTCGGCCTCGACCTTCTTTCGACCGCGGCCGCCGCGGCGGCGACGCGGCTTGGCTTCGCCTTCCTCGCTCGCTTCGGCGGCTACGGGTTCGGCCGCACCATCGGCGCCGGCTTCGTCGTCGCCGTCGCCGTCGGTTTCCTCGGCCTCTTCGGAAGCCGTTTCGCCCTCGGCGGTTTCGTTGCCCTCGTCATCGCGGCGACCGCGACGACCGCGGCGGCGACGCCGGCGGCGCTTGTTGCGTCCGCCTTCGCCATCGGCATCGCCCTCTTCACGCTCGCGTTCGCGGCGCGCGGGGCGTTCGGCTTCTTCTTCCTCTTCTTCGATATCCTCTTCGTCGACGATATCGTCGTCATCATCATCCTCGATCGGCGCGATCGGGGCGAAGCTGCGGCGCTGAACGGGCGGCGGGCCGCCGACCTCGATCGCCATGCGCGCGCCTTCGGTTTCGCCGTCGGGCAGGATTTCGACGCTGACGCCGTACAGATCCTCGATATCGCGCAGTTCGCGGCGCTTTTCGTTGAGGAGATAGAAGGTCGCTTCCTGGCTCGCGCGCAGGATGATCTTGCTGCCCTTGCCGCGTGCGGCTTCCTCTTCGATCAGGCGCAGCGCGCTGAGACCCGCCGACGATGCGGTGCGGACGAGGCCGGTGCCTTCGCAATGCGGGCAGGGGCGCGTCGACGCTTCGAGCACGCCGGTGCGCAGCCGCTGGCGGCTCATTTCCATCAGGCCGAAGCCCGAGATGCGGCCGACCTGGATGCGCGCGCGGTCATTCTTGAGCGCATCCTTCATCGCGCGCTCGACCTTGCGGACGTTCGAGCCATGATCCATGTCGATGAAGTCGATGACGATCAGGCCCGCCATGTCGCGCAGGCGGAGCTGGCGGGCGATTTCGTGTGCCGCCTCAAGGTTGGTGCTGAGCGCGGTCTGTTCGATATTATGCTCGCGCGTCGAGCGGCCCGAGTTGATGTCGATCGACACCAGCGCCTCGGTCGGGTTGATGACCAGATAGCCGCCCGATTTCAACTGGACGACCGGATTGAGCATCCCCGCAAGCTGATCCTCGACGCCATAGCGCTGATACAGCGAAACGGGGTCGGCATATTGCTTCACGCGCCGGGCGTGGCTGGGCATCAGCAGCTTCATGAACTGCTTCGCCGCCTTATAGCCCTCTTCGCCCTCGACGAGCACTTCCTCGATGTCGCGGTGATAGATGTCGCGGATCGCGCGCTTCACAAGGTCGCTGTCCGAATGGATCAGCGCCGGCGCGCTCGACCCCAGCGTCTTTTCGCGAATCTCGTCCCACAGCCGGGCGAGATAGTCGAAGTCGCGCTTGATCTCGGTCTTGGTGCGGCTCATCCCCGCGGTGCGGACGATGCAGCCCATCGACGGCGGCAGGTTGAGCTCGTCGATCATCGCCTTCAATTTGCGGCGATCGGCGCCGTTCGAAATCTTGCGGCTGATCCCGCCGCCGTGCATCGTGTTCGGCATCAGCACGCAATAGCGGCCGGCCAGCGACAGATAGGTGGTCAGCGCCGCACCCTTGTTGCCGCGCTCTTCCTTGACGACCTGCACCAGCATCACCTGGCGGCGACGGATGACGTCCTGAATCTTGTACTTGCGGCGCAGCGACATGCGGCTTTCGCCATTTTCATCCTCGTCGCGGCGTCCGCGTCCGCGGCCGCCCTTGCGACCCCGGCTCCGCCCGCGGCCCCGTCGACCCTTGTCGTCGCGATCGTCGCGCGATTCTTCGCCATCTTCGCCGTCGGCGTCGTCCGCGGAATCTTCGCCGCCATCGTCGTCGCTGTCCTCGCCGATGGTTTCGGGGGCCGCAACGGCGGCGTCATCGTCGCCGGGTTCCTCGACATCGGCGACATCGCCTTCCAGCTCGTCGAGGTCTTCCTCGGCGCGCATCGCGGCTTCGGCGGCATGCTCCGCCTCTTCGCGCAGCAAGGCTTCGCGGTCTTCCTTCGGGATCTGGTAATAGTCGGGGTGGATTTCGCTGAAGGCCAGGAAGCCGTGGCGATTGCCGCCATATTCCACGAACGCCGCCTGCAGCGACGGTTCGACGCGGGTTACCTTGGCCAGATAGATATTGCCCTTGAGCTGCTTGTGCTCGGCGGACTCGAAATCAAACTCCTCGATGCGGTTTCCCTTGGTGACGGCGACCCGGGTTTCTTCCCGGTGCCGCGCGTCGATCAACATGCGCGTGGTCATTATTATCACTCCAGGCGCGCCGCAGCGCGCCAAACAAAAAGGCCGCCGCCGCCCGTGGAGGGCGGCTGCGGTCGATAGGGTTCAAACGGAAAAAGACGTTATTGCCGCGCGTGGCCCGCGTCCGGTCCTGGACGCGCATGCGGTCTTCCGTCACGTCGACGCGCGGCGCAAATGCGACCGCGTCGGCATGGGAAGAGGGCATGGCAAGCCTCATACGGCATCAACCTGTTACGGGGTGACCGTTATGGCAGGCGACGCTGGAATGGGGTCGGCCGCCGCCCGGTCATCCGGGTGGACTGACGGACATGTCTTTCCCCGCATGTCCGGCGCCGGGGAGGCCATGAACCGCGAATCGCGCGGGTCAGCCTTTCCCCTCAAAAGGCCGGACGGGATCGGGTCGGACACCGTCAGTGTGTCGGGTGCTAGCATCGGCACGGACCAACGGCAACCCAAAGCACGGCAGACACATGGGAATGTTCGCGCACGCCGACAAGGCGTTTTGCGCAATTCGTGCTGAATCGCCCGTTAACCGTGCCGGTTGACCGCGATTTGACGGGCAATGGCTAATGGCTGGTTCATCCTTTTTTGCGGCCGGAGCCCTTATGTTTTCGAATAAGCGCTGGACCATCGCGCGCCGGGGGCGGCATAACCGGGCGATGGGCCTGATCCTTGTCCTGATCGCGACGATCCTGTCGATACCGGCGGCGATCGCGGGCGATATTCGCGCGGTCGAAATCGGCGACCGCGAGGTGACGCTGCGCTTTGCCGACGTCGTCGCGGGCGCGTCGGCCTTCGTCCTCGCCGGACCCGACCGCATCGCGCTCGACATTCTGGGCGCAGATCCCGGCCGTTCGCCGCAGGGCAGCGGCCTTGTCAGCGCCGTGCGTCAGGGGCGGCCGGCCGCCGATACGGCGCGCGTCGTGCTCGATCTGGCGCGGCCCGCGGTGGTCACCGACGCGCGCTTCGCCGCCGACGGGCGCAGCCTGTCGCTGCGCTTGCGTCCCGTCTCGGCCGACGAGTTCGAACGCGCCGCCAAGACGCCGCGCACCGAATGGCAGCCGCCTCTCAACTTTCGCGCCAAGCCCCCCGAAAAGCGCTACAGCGTCACCGTGCCGATCGGCGCACCCAAGCCGGCGCCGGCGCTGCCCAAGATCGAGGGGCCGAATAATCCACGCCTGCCGCTCGTCGTCATCGACGCCGGCCATGGCGGGCACGATCCGGGCGCGATTTCGCCGCACAGCGGCAAGCGCGAAAAAGATATCACGCTGGGGATTGCGCGCGCGATCCGCGACGATCTGATCGCCAGCGGCCGCGTCCGCGTTGCGCTCACCCGCTCCGACGACCGCTTTCTGGTGCTCGAGGAACGCTATGGCATCGCGCGGCGGCTGAAGGCCGACCTGTTCATTTCGATCCACGCCGACGCGGCCGAGAATGAAGAGGCGCATGGCGCGTCGGTCTATACTTTGTCCGAAGTCGCCTCCGACCGCGAGGCGGCGCGGCTTGCGGCGCGCGAGAACAAGGCGAATATCATCAACGGCGTCGATCTGGGCGCGCACAGCGGCGAAGTCTCGTCGATCCTGCTCGACCTGACGCAGCGCGAGACGATGAATGTCGCGTCCGATTTCGCCCGTCTGCTCCAGCGTGAGGCGGCGGACGATGTCACCTTCCGCACCACCGCGCACCGTTTTGCATCCTTCGTCGTGCTCAAGGCCCCCGATACGCCGTCGATCCTGTTCGAAACCGGCTTCATCTCGAACAAGGATGATTCGGAATTTCTGGCTTCGGCGGCGGGGCAGAAAAAGGTCGCGCGCGGCGTCCGCGACGCCATCCAGGTTCATTTTGCGCGGCAGATCGCCGCCGTCGGCCGCTGAACCAAAAAGTTAGTCTTGACTAACTTTTTGCGGGCGCGCAGCTTCCGTCCCGTTCGCGGCGGGAGAGTGGCATGGCGACGGCAGAAGCAGGGTGGAGCAACTGGTCGGGCAGCGTGAGTGCTCCAGCCAGGGTGGCACGACCGACGAACGAGGCGGCGCTTTCCGCGCTGGTGCGCGAGGCCGCCAAGGTGCGCGCGGTCGGCGCCGGGCACAGCTTCATGCCGCTATGCCGGTCGGACGAACTGATCGTCAGCCTCGACGCGATGACGGGCGAGCTCAGTATCGCCCCCGATCGTCAGACCGCGCGCATCCCGGCAGGATGGAGCATCAAGCGGCTGACCGAGGCGCTGTGGCAGCACGGCCTTGCGCTCGCCAACCAGGGCGATGTCAATCCGCAGGCGCTGGCGGGCGCGATGGCGACGGGCACGCACGGGACCGGCGTCGATCTCGGCTCGCTGTCGACCTTTGCGCGGGGCTTCCGGCTGATCGGCGCCGACGGCACGGCGCGCTGGTGCGACGCGCAGGAAAACCCCGATCTGTTCGCGGCGCAGCGGCTGTCGCTCGGGCTGTTCGGCATCGCGACCGAGATCGAGGTTGCCGTCGTCCCTGCCTTTCATCTGGTCGAACGGATCGAGAAAAGGCGCTGGGACGAAATCCGCGAAAGCTATGACGAGCTTGCCGAACGCCACCGTCACATCGAATTCTGGATCTTTCCGCACGCCGAGCATGTGATCCTGAAGACGTTGACGCCGTGCGACCCGTGCGATCCGCCGCGCTCGACGAGCGATGTCGACGAAAGCGCGTTCCGCCGCGCGCTCGACATCGCGGCCTTCGCGCCCTTTCTGACCCCGCTGCTCCAGCGCGCGATGATGAAGACGCGCTTCGACGGCGAGCGACGCGGCCCCGCGCACAGCATCTTTCCGTCCGACCGCACGATCCGTTTCGAGGAAATGGAATATGAACTGCCGCGCGCCGCGGGCCTCGCCGCGCTCGACGCCGTGATCGGCTGGATTCGCGCCGGGCGTTTGCCCGTGACCTTTCCCTTCGAATATCGCACCGTCGCCGCCGACGATATCTGGATGAGCCCGATGAACGCCGGGCCGGTCGCCGCGATTTCGATGCACCAATATGCGAAAATGCCGTGGGCGGATCATTTTTCCGGTGCCGAGGCGATTTTCCGTGCGCATGGCGGGCGGCCGCATTGGGCGAAGCGCCACACGTTGACGCGCGCCGATGTCGACGCGCTCTATCCGATGGCCGAACGCTATCGCGCGGTCCGCCGCGCCGCCGATCCGCATGGCAAATTTCTGAACCCGCATCTGGAGGCGCTGTTTTCATGAGCGACGATCTGACCTTGCACGCCCATTTCGTCGGCCGGCAGGGGTCGCGCGCCGACCTCAATACGCCGGTACTCGTCCTCGATATCGACGCGCTCGACCGCAATATTGCGGCGATGGCCGGGCTGGCCGCTGCGCGCGGCATCGGCCTCAGGCCCCATGCCAAGACCCACAAGAGCGTCGATATCGCGAAGCGCCAGCTTGCGGCGGGCGCCGCCGGGGTCTGCTGCGCGAAGATCGGCGAGGCGGAGGCGCTTGCCGATGGCGGCATCACCGGCATCCTCATCACCTCGCCGGTCGCCGCGCCGCACGCGATCGAGCGGCTTGCGGCGCTGGCGACGCGGGCGGACGGGTTGATGGCGACGGTCGATCATCCCGATGTCGCGCGGCGGATCGATGCCGCGCTTGCGGCGCAGGGCGCGACGCTGGACGTGTTGATCGACATCGATCCCGGCATCGCGCGGACCGGCGTCGCCTCGCCCGAAAAGGCGGTCGACCTTGCGCGCGCCATCGCCGCGCTTCCGGCGCTGCGCTGGCGCGGCGTCCAATATTATTGCGGGTCGCAGCAACATATCGAGGATTATGCCGAGCGCCGCGCCGCGATCGTCGAGCGCACCGACTATCTGAAGACCGTGCTCGCCGCGCTTGCCGACGCGGATTTCGCGGCGGAAATCGTCAGCGGCTCGGGGACGGGAACGCACCATATCGACCTCGACCTCGGCGTCTTTACCGAGCTGCAGGCGGGCTCCTACGTCTTCATGGACAAGCAATATTGCGACTGCGATCTGACCGGCGACGGCGCGGTACCGTTCGAGGTTGCGCTCGGTGTCGATGCGCGCGTCGTCAGCGCCAATCATAGCGGTCTCGTCACCATCGATGCGGGGTTCAAATCGCTGTCGACCGACGGCGGGGTCGCCGTGGTCCGGCGCGGCGCGCCCACGGACAGCTTCTTCGCCTTCATGGGCGACGAACATGCCGCGCTGGTCGCGCCCGGCATCGGCGAACGGATGGCGCCGGGCGATCCGGTGACGCTGACCGTTCCGCACTGCGACCCGACCGTCAATCTCTATGACCATTATCATGTCGTCGCAGGCGACACGCTCGTCGCCATCTGGCCGGTCAGCGCGCGCGGCCGCGCGCGATGAGCGTCGCGGCGAAGGCGCCGCCGAAGCAGGACCGCGCGCGCGCCACCTATGACCGGCTGCTCGATGTCGCGGGCCTGCTCCTCGCCGAAGAGGGCATCGAACGCATTTCGACCAACCGGATTGCCGCCGAGGCGGGGCTGAGCCCGCCCGCGCTCTATCGCTATTTCGGCGACAAATATGCGGTTCTCGAAGCATTGGGCCGCCGGCTGATGGAGCGGCAGAATGCGGTGCTGGAGGCGTGGATCGAGCGGCACCGGCGCGGCGGCATCGCGGCGATGGCTGGCCATATCGGCGAACTGCTCGCCGAAACCGCCGCGGTGACGCGGGTCGAACCGGGCGCGGTGTGGACCTTGCGCGCGCTCCACGCGACCCCGCGGCTCGTCCATGTCCGGCTCGAATCGCATCGCCACGTCACCGACCGGCTGACCGATGCATGCGCTCCGCATTTGCCTGCTATTGGCCGGGACATGTTGTGGCGCCGGCTTCGCCTCGCGGTCGAGCTTGGCTTTGCCGCCGAAGAGATGACGAATGAAGAAGACTGCGTGCCGGCCGATGCCGTCCTTGCCGATGTTACCGCCATGCTGGGCGGACTGTTGCTCGACCTGACCCCCCTCCCGCAAGCGGGAGGGGTTGGGGGTGGGCCCGGACAGTCGGGTGGCCCACCCGGCTGCGATTAGCGAGCAAGCTCGCAAGTCTCGCTACCCCTCCCGCCTGCGGGAGGGGGATGCCCGACCACCGCAAGCCGCTTCCCTTTCGGCGAAGCAGGCTTTAGAGGCAGGCCAATCATGGTCGCCGACAGCACGTCCCACTTCCGTTACCGCCTGCGCCGCGACAGCAACGCCGTCATTGGCTGGTTCCGGCAGATGTGGACGCGGCGCTGGTTCCGCTGGCTCGGCTATCTTGCGCTGGCGGGCGTGGCCGCACTGGCGCTGCTGTGGGCGATATTCGCGCGTAACCTGCCTTCGGTCGACCAGCTGCGCGACTATCAGCCGCCGCTGCCGACGATGGTGCGCGACGGCGAGGGCAAGCCCGTCCACAGCTATGCACGCGAGCGCCGCGTCCAGCTGGAATATGCCGAATATCCCCAGCTTCTCGTCCGCGCCTTTCTCGCGGCCGAGGACCGCACCTTCTTCGAACATGGCGGGATCGACTATCCCGGCATCGCGACCGCGATCCTGACCAACCTGAAGCGCGACGGCCGTCCGGTCGGCGCGTCGACGATCACGCAACAGGTGGCGAAGAATCTGCTGCTGACGGGCGAGGTCAGCTATACTCGCAAGATTCGCGAGGCGATCCTCGCCAAGCGGATCGAGGCGGCGCTGACGAAGCAGCAGATCCTCGAACTGTATCTGAACGAAATTCCGCTCGGCCGTCGCAGCTTCGGCGTCCAGGCCGCGGCGCGCGCCTATTTCGACAAGGATGTCGATCAGCTCGCGCTTCACGAAATGGCCTTCCTCGCCATTTTGCCCAAGGCACCCGAAACCTACGGCCGCGCGCGCAATACCGACAAGGCGATCGCGCGGCGCAATTTCGTGCTTTCCGAAATGTTCCGCAACGGCTGGATCACCGCGGCGCAGCGCGACGCCGCGCAGGCGATGCCGCTCGGCCTCTCTGAAACGGGCAACAAGGCGGTCGCGCAGGTCGGCGGCTATTATATGGAAGAGGTGCGCCGCCAGCTGATCGACCAGTTCGGCGAGACCCCCGAGGACGGCCCCCTCAGCGTCTATGGCGGCGGGCTTTGGGTGCGCACCCCCTATGACGACAAGATGCAGCAGGCCGCGACCGGCGCGCTGCGCCGCGGCCTCGTCCGCTACGACACCGGCAAGGGCTGGTCGGGACCGATTGCGCGGATCGAGGCCGACGACAAATGGCGCAGCCGCCTCGCATCGAGCTTCATCGGCATCGACTATGACAATTGGCGCGTGGCCGCAGTGCTCGCCAAAACGGCCGGCGAGGCGCGCATCGGCTTTGCCGACGGCGAAGAGGGCCGCCTGCCCGCAGGCGCCGCGAGCATGGGCTATCGCAAGACGGGCGGCAGCGCCTTTTCGGCGATGCGCCCGGGCGACCTGATCGCGGTCAAGGCGACCGGGCCCGGCGTATATACGCTGAAGAACATCCCCGAAGTGTCGGGCGGCATGGTCGTCGAAAGCCCCCATTCGGGCCGCGTCTATGCGATGCAGGGCGGGTTCGACGTCCGCCTGTCGCCGTTCAACCGCGCGACCCAGGCCGAACGCCAGCCGGGGTCGACGATCAAGCCCTTCGTCTATGCGACGGCACTCGACAATGGCATGACGCCGGCGACGCTGATCGTTGACGGCCCCTTCTGCGTCTATCAGGGCGCGCGCTTCGGCAACAAATGCTTCCGCAACTTCGGCGGCGCGAGCGGCAGCGGCGAGCATACGATGCGCTGGGGCCTCGAACAGTCGCGCAACCTGATGACGGTCAGGACGGCGAGCCAGATCGGGATGGAACCGATCGTCGAAACGATCAAGACGATGGGGATCGGGACGCACGAACCCTATCTGTCGACCGCGCTCGGCGCCGGGTCGACGACGGTCGAAAAGATGGTCAACGCCTTTTCGATGCTCGCGAACCACGGCCGCGAGCTCAAGCCCCGACTGATCGACTATGTCCAGGATCGCCGCGGCAAGGTGATTTTCCCCAAGAACTGGAGGCCCTGCGAGGGGTGCAACAGCGACGATTGGGATGGCAAGCCGATGCCGCGCTTCACGCCGTCGGGCAAGCAACTGATGGACCCGATGACCGCCTATCAGGTCGTCCATATGCTCGAAGGTGTCGTCCAGCGCGGGACCGCGCAGGTGCTGCGCGATCTGAACGTGCCGCTGTTCGGCAAGACGGGGACGACCACCGGCCCGACCGACGTCTGGTTCGTCGGCGGCACCCCCGACGTCGTTGCCGGGCTCTACATGGGCTATGACCAGCCGCGCAGCATGGGCGGCTATGCGCAGGGCGGCAGCCTCGCCGCGCCGGTCTTCAAGCAATTCTTTCTCGAATCGCTGACCGACCGGCCGCCGGTGCCGTTCATAGCGCCGAAGAATATCCGTATGGTGCGTATCGACCGCCAGTCGGGCCGCCGTGTCTATGGCGCGTGGCCGGGGACCGATCCCAAGGCGGCGATCATCTGGGAAGCCTTCAAGCCCGAAAGCGAACCGCGCCGGACGATCCGCGAAGAAGAGATCAAGCCCGCCGCCTCCGCCAAGCGACCCGATGCGCCGGTACAGGAAGGCAATGGCCGGCGCAGCGACGCCGACTTCCTCGACGACCGCGGCGGTATCATCTGACGGCTTGCCTCGCGCGGCTGAGCCACTATGGCCGTCGCCTACAGTTTCAGGAGCAAAGACCATGCGCGCCGAAGCGCAGGATCATGTCGATACCATCAACGCCGCGCTGGCGCTCTTGCGCCGTTTCCTTGACTGGGACCGCGCGGTGCGCCGCCTCGACGAACTCAATGCGAAGGTCGAGGACCCGACGCTTTGGGACAATCCCAAGGCGGCGCAGGATGTCATGCGCGAACGCCGCCGTCTCGACGAGGCGATCACCGCGACGCGGTCGATCGAAAAGGAGATGGGCGATACGGTCGAACTGATCGAGCTTGCCGAGATGGAGGGCGACGAGGCGCTGGTCGATGACGCGGTGCAGTCGCTCGCCACGCTGGCGGCGCGCGCCGAAGAGGACAAGATCAAGGCACTGCTCGCGGGCGAGGCCGACAGCTATGACTGCTATATCGAGGTTCACGCCGGCGCCGGCGGCACCGAAAGCCAGGACTGGGCCGAAATGTTGCAGCGCATGTATATGCGCTGGGCCGAAAAGCGCGGCATGAAGGTCGAACTGATCGAGTATCAGGCGGGCGAACAGGCGGGCATCAAATCGGCGACGATGCTGGTCAAGGGCGAGAATGCCTATGGCTATGCGAAGACTGAAAGCGGCGTTCACCGCCTCGTCCGCATTTCGCCCTACGACAGCTCGGCGCGCCGCCACACCAGCTTTTCCAGCGTCTGGGTCTATCCGGTGATCGACGACAATATCGAGATCGAGATCAACGAAGGCGACCTCAAGATCGACACCTATCGTGCTTCGGGCGCGGGCGGGCAGCACGTCAACACGACCGATTCGGCGGTGCGTATCACGCACATCCCGACCGGCATCGTCGTCGCGAGCCAGAACGACCGGTCGCAGCACAAGAACCGCGCGACCGCGATGGGCATGCTGAAGGCGCGAATGTACGAGGCGGAGCTCCAGAAGCGCGAAGCCGCGGCTTCGGGCGAATATCAGGCCAAGACCGAAATCGGCTGGGGCCACCAGATCCGCTCCTATGTCCTCCAGCCCTATCAGCTGGTGAAGGATTTGCGCACCGGCGTGACCTCGACTGCGCCCTCCGACGTGCTCGACGGCGCGCTCGATCCCTTCATGGCGGCGGCGCTGTCGCAGAAGGTGACGGGCGAAAAGGTCGAGGTGGAGGATATCGACTGATGCGCCGCCGCGCGGCCCGGCCTGCGGCACTGCCGCTGTTCGCCGCGCTGGCTGCGCTGTCGCTGCTCGGGGGATGCAACGCGCCGTGGAGCGACAATAGCGACCGTCCCGAAACCGCGCGCGACTTTCCGCCCGCCGACCGTCCGGTCGCGCCGATCACCTCGACCAAATGGTCGACCGAAGAGGCGCGCGACCGCGTCAACGAAGCCGACGACATCATGGATTCAGCCGACGTGCGCCCCGGCATGACCGTGGCCGACATCGGCGCCGGCGATGGCTATTATACAGTGCGGCTCGCGCCACGGGTCGGCCAGTCGGGCCGCGTTCTGGCGCAGGATATCCAGCCCGAAGTGATCGAGCGGCTCGCCGACCGTGTCGCGCGCGAACGGCTCGATAACGTGTCGCTCAAACTTGGTGCGGTCGACGATCCGCGCCTGCCCGCGGCCAGCTTCGACCGCGTGTTCATGGTCCATATGTATCACGAGATCGGCGAGCCCTATGCCTTTCTGTGGCGCCTGCGCCCGGCGCTGCGCCGGGACGGGCAGGTGATCGTCGTCGACGGCGATCGTCCGATCGCCCAGCATGGCACACCCTTTCGCCTGCTCGTCTGCGAATTCGAGGCGGTGGGCTTCAAGCTTCTGTCCTATGACGACAAGGCGCACGCGGGCGGCTATCTCGCGCGCTTTGTACCCGATGGTCAGCGCCCGGCGCCCAAAGCCATCAAGGTCTGCAAGAACCCCTAGGGTCCTGACCCTAGTAGACCAGCAGCCTGTCGTCGGCGCGCGCGTCGGCAAGGAAACTGACGAGGCCAGCGGCGCGCACCTGCGGCACCAGGTCGTTCGCCGTCATGCCCGCGAGCGCGAGGCCCGACTGACAGACGAACAGGTCGACATCCATCGCCATCGCCTCGGCGATCAGTGCGGCAAGCCCCGGCTGGCCGACCGCCTCGCGCGCGCTGTCGCCGGCAAAGGTGACGGGGGTACGCAGCAGCGCCGCCGCCTCGCCCTGCAGGAACAGCCGCGCCGGGCGGCCGAGCGCCGCGGCGGCGATCCCCGTCTCCAGCGCGGCATAGAAGCGCGCGCCGTCCCGGCTCGCGACGATGATGCTCAGGCGCTGCATATCGGACATGTCGGCTCCTTTGCGACACCGACCTCGCGCCAGCGGCGATCGAGCATGTCGAGGATGGCGAGGCGGCCGGTCAGCGGTTGGCCCCAGCCGGTCAGCGCGCGCACCGCTTCGAGCGCAGCCATCGCTCCGATCATTCCGGCGAGCGCGCCCATCACGCCCGCTTCGGCGCAGTTGATGCCGGGTCGGTCGGGGTCGTCGCCGACCAGACAGGCGTAGCAGGGGCTGTCGCCGCGCCAGCCTTCATAGAGCGCGATCTGTCCCTCGAACGCGCCGATGGCGGCGCTGAGCAGCGGAATCTCGCGCGCGACCGCCGCGCGGTTGACCGCGAGGCGGGTGGCGAAATTGTCGCATCCGTCGAGGATCAGGGTCGCATCGGCCAGCAGCGCTTCGGCATTGCCCGTATCGAGCCGCGCCTCGACCGCCACCGCTTCGACATGGGGGTTGATGCGCCGCGCGGCGTCTGCCGCGACGATCGCCTTGGGACGGCCGATATCGGCATCGGTAAACAGCGGTTGACGCTGCAGATTGGAAAGTTCGACGCGATCATCGTCGACGATCGTCAGTCTGCCGACCCCCGCTGCCGCCAGATAGGTGATCGCCGGACAGCCGATCCCGCCCGCGCCGATGAGCGCGACATGCGCCGCCTTCAGCTTCGCCTGCCCCGCGCCGCCGAATTGCGGCAGGATGATCTGGCGCGCATAGCGGTCGAGTTCGGCGTCGCTGAGCAAGACCTATTCGCCCGGCCGCCGCATCTTCATCGCCGCGAGCGACCCGACATTGGCGGGCGCATCCTGATCGCCCTCGCTCTGTTCGTCGGCCGCGCCGCTCGCGACCCCGGTCGATCCGAAGCCGCCCGCGCCGCGCGCCGTTTCGTCGAGCGTCTCCACCTCGGCAAAGGTCGCGCGCTGGACGGGCGCGGGCACGATCTGCGCGATGCGGTCGCCGCGTTTGATTTCGAACACCTCGTCGCCGAGATTGGCGAGGATCACCTTCACCTCGCCGCGATAGTCGCTGTCGATCGTCCCCGGCGTGTTGAGGCAGGTGATGCCGTGCTTGAGTGCGAGGCCCGAGCGGGGGCGCACCTGCACCTCATAGCCTGCGGGAATCGCCATCGCGAAGCCGGTCGCAACCGCGTGGCGCGCGCCGGGGCGCAGCGTCAGCGTCTCGGCCGCGACGATGTCCATCCCCGCTGCGCCGTCGCTGGCATAGGCCGGAACCGGCAGGCCGCCGCCGTTGGGCAGGCGCTGGAGGCGGATCTCAATCATCGGCAAGGGGGACGCGGGTATCGAGTTCATCGGCGATTTTTTCCATCAATTTGCGGGCGACGGCTTCCTTGGGCAGCCGGTCCCAACTGTCGACGCCAGCCTTGCTGACGATATGAACGCGGTTCGTCTCGCCGCCCATCGGGTCCGCCGAGACATCGTTGGCGACGATCAGGTCGCAGCCCTTGCGGGCGAGCTTTGCCTGGGCATGAGCGATCACGTCGTTGGTTTCGGCGGCGAAGCCGACGAGCAGCGGCGGCCGCTTGGCGCTCTTCGCGACGCTCGCCAGAATGTCGGGATTTTCTGCCAGCGCGAGCGGTGGCACCTCGCCGCTGCCGTCCTTCTTGATCTTCTGCGCCGATGTGTCGGCGGCGCGCCAGTCGGCAACTGCGGCGACCATGATCGCGGCGTCGACGGGCAGTCCCGCCTCGACCTCGGCCGCCATTTCGCGCGCGGTTTCGACATCGACGCGAACCACGCCCGGCGGCGTCGGCAGCGGTACCGGCCCCGCGACCAGCAGCACCTCCGCGCCCGCTTCGGCGGCGGCGGCGGCGATCGCGAAGCCCTGCTTGCCGCTCGACCGGTTGGCGATGTAGCGGACGGGGTCGATCGGTTCGTGGGTCGGTCCCGCGGTGACGAGGATGCGGCGGCCATAGAGCGGGCGGTGGCGCGACGGCGCGAAATCGGGCTGGCCGCCGAGCGGCCGGACAATCGTGCCTTGCGCCAGCGCCGCCTCGATCGCCGCCTTGATCGCTTCGGGCTCGGGCAGGCGGCCGGGGCCATATTCGCCGCACGCCATTTCGCCCTCGTCGGGCTCCATCACCGTCACCCCGTCGCCGCGCAGCGTCGCGACATTGCGCTGGGTCGCGGGGTGCAGCCACATGCGTACGTTCATAGCGGGCGCCGCGAGCACCGGCTTGTCGGTCGCGAGCAGCAAGGTTGTCGCCAGATCGTCGGCGATGCCCCCCGCCATCTTTGCCAGCAGATCAGCGGTCGCGGGGGCAACGACGACCAGGTCGGCTTCGCGTGAAAGCTGGATATGCCCCATCTCGACCTCGTCCTTCAGGTCGAAAAGATATGTATATACTTTATTTTCGGACAGGGCGGCGAGCGTCAGCGGGGTGACGAACTGCTCGCCCGCGCGCGTCAGCACGCAGCGCACGCTATGGCCGGCCTTGCGGAGCAGGCGCACCAGCTCGATGGCCTTGTAGGCGGCGATGCCGCCGCCGATGATCAGAAGGATACGCCGATGGGTCATGACCCTATCCTATAGGATGTCCGCGCCCGCGATCCACGCAGATTCTGACCGCTCAGACCGCGGGTACGGAAACCGGTGACGGCTCCGCCCGGATCGACCGGTACAGGGCAAGGAGTGCGGCGGGCGCGAAGATCAGCCCCACGAACAATGTCGGTTCGATCAGCATCGCCCAGTAAAAATTATTGGGGCGTGCGAACAGCATCAGCATCGCCGCATAGCCGAGCTGGACGATCAGCATCGTCGTTCCCAGCCGCGACCGCCATGCGGCCCAGCCAAGCAATGCCAGCGGCACCACCGGCACCATCGTCCACGCCGGAAGAAAGCGGAATGCCGACGACACATGGACGAAGGACAGATAGGCCGACCATCCGCCCATCCCGCTCCAGCCGGGGGTGATCATATCGTCGGGACGGACGAAGGCGGTCAGCGTCGCCGCGTGCCACGCCATCAAGGCCAGGAAACCCAGTCCGATGCCAAGCCAGCCGGCGGCGGCGCGCCAATCGCGGTCGATCAGCGCGAACAGGCCCAGTAGCATTGCCACGGGCAGCACCGTTTCCCGCATCGCCAGCGCGAGCGCGGTCACGGCCATCGCCGGCCAGGGGCGGGCAGGGCGATAGAGGGCGAGCGCCAGCGCGATCAGCACGCCCGCCACCACTTCGTGCATCAGCACCCATTGGCGCGATACGATCTGCGACATGTTGGCCGCCATCAGAAGCGCGCCGAAGCGCGCGTAGCGCGGCAGGTCGTCATCGGCCATCAACCGCTTTCGCCACAGAAGGATCGCCGCAAGGCCGGTCAACGTCAGCAGCGCGACCGACCCGCGCAGGCCGATCACCGCCATGATTTCGGCCTGGGTGGGTAGGCGCACCGTAAAGAAAGGATGCAGCGGATAGCGATGCGCGCGCTGCGTTTCCGTCGCGGCAGAATAATAGGATTGGCCCGCCTCCATCTTGCGCAGGATGTTGAGGTACAGCGCATGGTCGCCGACCATGCCTTCGAACTTCATCGATGTGGGCTTGGCGGGCTGTACCCTCTTGCCGCCCACGCCGCCGCTCCATCCGGCCACCATCAGCGCGGCGAGCAGGACCAGCACGACCGCGGCCCAGAGACGCGGGATGGCCGAAAAGCGGTTCCAGCCGGTGCCGGCCGCCGGTGCTATTTGCGCCACGTCAGCGCCGAAGACATGGCGAAATTCCAGATCGCGCCCACCAAGACCCCGGCGACGCCCGCGACCCACCAACGCTCATTCTGCCCGGCGAGCCAGGTGCCGATGCCGATATTGGCAAGCGCGCCAACCGCCGAGATCGCATAGAAGCTCGCCAGTCCGCCCAGCACCGCCCAGCCCTTGAGCTTGCGGTCGGCGTAGGTGAAGCTGTTATTGAGGAAGAAATTGAACGCGATCGCGGTCACGACCGCGCCGGTCTGCGCCATCATGAAACTGTTGCCTGCGGTCAGCAGCGCCCACAGCACCGACAGGTGGACGAAGACGCCCAGTCCGCCGACCATCAGGAATTTCAGCAGACGGACCGGCACGAAGCGGCCGATCGTCTTTTCGGCGAGCAGTTCGGCATATTCGGCGATGACGCGCGCGCCGATCTTGCTCTCGCCCGCTTCGCGGGTGCGGAATTGATAGGGAACTTCAGCGACGCGCAGCGGCGTCGGCGACGACGCCAATATGTCGGCCAATATCTTGAAACCGATCGCCGACAGGCGCGGCAGCGCTGCGTCGAAAGCTTCGCGGCGCATCGCGAAAAAGCCGCTCATCGGATCGCTCACCTTGGTGCGCAGCGCGATCTGACCGATCTTCGTAGCAAACTGGCTCATCGACACGCGCAGCGCGCTCCATTCGCCGACGCCACCGCCATCGACATAGCGAGTGCCGACGGCGATGTCGGCGTCGTTCGACGCCACCGCGTCGATCAGGCGCGGCAGCGCGTCTTCGCTGTGCTGAAGATCGCCGTCCATCACCGCGATCACCGGAGCGGCCGTCGCCAGCACTCCTTCGATCACCGCTGACGACAGGCCGCGGCGGCCGACGCGCTGAACGATGCGGACGTGGCGCGAGGTGCGCGCGATACGGCGCACGACGTCGCTGGTGCCGTCGGGCGAATTATCGTCGACGAACAGCACTTCCCAGCCGCGACCGGCAAGCACGTTCGTCAGCTTCTCGACCAGCCGCTCGACATTGGCGGCCTCGTTGAGCGTCGGGACGACGACCGCGACTTCGAGCGGGAGGGTGTCAACCGACACGATCGGGTCGGCAAGGGCGGTTTCGTGGTGCATGTCGGGTGAAGATGCCTCGGTTCGATCGAGCGGTACCGCCCTGTTGGTCCTCAAAAAACGCTAGCGAATTAAGGTAAATCTTTGGTAATCACAATCGGCCTTGGCAGCGGCGATCAACCGCCCAGCGCAAGGAGGATCGCAGCGCCTGCGGCCGCCCCGGCGAGCGCGGTCAGCGCATAGCGCCAGGCCGTCCGCTTTTCGCCCCTTTCCCACATCAGCCGGACGTCGGGGAGCGGCGGCGCGGGCGGAGCAGCACCCGGCTTCGGCAATTGCGCGTCGAGGCGGCGGATGATGTCGGGGATCAGCGCCAGCGTCCGCCCCTGTTCGCGCAGTCCGTCGGCCAGCGCGGCTTCGGGGCCCAGTTCGTCGCGAATCCAGCCTTGCACGAACGGTCCCGATACATCCCACATGTTGATCCGCGGGTTGAGCATCGTGGCCACGCCCTCGACCATCACCATCGTCTTTTGCAGCAGCAGCAGATGCGGCTGGGTCTGCATGTCGAAGTCGCGGGTGATCGCAAACAGTCCGTCGAGCATCTGGCCGACGCTGAGCTCGCTCACCGGCTTGCCGCGCATCGGCTCGCCGACCGCGCGCAGCGCCGTCGCGAATTCCTCGACGCTGTGATAGTCGGGGACATATTGCGCCTCGAAATGAATCTCGGCGACGCGGCGATAATTGCCGGTGGTCAAGCCATAGAGAATTTCGGCCAGCCAGTAGCGCGCCTGCCGGTTGATCCGCCCCATGATACCGAAATCGACCGCCGCGATCGTCCCGTCGGCCTTCACGAACAAATTGCCCTGGTGCATGTCGGCGTGGAAGAACCCCTCGGCGATCGCCTGCCGCAGAAAGGCGTGGACCATATTGGTCGCCAGCTTTTCCATATCGTGCCCCGCCGCGACGAGCGCCTCGCGGTGCGAAATCTTGATCCCGTCGATCCAGTCGAGCGTCATGACGCGCGACGCGGTGCGGTCCCAGTCGATCGCGGGCACTTCGTAGGTCGGCTCGGCCGCCATTGCCTCGCGCAGTTCGGACGCCGACGCCGCTTCGCGGCGCAGGTCGAGCTCGCGCAGCGTCCAGCGGCGGAAATTGGCGATCACCTGTCGCGGCCGCAGCCGTGCGGCTTCGCCGCCCAGTGCCTCGAGGTGCGCGGCCGCCCATTCATAGGTTTCGATGTCGCGCGCGAACTGCTTGTCGATGCCGGGGCGGCGAACCTTGACCGCGACCTGCCGGCCGTCGGTGGTCACCGCGCGGTGAACCTGCGCGATCGAGGCCGAGCCGACGGGTTCGGGATCGAATTCGCTGTAAAGGCTTTCGAGCGGTGCCTCGAACGTCGCCTCGATCTCGGCACGGATGCGGGCAAAGGCCACGGGCGCGAGCGCGTCCTGCAGGGTCAGCAGGTTGCGCGCCGCCTCTTCGCCGACGAGATCGGGACGCGTCGCGAGCGTCTGGCCCAGCTTGACCGCCGCAGGCCCGATCGCCTGGAAGGCGGCGGCATAATCGGGCACCTTGGGCTGGATCGTGCCGATCCGTGCGATGCGGCACAGCCGCTTGACCCCCGGCGGCGTCTGTGGCGCGGTCTCGATCCCGCGCAGCGCGCCGTGGCGCGCCAGGATGCGGCCCCACTTCAGCAGGCGGGCAATATGGGTGACGGGTCGGGTCACCTTGGCCCCCCTCCCGCTTGCGGGAGGGGGTGGGGGTGGGCCAGCAACGGCGACGTTGCCCACCCCGCTGTGACTAGCCAGTAAGCTGGCAAGTCTCGCTGCCCCTCCCGCGAGCGGGAGGGGGTAGTTTCGCTTATCGATCTCACGCCTTCCACCCGCTATGGATCGCGACCAGTCCGCCCAGAATCGGTTCGACTTTCACCTCGGTAAAGCCCGCATCGCGAATCATCTGCGCAAAACGCGGCATCGGCGGGAAGCGGCGGATCGATTCGATCAGATAGCGATAGCTGTCTTCATCGTCGGCGATCAGCTTGCCGAGCTTTGGTACCAGATGGTGCGAATAGGCGTCATAGACTTGTGCAAAGCCGGGCCATTCGTTGGTCGAAAATTCGAGGCAGAAAAAGCGCCCGCCATAGCGCAGAACGCGGTGCGCCTCTTTCAGCGCGGCGGGAATGTCGGTCACGTTGCGGATGCCGAAGGCGATCGTGTAGGCGTCGAAAAACTGGTCGGGAAAGCTCAGCTTTTCGGCATTTTGTTCGGACCATACCAGCGTGTCGATGCCGCGCTCCGCCGCGCGTTCCATGCCGACGCCCAGCATGTCGGGATTGATATCGGCGACCGTGATGCTCGCGCCCGACGGCTCCATGCGAAAGGCGATGTCGCCCGTGCCGCCCGCCATGTCGAGGATCGCTTCGCCCGCGCGCGGCTTGACGCGCCGGACAAAGCGGTCCTTCCACAGCCGGTGCATCCCGCCCGACATCGCGTCGTTCATGATGTCATATTTGCGCGCAACGCGGCTGAACACCTCGCCGACCATCGCGGTCTTCGCGGTCGCCGGGACCTGTTCATAGCCGAAGCTGACGGTGTCGGGGGTGGTCATCGGGTGCGCGCCTTTGCGGGGAAAGCCTGTTTCAGCAGCGCCTTTAGCCGGGCCTTGCCGCGCGCGCAAATGCCAGATACCGCTGGCGCGAAATGCCCGAGCTTCCCGAAGTCGAAACCACCGTGCGCGGCCTCGCGCCCTTTCTCGAGGGGCAGCGGCTCGTCACGGTCAGCACCTTCCGCCCCGATCTGCGGCGCCCCTTTCCCGCCGACCTTGCGCAGCGGCTGACCGGGGCGACGGTTACCCATCTCGCGCGGCGCGCCAAATATGGCATCGTCTCGACCGACCGCGACGACCATATGATCTTCCATCTCGGCATGTCGGGGCGCTGGCGCACCGAGGGCGGCGAAGCGGGCAAGCATGACCATCTGCTGCTCGAAACCGGCGCCGGACACAGGCTGTTCCTCCATGATCCGCGGCGGTTCGGGTCGGTCGATCTTGTGAATGGCGACCCGCTCGCGATCTTTCCAGCCTTCGTGACGCTGGGGCCGGAGCCGCTGTCGGACGATTTCGACGCCGCCTATCTGGCCAGCGCGCTCGCCGGCCGTCGCGCGCCGATCAAGGCGATGCTGCTCGACCAGACGATCGTCGCGGGACTCGGCAACATCTATGTGTGCGAGGCGCTCAACATGGCGCGAATCGCGCCGACCCGCGCCGCGGCCGACGTGTCGCGGGCAAAGCTCGGCGCACTGGCGCCGGCGATCAAGGCGGTGCTGGCGGCGGCGATCGCTGCCGGCGGTTCGACCTTGCGCGATTTCCTCAGTCCCGAAGGCGACCTCGGCTATTTCGCCAAGGATTGGCGCGTCTATGGCCGCGAGGGCGAGCGCTGCGAATGCGGCGGCACGATCGTGCGGATCGTCCAGTCGGGGCGGTCCACCTTCTATTGCCCCAAATGCCAGCGGTGAGCGTGATCGGATGCCGCTTTTCCAGCGAAAAGCGTTGACCTTCGGAGACATGCTGGCTATGGGCCCACCCTTCGAGCAGGGTCCGGTCAACCGGAACCGGCCGCATCCGGACATTGATTCGCCGTCCACGCGCGATTCGGCTGCTCCGCTGCTGCTGTGCTCCGACCGTTGAACCGATTGGATATTTTGAGGAACTTATGGCCAATACGCCGCAGGCAAAAAAGCGCATCCGTCGCAACAGCGCGCGCACGCTGATCAACAAGAATCGCGTGTCGCGCATCCGCACGCTCGTGAAGAAGGTCGAAAACGCGGTTGCCGCCGGCGACAAGGCCGCCGCGACTGCAGCGCTCGCAGCGGCGCAGCCCGAAATGGCGCGCGGCGTTGCCAAGGGCGTCCTCCACAAGAACACGGTTGCGCGCAAATATTCGCGCCTGACCAAGAGCGTGAACGCGATCGCCTGATCCGCGCACGCCGCACCGTCCCGAAAGGGCACAAAAAAGGACCCGCCGGCCAAGCGCCCGCGGGTCCTTTTTTGTTACAGCGCGATGGCAAAGCTGTTGCAGCGCGGTAAGTGACGGATTTATCGCGATTCGTTTACCATGACGTTTTCACGTCGAATTAAACATCTGAAAAATATAGGAAATATTGCCCTCCAACGCGTTTCCGCGCCCCCTTGCGAGTCAAGAATTTTATTTCAGATTTTTTACGCTCCGCACCCTTGATCGACTCGTCTCCCCCTGCCTAGAAAAAGGCGTCGTTGGCCTTCGCCGGCGGCCGCCACATCGACATGATTCGGAAAGCTTCGGGCTGCGCGCCCGGGACAGGATGCTTGCGCCCCGGCGTGGGCGCCCGGATCGGCATGTGGTGGGCTGCGGGGCGATCGGGCCGCCGTGGGGGCATATCGGGGGCATGGATTGTGGTGCAAAGCGGGGACAGGCGTGACGACAAAGCAGGCATGGAAGCGATGAGCGCCGATGCCGCGACGCTTTGGCCGCGCGTGGCCGAAGGGCTGCGCCGCGATCTGGGCGCGCGCACCTTCGACCATTGGCTGAAGCCCGTCCGTTTCGCCGAATATTGCACCCTGTCGGGCGTCGTGACGCTGGAAACCGCGAGCCGCTTTTCGGCCAACTGGATCAACGAACGATTCGGCGAGCGCCTCGAACTGGCGTGGCGCCAACTGCTGCCCGCGGTGCGCAGCGTGTCGGTGCGCGGCGGAGTCGCCGCTGCCGAGCGGGCGACCGTGCTCGCCTCGGCGCCGCTGCCGAGCTTCGAGGCGTCAGCGCCGGCTGCCGTGCCCGCTGCCAATCCCGCGCTGCTCGGCTTCGATCCGCGGCTCTGTTTCGATCGCTTCGTCGTCGCGCGCTCGAACATCCTCGCTGCCAATGCGGCGCGCCGCATGGCGATGGTGGAAACGCCGCAGTTCAACCCGCTCTATCTCTGCTCGGGCACCGGGCAGGGCAAGACGCATCTCCTGCAGGCGATCGCGCAGGACTATGCTGCCGCGCATCCGACCGCGACCATCATCCTGATGTCGGCGGAAAAATTCATGCTCGAATTCGTCGGCGCGATGCGCGGCGGCGACATGATGGCGTTCAAGGCGCGGCTCCGCGCTGCCGATTTGCTGCTCCTCGACGATCTGCAATTCGTGATCGGCAAGAATTCGACGCAGGAAGAGCTGCTGCACACGATCGACGACCTGATGACCGCGGGCAAGCGGCTCGTCGTCACCGCCGACCGGCCGCCCGCGATGCTCGACGGGGTCGAGGCGCGGCTGCTGTCGCGCCTGTCGGGCGGACTTGTCGCCGATATCGAGGCCCCCGAGGACGATCTGCGCGAACGCATCATCCGCCAGCGCCTTGCCGCCATGCCGATGGTCGAAGTGCCCGACGACGTCGTCGCCTATCTGGTCCGCCATTTCACGCGCAACATCCGCGAACTCGAAGGCGCACTCAACAAGCTGCTCGCCTATGCCGCGCTGACCGGCGCCAGGGTCGATCTGGCGCTCGCCGAAGATCGGCTCGCCGAAAATGTCCGCAGCGCGCGCCCGCGGATCACGATCGAGGAAATCCAGCGTGCGGTCTGTGCCCATTACCGCCTCGACAAGGCCGAAATGGCGTCGAAACGCCGCGTCCGCGCGGTCGCGCGCCCGCGCCAGGTCGCGATGTATCTCGCCAAGGAACTGACGCCGCGCTCCTATCCCGAGATCGGCCGCCGCTTCGGCGGGCGCGACCATTCGACGGTGATCCACGCGGTCCGCACGGTCGAGGCGCTGCGCGTGACCGACAGCGAACTCGACGCCGAAATCGCCGCGATTCGGCGCAGCCTCAACAACTAATCCACAGACTTATACCGGGCTTATCCCCAGACTTTTGCCGGGATCGGCGGGCGCTTCGGCCGCAGCGAAACAGCGCCCATTTTGAAATCGGCATATCCTAGGGTCTTCACCCTACGGCGGCTTGACCGAAAGTTTCAGCTTGCTACTGATCGCGGGACATAAAGAAACCAAAAGCCCCTTGGAGAAGATGCCCGATGCACCCGTCTGTTCATGCTGCCAGTTCGCCCGACAAACCCGCGGTAATCGTTGCCGAAACCGGTGAGATGATCAGCTATGCCGAACTCGACGCAGCGTCGAACCGCGCCGCGCAGCTGTTTCGCAGCCACGGGCTGAAGCATGACGATGTCGTTGCTTTCATGCTGGAAAACACGCCGCATTATTATGGGCTGACCTGGGGGGCACAGCGCGCGGGGTTGCGCTATGTCTGCATTTCGTCGCGGCTGACGCAGGACGAGACCGACTATATCCTTGAAAATTCGGGCGCGAAGATGCTCGTCGTCTCGGCCAGCCTCGCATCCGCGGCGCTCCAGCTCGAAACTCGGATCGAACGCTATTCGATGGGCGGCGCGATTGCCGGATGGACGCAAATCGAGGACGCGCTGGCCGCGATGCCCGCGACGCGTATCGCCGACGAACGCGCCGGAGTCGATATGCTCTATTCGTCGGGGACGACCGGCCGGCCCAAGGGGGTCAAGGTACCGCTGCCCGAAGAGGAAGAGATCGACGCGCCGAACAGCCTCGTGATGCTCGCCTCGGCGGCGTTCGGGATCAACGCCGACAGCATCTATCTTTCGCCCGCGCCGCTCTATCACGCCGCGCCGCTCCGCTGGTCGATGACGATCCACCGGCTTGGCGGCACCGTCGTGCTGATGAAGAAATTCGATCCCGAAGCCGCGCTGGCGGCGATCCAGCATTATCGCTGCAACGCGGCGCAGTTCGTGCCCACCCATTTCGTCCGCATGCTCAAACTGCCCGCGGAGGTGCGTGCGCAATATGACGTGTCGTCGATGAAGAGCGCGATCCACGCTGCGGCGCCGTGCCCGGTCCCGGTCAAGCAGGCGATGATCGACTGGTGGGGGCCGGTGCTGCTCGAATATTATGCGGGGTCGGAGGGTAATGGCATGACCTTCGCGACCAGCCAGGACTGGCTGGCGCACAAGGGCACCGTCGGCCGCGCGATCCTGGGGACCGTCCACATCGTCGGCGAGGACAATGAAACCGAAGTGCCGGTGGGCGAGGAGGGTGCGGTCTTCTTCGAAAGCGACAATGTGTTCGAATATCACGACGACCCCGAAAAGACCGCGTCGAGCCGCAATTCGAAGGGCTGGTCGACACTCGGCGACGTCGGCAAGCTCGATGCCGACGGCTTCCTTTATCTCACCGACCGCAAGAGCTTCATGATCATTTCGGGTGGGGTAAACATCTATCCGCAGGAGATCGAAAACCATCTCGTCACCCATCCCAAAGTTGCCGATGTCGCGGTCGTCGGCGGCCCGCACGAGGAAATGGGCGAGGAGGTGATCGCGGTGATTCAGCCCGCCGACATGGCCGACGCGACCGATGAATTCCGCGACGAGCTTGGCGCCTATGCGCGCCAGAAACTGTCGGGCGTGAAGGTGCCGCGCCGCATCGATTTCATGGAGGCGCTGCCGCGCCACGATACGGGCAAACTCTACAAGCGGCTGCTGCGCGACCAATATTGGGAAAAGAAGGCGTGAACGCACCCCGCGTCAAGACGCGCGACCGCATCCTCGCCGCCGCGCTGCGCCTGTTCAACGAACAGCGCTTCGGCAGCGTATCGACCGCGGCGATCGCCGCCGATGTCGGCATCGCCGAGGGCAATCTCTGGTATCATTTCCGAAGCAAGCGCGCGCTCCTCGACGCGATCAGCGCCGATTTCGCCGAGGCGATCGAAGAGCGGCTGCAACTGCAGCCGTCCGATGACGGCGATCTGATCGAAGAATATGTCGCACTGCTCGCCTGCATGCAGCGCGAACTCCATACCTTCCGCTTTCTCTATCGCGACCGCGCCGATTATGGCGAATCGAGCCCGATCATTCTCGACCACATCGACGGCTGGTACGAACGCGTGCACGGCCAGCTGATGCTCTATCTCGGCGCGATGATCGATCGCGGCTACCTCGACTGGTCGCGCGCGCGGCTCGGCGATCTTTGCACCAATGCGCTCGTGATCCTGCGCTTCGGCCTCGAATATCAGCGCGAGATGGACCCGGCGGCGGTCGGCGACCTCGATAGCGCGCGCTGGACGGTCGAACGGCATCTGACCTTGTTCGAGGACCGGCTCGATCCCGCTGTGGCGCGCCGGTTCCACCGCGCGATCGAACAGGCCGACCTGCAGGCCTGACGCGCCTTTTCATTTGCAAAGGATCGATCATGCCGCGCCATCTGGAATTCTTTTTCGACCTGTCGTCGCCCTGGACCTATCTGGCGTTCACCAACGTCCAGCCGCTGATCGCGCGCACCGGCGCCAGCGCGACCTTTCGGCCGATCCTGGTCGGCGGGGTGTTCAACGCGGTGAACCAATCGGTCTATGCGGCGCGCGAACAGAGCGACAATCGCAAGCTGCAACATAGCTGGAAAGTGCTGGGGGACTGGGCGCGGCTCGCGGGGGTGGAGATGAATTTCCCCTCCCGCTGGCATCCGGCAAAGAGCGTCGCGGCGATGCGCTTCGCCACCGCGCTCGAGCCCGATCAGCCGGCGCTGATCGCCTTCGCCCGGGCGGCGTTCGAATCCTATTTCGGCGCGCAGGACAATCTCGACGACCCTGCGGTGCTCGAAGCGGCAGCAACGCGCGCGGGCCTCGACGGCGCGGCGATCCGCGGTGCGGCGGCGAGCGATGCGGTCAAGGCGCGGCTGCGCGCCAATACCGACGAGGTGATCGCGCGCGGCGGCTATGGTTCGCCGTCGATGTTCGTCGACGGCGATGATATGTATTTCGGCAACGACCAACTGCCGCTCGTCGAAGCGGCGCTTTTGAAAGCCTGAGAGGACTCTCCATGCAGGACCGCATTTCGATCACCATGCTCGACGACGGCATCGCCGACGTCCGCCTGATCCGCACCGACAAGATGAACGCGCTCGACGGCGCGATGTGGGAGGCGCTTGCGGCGGCGGTCGACCAGCTCAAGGCGACCCCGGGGCTGCGCGTCGTCGTCCTGTCGGGCGAGGGGCGCGCCTTTTGCGCCGGACTCGATCTCTCCAGCCTCGGCGGCGAGCGTGATCCGGGCGCGAGCAGCGCCGGCGGCGGACTCGCCGAACGGACGCGCGGTCTTGCCAACAACGCGCAATATGCCGCCTGGGGCTGGCGCGAACTGCCGGTGCCGGTGATCGCGGCGGTACATGGCGTCGCCTTTGGCGCAGGTAGCCAGATCATGGCCGCCGCCGATATCCGCATCGTTCATCCCGATACGCGCATCGCGATCATGGAAATGCGCTGGGGCCTTGTCCCCGATGTCGCCGGCATGGCGCTGTGGCGCACCCAGGTTGCCGACGACGTGCTGCGCGAGATGATCTACACCAACCGCGAATTCAATGGCGTCGAGGCGAAGGCGCTGGGCTTTGCGACGCATGTCGCCGAAGAACCGCTCGCCAAGGCGATGGAACTCGCGGCGGTGATCGCGGGCAAGAATCCGCATGCGATCCGGGGGGCGAAGCGGCTGTGCAACATGCTTGCCGACGCGAGCGATGCCGAAATCCTGCAGGCCGAAAGCGACGAACAGATAAAGGTGATCCGCACCCCCAATCAGATGGAAGCGGTGATGGCGCATATGCAGAAACGCAAGCCCGACTTCGCCGATTGACCGGAGGCGTCAGAGCATCGATTCGTCAGAGTAAGCGCAAGAACCGCGCCGCGTTGCCCCAATCGGCGGCGCGGCGGTCGCGCGCCTTTTGCGCTTCGCTGTCGGCGCCCCAGCGGCGTTCCTGATACAGCTCGTCGAGGCTGACCGCCTCCCACAGCATGTCGGCGGCGAACGCGTCTTCGACGAGCGCGAGCCCGGCGACGAGCGAACCGCCGATGGTGACGAGCGGCGACAGCGGCGCGAGGCGAAAGGGATCGAGCGCGTGCACCGCCTCGCGCAGCGCCGCCACCGTTGCGGCGGGCTGGTCGATCGGGAGCACGCCCTGCGCCAGCGCGAATTCGATGCCGTGCCGCGCCTCCGCCCAGGCGAGCAGCGGATTCCACGCCGCCGCCTGTTCGCCTTGCAGCGCGGCATCGCGGTCGTCGCGGTAGCAGAGAAGGTCGGTCTGGGCATAGGCGGCGATGGTCTCGGCAAAGGCCGCGCGGTCGCCCGTCGCCAGATCGATCGCGGCGTTGGCGATACCGGTCATCGGCATCGCCGCCGGATCGATGTCGCTGCCCTGCGCATTCCATTCGGCGGCGATCGCTTCGGCAAGCTCCTCGCTCGGCACCACCAGCGGCGCGCGCGCGGGGGTGCGCACCGGGCGCCCGTCAAGCGCGATGCCCCGGCCGCCGTCCTGCGGGACGGTCGTGGCAGTCCTCCAGAAGCGTTTCATGGCGCGGGCGGTGTCCGCCAGCGGCGCGCCAGGATGCGCGGCATGATTGCGAAATCGAACACGCCGGTCAGGACGACGATCACGCCGATCCAGCGATCGGTGGGCTGACCGGCGATGGCCCAGCCGCCCCGGATCAGCACGAAACCCGCCATGATGAAAAGCGCGCCGACGATTCGCATCGCCGACAGCGCGAAAAAGCGCTTCTTGGCCAGCCGGTCCTGTTCGTTGCTCATGCCCCCGCCTTATCGCCTGCGAGCTGGCGCATCAAATGCGCGAGGGCGCCGTGGCCCGTCCGCTCGATTCCCGCTGCCACGCGCTCGCGCTCGGCTGCATCCTTGTTCTGCGACAGTTTCACCGTCGGCCGCCATGCGCTGATCCGCATCTCGAAGCCGGTGATTGCGCCGGTCAACCGCGCGAAATGGTTGGCGTCCATCTTGGCGCGCGTCCACGGCGGATTTTCGCCGGCGCGTGCCTCGTGCAGCGTCGACAGCGTGTCGAGCTGCGCGACCAGTTCGGCATCCTCGAGCTTGCGCGCCACGCCTTCCATCTCGACCGCGACATAATTCCACGTCGGCACCGCGGTTGCGGCGTCGGCGTACCAGTTGGCGCTGACATAGGCATCGGGGCCCTGCACCACCGCGAGTGCCGGCGCGCCGGCAAGATGCTTCGTCAGCCCGTTACCGCGCGCGAGGTGGAATTGCAGCGTCGTCGCGTCGGCGCTGAGCACGACGGGCGCGTGGGCGACGCGTGGGCCGTCGGGCGTCGCCGCGAAAATGGCGGCAAAGCCGATTTCGCGCACCAGCAGCGCGGCGAGATCGTCCTGCCGGGGCCGGAACGCCGGATTGGGGTGCATCAGCGCGGCTTTCGCGGCGCCGGACCGCGGGTGCCCGTCTTGGCGGCTCCGGGCTTCGCGGCGCCGGGCTTCGCCGGGCCGCGCTTTGTGGGCGGTTTGCCGCCCGGCTTCGATGCGCCGGATTTCTCCGTCCCCGGTTTCGACTTAGCTGGTTTTGACTGGACCTTCGCCTCGGCACGGCCGCGCCGTTCGCCGCGTCTTGCCTTGCGCACCTGCTTCGCATGCGCCTTCGCCTTTGCCTTCTGCACCGTCTTGGTCGATGCGCGCGGCGCCTCTTCGGTCAGCAGGTCGCCGAGCAGCGGGTCGAAGCCCAGCGCTTCCAGGCTTTCGGCGAAATGCGGCGGCAGCGGCGCGCTGATGTCGATCGCGCCGCCATCGGGATGGTCGATGCGCAGCCGGCGGCTGTGCAGGTGCAGTTTGCGGCTGATCGTGCCGGTCAGGAACGCGCCCTTGCCGCCATATTTGCCGTCGCCGACGATCGGATGGCCGATCGCCGCCATATGGACGCGCAATTGATGCGTGCGGCCGGTCAGCGGCTGCAGTTCGACCCACGCCGCACTGTTGCCCGCGCGTTCGATGACGCGATAGCGCGATTTCGACGGCAGGCCTTTTTCGTCGACGTGCATCTTCTCACCGCCCGATCCGGGTTGCTTGGCGAGCGGCAGGTCGATCTCGCCCTGCGCGATGTCGGGGACGCCGACAACGATCGCCCAATAGGTCTTGCGCGCGCTGCGGTTCGAAAAGGCCTTGGCGAACCAGGTAGCGGCGCGCGGGGTGCGCGCGACGAGCAGCGCGCCCGACGTATCCTTGTCGAGCCGGTGGACCAGCTTGGGGCGCACGGCGGCATCGCCCTGCAGGGCGCCGAGCAGGCCGTCGACATGACTGTCGGTCTTCGTTCCGCCCTGCGTCGCGAGGCCCGGCGGCTTGTCGAGCACCAGCGCGCTCTTGTCGCGGTGGATGACCATCGCCTCGGCGAGCGCGACATCGGCGGGCGACAGCGCTTTTTCCTTGCGCGGCCGGGGGCCGGATGGCGCCGCGGGCGGCACCGGCATCGCGATTGTCTGCCCCGCCTCGATCCGGTCCGAGACATCGGCCTTGCGCCCGTCGATGGTCAGCTCGCCCGACCGGGCCCAGCGCGCGATCAGCGCGTGGGGCGTGCCCGGCCGGTGCCGTTTGAACCAGCGGTCGAGGCGGATGCCGTCATCCTCTTCGGCGACAATGGCGCTGTCGCTGCTCATGCCGGAAGCTGCCGTATCGTCGCCATTCCGACGCCGCACGCCGCAATGCCGATGATGACCGACGCGCCGACATAGGCCGCCGCCTGCGGCATCTGGCCGCGTTCGAACAAAGTCCAGAACTCCATGCTGAACGACGAGAAGGTGGTGAAGCCGCCCAGCACCCCGACGCCCAGGAACAGTCGGGCCTGATCGCTGCCGCCGCTGCGCGCGAGCCAGCCGATCAGCAGCCCCATCATCAAGCTGCCGGCGATATTGACCGACAACGTCCACCAGGGAAAGCCGGGGCCAAGCCGCGCGAGCAGGATCTGGCCGACCAGGTGCCGCGCACCCGCGCCGATCGCACCGCCGACCATGACAGGGAAAAGTCCGTTCATCCGCTCGCCCTAGCCGCAAAAGCGCGTGGCGCAAAGCGGGCGATCGCCCGTTGGTGGTCGCATCGCTCCCTGTCGGCGACCGGGATCGTCGCCAAGGGGGCTTGACGATGAGAACAAAACATGTCCAGATCGGACCTTCTTCCCGTCCGTCGGCGCGCGTCGACTCAGGCTATCGTTGTGCTTGGGTCCGTTTTGGCGGCAAATGGGAACGAACAAAAGGTGAATAGAGCCGCTGTGACGGCATAGTTGTACCGCGATGGACCAGGGCGACAGGGAAGGGCGTCGAAATGGAACAGATGATCGATATGCGACCGGCGGAACCGGTCTTTCCTTTAGGGCTGAACGAAACGCGGGCGGCATGGTCGGCGCCGCGCGACGAAGGGGCGCCGGCGCGCCTGCTTTTCGTCGGCTGCGATGCGGCCTGTCCCGACGTTGACCGTGTCGCGGGGGTGCGGCTTGTCGCGGCGGTGCCGTCGATGCGCGCCGCAGGGCATCTGCGCGCGATGATCGCCGCCGACATATTGTGGATCGCGGGAGCGGAGGCGATCGAGAGCGAAACCTTCGCCGACCTGATGGCGGCGGCGGCCGAACGGCAATGCGGCCTTGTCTGCGAAACGACGCTTGCCGCGCTCGATCGCGTCGCCGCCGCCGTGCCTGACGCTTTGCGCACCCAATGGCTGGTCGATGCCGACCCCGCCGAACGCCTCGTCGCGCTTGCCGCAGCGCGCCCGTCGGCGCGGCTCGCCGTCCACGATATTTCGCGCGACGAGGCGATGGAGCGGATCGACCGGTTGCAGGATGAGGTGGCGCGCATTTCGCGTCTGCTGGGCGAACTCGCGGGGCAGCCGGGACTGGCGGGGGCGCCGCGCCCGGGTGGCGGCATCGTCGGCTATGACGCCGGCGTGCGCGCGCCGACGCGCGATTTTTCGGTGATGCCGCGCAGTTTCGAACCCGAAGAGCGCACCCGCGACCGTCAGCGCGCCAAGGCGGTGCGCCACATGCTGCGCCAGCGCCGGATGCGCGAGCAATATTTCGCCGCCGATCTGTTCGCCGATCCCGCCTGGGACATGCTGCTCGATCTCTATGCGGCGCGGCTCGAGCGGCAGCCGGTGTCGGTGTCGAGCTTGTGCATCGCCGCCGCGGTCCCCGCGACGACGGCGCTGCGCTGGATCAAGACGATGACCGACGCCGGCATTTTCCTGCGCGAGGCCGATCCGCAGGACGGACGGCGCATCTTCATTGCGCTGTCCGACGGCGCGAACGAGGCGATGGCGCGCTATTTCGAGGCGCTCGACGAATAGGCGTCGGCGCGCCCGGGGGAGAGGGCCTTCAAACGCGAAAGGGGCGCGGCCCCCCGGCTACGCCCCTTTCCCCCCTCAACCCCTTCCTCTGGTGGAAGGGGCAAACTTTGTTCAGCGCGCGGCCATGCGCACCGGCTTGCCCGCCGATGCCCACTGGATCGCCTCGCTGCCGCCCATTTCGCGGACGAAGCAGCTCTGGCCCTGGGCCTTGAGGCTGCTGCACAGCTTCACGGCGTCGGCGCGCGAGCCGAGCCCGTTGACCGTCAGGCGGAAGAAGGTGCGGCCATCGACGACCGCCGAATGGCTCGAAGCCGGATAAGCGGCCAGCACGCCGTTGCGTCTTTTCAACACGCCCCATTTTTCCTTGGCGATGCCCAGGCTGTCATAGGCGCCGAGCTGAACGGCCCAGCCCTGCGGCTTGGCGGCATCGAAGGCGGCGACGCGCGGCATGACCTTGGCGGCCAGTTCCTTCGCTTCGGGCGAGGGCTTGCGAACATAATCGCCCGCGACGCGCGGTGCGGCGCGATAGGGCTTGGCGTCGGCCATGATGACCGGCGCGGCCTTGGGCTGCGGCAGATCGGTGACGGGCACGACGCCATTGGCGTCGCGTTGCGGCATCGGCAGTTCGACCGTGCGGATAGCGCTGTCGGGACTGGCGAGCAGCGGCGGCGGCGGCGCAAACTGATCGACCGGCGCGGGATCGGCGCTCGCCAGAACCGGGGCGTCGGCGGCCGGTGCGGTGTCGGCCATCTGGGTGCCGGCGAAATTGCTGAGCGCGAGGCGCACCGGCATCCCGGCATCCTGTTGCGGCGTCGTGCCGATCAGGCTCGCGACGCGAAGTTGAGAGTTGGGCTGTTCGGCCAGTTTCGACCACTCGGCCATGCGCGTTTCCACCTTCGCGAGCGACAGATCCTGCGACGCGACGATGCGCGCCTGCGCCCAGCGGCCCGACAGGGCAAGCGCCAGCGCCAGATTCTGCCGCGTGCGCGCGGTTGCGCCTTCGGCGCGCGCGGCTTCGGTCAGGATATAGATCGCCGATTCGGTGTCGCCCGCCAGCGCGAGCGCGAGGCCGAGGTCGGGGGCCGGAACGGTATCGAAATTTTCCTTGAGCAGCGACACCGCCTGCGATGTCTTGCCCTGCGCGATGTGCGCCAGCGTCATCGCCAGCACCGTGTTGCTGTCCTTGACGCCCAGCTCCATCGCTTCCGACAGGGCGTCGGTCGCCGAGGCGAAGCGTCCGTCGTTCAGATAGGCCTGGCCGAGCAGCGCGCGGTAATGGCCGTCGCGCGGGCTTGCCGCGACCGCGGCTTCGGCAAGACCGACCGCCTTGCTGACCTTGCCGTCCTCAAGGGCGGCACGCGCCTTCTCGGCCGACGCGGCGGCAACCTCGGGCTTGCCCGCGGCATCGTTCGGCCCCGCGGCGACCTTGCCGGGTGCGGCGCACCCGGTCGTGGTAACGCCCAGGACAAAGCCCGAAACGGCCAGCTTCATCAGCATGTTGCGGTTCATGTCAGGTCCCCCTTTATCTGGTCCGGATCAGGCCGACTTGCGCAGCGGGCGCGCGGCGGGCAGGCGGCTCGCCATCGCGTCGATTTCGGGCAAGGCCGACAGATAATCGTCGAGCAGTTCGGTCAGGATCGTCTGCGCCGACCGGTTGGTCACCGCACTCGCAAGCCGCAGGCGCAGATGGCGTTCGGCGTCGAGGCGGAGCGTGAACGCCGCCTTTTCGCGGGCGTGCTGCGTTCGCGGCGCCTTGTCCTTCTTGGCTTTGGGTTCGGGCCGCGCTTCGACCTTGCGGGCGACGGCCGCGACGCGCTCGATCAGCGATTCCTGCTGGCGAACGATTTCGGGAACTTCGACTGCTTCAGGAGCAATGTCGGCCGCGGGCGCGCCCGTCAGATCGACCGGCGTCGGATCGAGCGGCGCCATGTCGGCGGGCGTCAGGTCGGCCGTTTTTTCGGCGATCAGCTCGTGGCCGGTGCTGGCGTCAACCGCATGTTCGGCGGCGGCATTATGATCGAGCACCGATCCGGCGAGCAGCGGCTTCAGATCGACCATGCGTGCCGGTTCCGACGACTGCTGCGGATCGACATCATAACCCATGTCGTTCCAGCCCAGATCGTCATAGCCCTGCTGACCGAAGGTCGCGGCGGGGCCGCTGCCGAGCGGCTGGCGGCGCATGGCAGGCCGTGCAGCGCCCTTGCGGGCCAGTAGTCCGGCGCTCAGCGATGCGAGGGGTTTGGGTTCGCCCATTTTTTCTACTCCCCCGTTCACTGGCCGGCCATGCGGCGGCCGAAACCGCCGCCCATCGGGCGGACAGTGCCGTAGCCGGGCTGTGCCGGCATCGGAGCGGAGAAGACGGTGCGGCGGAAATTCTTTTCCAGCCGGTCGTTGATGTAGGTCCAAAGCTGGCGGATCTCGTCGGCCGAACGGCTGTTCGGATCGACCTCCATCACCGTGCGGCCATCGATCATCGAAGCCGCATAATCGGTGCGATGGTGTAGCGTCACCGGCGCGACGGTGCCGTGCTGCGACAGCGCAACCGCCGCTTCGCTGGTGATCTTGGCTTTCGGGGTTGCCGCGTTGACGACGAACACCAGCGGCTTGCCCGCGCGTTCGCACAGGTCGACGGTGGCACCGACGGCGCGCAGGTCGTGCGGGCTCGGACGCGTCGGGACGACGATCAGTTCGGCGACCGAAATCACGCTCTGGATCGCCATGGTGATCGCGGGCGGCGTGTCGATGACCGCGAGCTTGAAGCCCTGCTGGCGCAAAATCTCGAGATCGGAGGCCAGCCGCGCGACCGTCGTTTGCGCAAAGGCCGGCAGATCGGTCTCGCGTTCGTTCCACCAGTCGGCCAGCGAACCCTGCGGATCGATGTCGATCAGGACGACCGGACCGGCGCCTGCAAGCTGGGCCTGCACCGCCAGATGCCCCGACAGGGTCGTCTTGCCCGACCCGCCCTTTTGTGAAGCCAATGCCAGAACGCGCACTGCTGTCCCCCTGAAAAAATCAACGAATTGGCGGGGGAATGCCATGCAGGGAGCTAAAATTGGGTTAACGATGATAAAAAGAAGGTGAACGAATTGCGCAGAAACAAGGTTAACAAGGCGTCAGCAACGACCTGTACCGAAGCGGGGCAACTTCGGTCCGCCCGGCCCCTATGCTAAGGGGCTGTTAGCCATTTGGGGCTAGGACCGGCTCCCGCGACTGCCGCCCGCCCGGTGCGGCGCAAGTCATTGGAGAATAAGATGCGTTCATTTCGCACCGCGCTGCGCCTCGCGCTTCCGATCGCTTCGGCCCTTGCGCTCGCGATGCCCGCACAAGCCGATGTCAAGGATGGCGTCGATGCGTGGCAGGCTGGCGATTTCGCGAAGGCGGTGGCCGAATGGCGGCCGCTGGCGCTCGCCGGCGATGCCGATGCGCAGTTCAATCTGGGGCAGGCGTACAAGCTCGGGCGCGGCGTGCCCGTCGATCTGACGCAGGCCGAAAGCTGGTATCGCCGCGCCGCAAAACAGGGCCATCTGCAGGCCGAGGATAATCTCGGCCTCGTCATCTTCACCGCCGGGCGGCAAAAGGAAGCCATGCCCTATATCATCCGCTCGGCCGAACGCGGTGAGCCGCGCGCGCAATATGTGCTCGGCACCGCGCTGTTCAACGGCGACCTCATCGCCAAGGACTGGCCGCGCAGCTACGCGTTGACCAAGCGCGCGAGCGACGCCGGACTGACCGTCGCTTCGGCGCGCCTGGTCCAGCTCGACCAGCTCGTCCCCCTCGATCAGCGCCAGCGCGGGCTGGCGATGCTGCCGCAGATGGAAAAGGACGAAACGCGCGCGCGGCTCGCGGCGGTCAGTGCCGGCGCCCCGGAGCCCGATGCAGCGCCCGCGCCGACGATCCGCACCGCCAGCCTGCCGGCCTCCGAACCGGGCGCGAGCTATACGCCGCCGCCGCTCATCGAGCCGCAGCCCTCCGCCGCGAAGCCCGCCAAGGCGCGCGACGCCGCCACCGCCGCGAGCGAAGCGACCGCCGA
>NZ_AOUN01000013.1:0-706 GCF_000371385.1 Sphingopyxis sp. MC1
CCCTTTTGAACGCCGTTTGACACGCTCGACGCGCAGCGCGAGGCCTGCACTGCATATATCAAGAGTCAGGCGGCCGATGGCTGGGTATTGATACCGCGCTGCTATGATGACGGTGGGTTTTCTGGCGGGTCTCTCGAGAGGCCCGCGCTGCAGGCACTTCTGGCAGACGTAAAAGCGAAAAGGGTGGACATCGTGGTTGTCCACAAGATTGATCGGCTTACACGCTCGCTGCTGGATTTTGCGAAGCTTGTCGAGGTGCTGGAGGCGTCTGAAGCCAGCTTCGTATCGGTCACGCAATCGTTCAACACGACGACGAGTATGGGACGTTTAACGCTCAACATGCTCCTGTCTTTTGCCCAGTTCGAAAGGGAAATCACCGCAGAGCGAATTCGCGACAAGATTGCAGCTTCTAAGGCCAAGGGAATGTGGATGGGCGGAAATCCCCCTTTGGGTTACGAGCCTGCCGGACGTAGCCTGAAGATCGTCGATGCCCACGCCAAGCTGATCGTCGAGATTTTTGAGCGCTATGTGGAAACCGGGAACGTGCGATTGCTCGAGTATGAACTGGATCGAAAGCAGATACGGTTGCCACGGCGGATAGCTCTCTCAGGTCGAGAAACGGGCGGCGGAAAATTCTCGCGCGGCCAGTTATACAAGATACTTTCTAACCCGGTCTATCGGGGCAAGATTGCGCACCATGTGGAGT
>NZ_AOUN01000014.1:0-126802 GCF_000371385.1 Sphingopyxis sp. MC1
GTCCTCGGCTGCTTCCTCGAAGATCAGCGCAGCCGCAAGGAAGTGCTCAGCCTGATGGGCTATTGATGCGCGTCGTGATCGTCGGCGTGTTTGGGAAGACGGACGGTTAGGACCGATTGCGGACATGAAATCCTCCCTGTGGCCGCAGGCCATGGGGAGGTGGCCGCGCGAAGCGCTGACGGAGGGGCTAATGGCGCGCCGTCGCAGCCCCTCCACCATCGCCTGCGGCGACGGTCCCCCTCCCCATCGCTTCGCGACAGGGAGGATTGGAACCTCCGCTTCCCACCCAAAAACCATCGTCCCGTCAGCCGAGCAGCGCTTCCTCGACTTGTCCGAGTCGGTCCTTGCCGAAGAATATCTCGTCGCCGACGAAGAAAGTCGGGATACCAAAGGCGCCGCGCGCGACCGCGGCTTCGGTGTTGGCGGCGAGCTTGGCCTTGATCGCATCCTCCTGCGTGCGCGCCAGCAGCGCGGGGCCGTCGAAGCCGTTTGCTGTCAGGAAGGCAGCGGCGACCGCGGGATCATCCATCTTCAGCCCGTCTTCCCACATCGCGCGGTTCACCGCATCGATATAGTCGTCGAGCACGCCTTCGTCCTCGGCGACGACCGCGCCGCGCATGATGAGCAGCGTGTTCACCGGAAAATGCGGGTTGAGCCGGAATTTGGTGAGCCCGTGGCGCGCGATGAAGCGCCGCATCTCGAGATTTTCATACGCCATCTTCGCCGGCGCGTCGGCATATTGGATCATCGGCGCCTTGTTGCCGGTGGCCTTGAAAATGCCGCCGAGCAGGCAGGGGGTGATGATCAGATCGGCGCCTGTGCGGTCGAGCAGGTCGGGTAGTATCTTCATCGCCAGATAGGCGTTCGGACTGCCGAAATCGAAGATGAATTCGAGGGACTTTCCTGCGCTCTTGCTCACCATTTTTCTCCCCAGGGGCGAAGGTCGAGTTCGTGCGTCCACGCGCTTTTCGGCTGGCGGTGGAGCATCACATAATTGGCGGCGATGGCCTGCGGGTTGAGGATCAGATCCTGCGCCTTCGCATTGTCGAAATCGGGATGACGCCCCTTGATGAAATCGGTGTCGATCGCGCCGTCGATCACGACATGCGCAACATGGACGCCCTGCGGCCCCAGTTCGCGCGCCATCGATTGCGCCAGCATTCGCAGCGCCGCCTTGGCGCCCGAGAAGGCGGCATAGCCCGATCCGCCGCGCAGGGATGCGGTGGCGCCGGTGAAGATGATCGTGCCGCGGCCGCGCGGCGCCATGCGCTTTGCCGCCTCGCGCCCCATCAGGAAGCCGCCGAGGCACGCCATTTCCCAGACCTTGGTGTAAACGCGCAGCGTCGTCTCGGCGATCGGGAAGTTGACGTTCGCGCCGATATTGAAGACCGCGACCTCGATCGGTCCGACCTCGGCCTCGACCCGGTCGAACAGGGCGATCATCGCCTCTTCGCTACGCGCGTCGCCGGGAAAGGCGCGGGCATCATCGCCCTCATCGCGGATCGACTGCGCCAGCGCCTCGAGCGCATCGGCGTTGCGTTCGCGGCGGTTGACGCAGGCGGTGAGGCCTTCGGCGGCAAAGGCGCGGGCAATCGCGCCGCCGGTGGCGTCGCCGGCTCCGATGATGACGGCTGCGGGGTTGGGCATGCGCGACTCTCCTCTTGCAGCAGATTGTAGCTATGATAAACATAGTGACAAGAGGTTTTTGTCGGTGGGATGAGAATGCCGATGAAGAGAATGACAAGGGTATAGGGACATCATGCCCAAACGCGCTGATCTTTCGGATACATTTTGCCCGGTCGGCCGCTCGGCCGAAATCCTGGGCGACCGCGCCGTGCTGCTGATCCTGCGCGACCTGTTCTTCGGGCGCCGGCGGTTCGAGGCGATCGCCGCGAACACCGGCCTCGGGCCGCAGCTCGTGTCGGCGCGGCTCAAGCTGCTGGTGCATGAGGGTGTGGTCGAGCGTTATGTCTATCAGGATCGGCCCCTTCGCCACGAATATCGACTGACCGCGAAGGGCAAGGATCTGTTCGACGTGCTGTACGCGATGCGCAATTGGGCCGAGCGCTGGGCCTATGCGCCCGGCGAGACGGGAGGCGGACCGGCGATGCGCTATATTCACCGCGCCTGCGGCGCCGATGTCGGCACCGCGGTCGTCTGTCCGGGGTGCGGCGAAGCGCTCCATTATGGCGATTTGAAGGGCGAGCCTTCGGCGCCGCTTCAGGCCGAGCAGGCGGCGCGGAGCCGCGGTTGAAACCCCTCCCGCATGCGGGAGGGGCAGCGAGAGTTGCGAACTTGTTCGCTACTCGCAGCAGGGTGGGCGGGGTGATGCGGCGACAATGCCCACCCCATTGCGACTAGGCCCGGCTTCGCCGAACCAAGTCTCATTGCCCCTCCCGCATACGGGAGGGGCTGAACAATTTACGCCTTTTCCAGCGTGCATTGCAGCGGGTGCTGGTTCTGCCGCGCGGCGTCCATCACCTGATTGACCTTGGTTTCGGCGACTTCGTAACTGAACACGCCGCACACCCCGACGCCCTGTTGATGAACGTGCAGCATCACCTGCGTCGCGCGTTCGATGTCCATGTTGAAAAAGCGCTGCAGCACCATCACGACGAATTCCATCGGCGTATAGTCGTCGTTGAGCAGTAGCACCTTGTACATCGAGGGCTTTTTGGGTTTCGCGCGCGTGCGCGTCGCAATGCCGACACCCGGAGCGCCGGGCGTATCGTCATCCTTGCCCGCCATGGCGCGGACGATGTGAGGAATGGAGGCGGGAAGCATCATCATCGGGAATATCGCAAGCCGGGGCGGAATCGCAAGAGGGCGGGGATGCATTAACCCCCTTTTCGTCGCCCCCGTGAAGTCGGGAGCCTCTGGCAAGAGTGCACCAAGTCGATTGCGGCCCCCGCCTTCGCGGGGGCGACGATCAGGATAAAAACAAGAGCCGCCCGTTTCGCGAAGGAAACGAGCGGCCCTGTATGTGTCGGCGCGGGGTCGGGAGGAGGGGAGAGAGAGCCCGCGCCAACGATGGAAGAAAAAGGCCCTTAGGCTGCCTTCATCTTCGAGCTGATGACCGACACGCGGTTCGAGATCGGCGCGAAGCTGTCGTTGGCGAGCTTCACGACCATTTCGCTGGTCTTCGAGGTCTGCGCAACGGCGGCGTCGAACGCCTTCTTGCTGTTTTCGGCATAGAGCTTGAAGAACTCGGCCGGCGACTTGACGGCGGTGTAGCCCTTCAGCGCGGCGGTGGTGTCTTCGAAGCTCTTGCGAGCGAAGGCGACGCCTTCCTGGCCGAGCGTTTCGAAGCCCTTGGCCGCGATCTTGCCCGATTCAACCATGGCTTCGATGTTCGCCTTGTTGAATTCGACGGCTTCCTCGGCGAGCTTGCTGCTCTTGCTCATGGCTTCCTTCGCCTTTTCGTTGAATTCGGCGGTCATCGCTTCGGCGCGGGTCTTGGCGTCTTCGGCGAACTTCTTGACGGTGTCGTTCATGGTCTTGAATCCTTTGGAGGCGGCGGCAACCGGCTTCGGCGCGGCCTTTGCTTTGGGGGTGATGGTCTTGGCGGCCGCCTTCTTGGGGGCGACCTTCTTGGCGGCCGGTTTTGCGGCCTTCTTTTGGACCGGCTTGGCCTTGGCCTTCACGGTCTTGGTCTTTTCGGGCGCCGGAGCGGCAACCGCAGGCGCCACGGGAGTCGCAACCGGCTTGGCGGCGGTTTCCAGCGTCGCGGCTTCGAAAGCCTTTTCGGCACTATCCATCTTGGTAGCCATCGGAACAACTCCTTTATGTTGCACTGCACAATATAGGAGTGGATCGGCGATTTCAAGGGTATTTTTGTGCAGCGCACAAAAATTGTCGATGAACCGCCGCAGCTAATTGATAATCCCGCGATGTTACCGCTGTTTGACGTAGCGTCCGGGCGCGTCCTCGATCGCCTTTTTCTTGCCCTTGCCGGGCACGCGTGCGCCTTTGGCAGGCGTCCTGTCGCCGTCCTGATCGGCGATCCAGCCGATCCAGTGCGGCCACCAGCTTCCCTTGGTTTCGGTCGCGCCCGCCTCGAATTCGGCGAGCGAGGCGGCGTCATTGTCGCCGGTCCAATATTGATATTTGCCCGCCGCGGGCGGGTTGACGACGCCGGCGATGTGACCCGAACCCGCAAGCAGGAAGGTTTTTGGCCCCGACAGATGGTCCATCAGCCGCCAGACGCTGGCCAGCGGGGCGATATGATCTTCGCGTCCGGCCTGGATATAGGCGGGGGTGGTGATCTTCTTGAGGTCGATCGGGGTGCCCATCACCGTCAGGCTGTTCGGAATGACCATCCGGTTGTCGCGGTAGAGGTCGACAAGATATTGCCGGTGCCATTTCGCCGGCAGGTTGGTCGTGTCGCCGTTCCAGTAGAGCAGATCGAAAGGCGGATAGTCGTTGCCGAGCAGGTAATTGCTCACGACATAATTCCAGATGAGATCTCGGCCGCGCAGGCTGTTGAAGGTTGCGGCCATATAGCGGCCGTCGAGAAAGCCGCCGGCCGACAATTGCTGGAGCAGCGCCAGATAGCCGTCATCAACGAACAGCTTGAGTTCGCCCGCCAGTTCGAAATCGACCTGCGCGGTGAAGAAGGTGACCGACCTGACCTTGTCGGCATCGCCCTGCGCCGCGAGCATTGCGAGCGTGGCGGCGAGCGTCGTCCCGGCGACGCAGTAGCCGATCGCGTGGACATGCGGCACGTCGAGCAGATCGCGCACCGTGTCGATCGCATCGACCTGCGCCGCGATATAATCGTCCCACACGACATCCTTCATCGACGCGTCGGCCGATTTCCACGACACCATGAAGACGGTCAGCCCCTGTTCGACCGCCCAGCGCACGAAGCTTTTCGCGGGATTGAGATCGAGGATGTAGAAGCGGTTGATCCACGGCGGGAAGATGACGAGCGGGACGGTGAAGACGTCTTTCGTCGTCGGCTCATATTGGATGAGCTGATAGAGATCGGTTTCGTGGATCACCTTGCCCGGGGTCGTCGCGATATTCACGCCGACCTCGAACGCATTCTTGTCGACATGGCTCAACTGCCCGCGCGCAAGGTCGGCGAGCATGTGGCGCAGTCCCTTGAGCAGGCTTTCGCCGCGCGTTTCGACCGCGCGCTTGATAACTTCGGGGTTGGTGACGGCAAGGTTCGTCGGCGACAGCGCGTCGGCCATCGACTTTGCGGCAAATTCCATCTTGGCCCGCGCATCGGCGTCGAGCCCCTGAAGCCGGCGCGTGGTTTCGAGCAACTGGTCCGACAACAGGCCATAGGTCTGCCGGATCAGCGCGAAGGCGGGGTTTGCGGTCCAGTCGGGGTCGGCGAAGCGGCGATCCTTGGGCGCATCGGCCGCCGCGGAGGGCATGAAGGACGGCTGGATCGCGGCGAGCGACGACCAGAAATGCACGCCCTGTTCCCACATCTTCGCGCCCTGTTCGGCCCAGAGCTGGGTCGTCGGATTGTCGATCCATCTGGCGGGATCGAACAGCGGCCGCGCATCCTTTTCCTCGTCGGCCTGACCCAGCGCGAATTCGAGCATCATCTGCTGCGCGCGCGCCATCACGCTGGCCCAATGCTGCATATCGTCGGGGGACGGGAGAAAGGGATTCGGCGCCTCGACCGCGGCGCCGCCATTCTTGTCTTTTTCGCCCGCGTCGCTCATGCCGGTTCCCGCTGGTCAGCCTCTCGTCCGATGCGTATAACAGCCGCCGACGCGGCTGGCGAGGTGCCGATCGCGTTTCGACCGACTAAACGCTTACGAAAAGGAGTTGTTCTAGTTCCCCATGTCCGACGATGAATTCTACCGCATCAAGCGCCTGCCGCCCTATGTCATCGCTGAAGTGAATGCGATGCGAGCGGCCGCGCGTGCCGCGGGCGAGGACATTATCGACCTGGGAATGGGCAACCCCGACCTGCCGCCGCCGCAGCATGTGATCGACAAGCTGTGCGAGGTTGCGCAAAAACCCGACGCGCACGGCTATTCGCAGTCGAAGGGCATTCCGGGGCTGCGCCGGGCGCAGGCCAATTATTATGCCCGCCGCTTCAACGTCGAACTCGATCCCGAAAGCGAAGTCGTCGTGACGATGGGGTCGAAGGAAGGGCTCGCCAGCCTCGCGACCGCGATCACCGGCCTGGGCGACGTCGTGCTGGCACCGAATCCCAGCTATCCCATACACACCTTCGGCTTCATCATCGCCGGTGCGACGATCCGCAGCGTGCCGACGACGCCGGACGAAAATTACTGGCGCGCGCTCGACCGCGCGATGGCGTTCACCGTGCCGCGTCCGTCGATCCTGGTCGTCAACTACCCGTCGAACCCGACCGCTGAAGCCGTCGACCTCGCTTTCTACGAGCGGCTCGTCGCCTGGGCGAAGGAAAACAAGGTCTGGGTCCTCAGCGACCTTGCCTATTCGGAGCTTTATTACGACGGCAATCCAACGCCCTCGATCCTGCAGGTGCCGGGCGCGAAGGATGTGGCGATCGAATTCACCTCCATGTCGAAAACCTATTCGATGGCCGGGTGGCGCATGGGTTTCGCGGTCGGCAACAAGCGGCTGATCGCGGCGATGACGCGCGTCAAATCCTATCTCGACTACGGCGCCTTCACCCCGATCCAGGCGGCGGCTTGCGCCGCGCTCAACGGACCGCAGGATATCGTCGCGAAGAACCGCGAGCTTTACCAGAAGCGCCGTGACGTGATGGTCGAAAGCTTTGCGCGCGCCGGCTGGGATATTCCGAGCCCACCCGCGTCGATGTTCGCCTGGGCGCCGCTGCCGCCCGCGCTCAAGGAGATGGGCAGCCTCGAATTCTCCAAGCAGCTTCTGACCCATGCCAAGGTCGCGGTTGCCCCCGGCGTCGGCTATGGCGAGGATGGCGAGGGCTATGTCCGCATTGCGATGGTCGAAAACGAACAGCGCATCCGTCAGGCGGCGCGCAACGTTCGCAAATTCCTCCAGATGCATGGTGTCAACACGCCGTCGGTCGCGGCAGGATAGACGCGATGTTCGAAGGGGCGCCGACAATCGCCCAGACGATCCAATTGTCCGTCGCGCCGGTGTTCCTGCTCGTCGCGATGGGCAATTTGCTCAACGTCTTCACTGGCCGCCTCGCGCGCGTCATCGACCGGTCGCGCAAGCTGACCGAACGTCACGCGACGACGACGGGCGTCGAACATAGCCGGCTGGTCGAAGAATTGCGCGTGATCGCGCGCCGGATGCGCGTCATCAACACCGCCATCCTGTTCGCCGTATGCGGCGGGCTGGTGGTGTGCATCCTCGTGTCGCTGCTGTTCCTGCAATATGCGGCCGGCTTCCATCTCGGCGTCGCGGTATCGCTGGTCTTTGTGCTGGCGATGCTGTTCCTGCTGCTCTCGCTCGGCATGTTCCTCTACGAAGTGCGCCTCGCGACGCACGCCATATTGATCCCGACCGAATATCTCGAGCGTAACTAGCGTCAGGGCGTAACGCTGGCGCGATAGGTTGGCGCTACGCGTTTGCGGCTTGCCTGTTCATAGGCATATCCGGCCGCCAGAATATCGCCGTCGCTCCATTTGGTGCCGATGAAGGAGAGGCCGATGGGCAGCCCTTCGACCGCGCCCATCGGGACGGTGAGGTGCGGATAGCCGGCGACGGCGGGAAGCTGGCTGACGCCGGGACCGGTATAATGGTCGCCGTTGACGAGATCGGTGGTCCAGGCGGGCCCATTGGTCACGCCAACCAGCAGGTCGGCGCCGCTTTCGCGCAGCAGCCGGTCGATGCCCTCCGGTCCCGCTAGCCGCGCCGCCTTGGCCTTGGCGTCACGATAGGGCTGGCTGTCGAGGCCGCCCTTGCTTTCGGCAAGTTCGAACAGCGACTGGTCGAACCAGCGCATCTCGGCGGGCGTCGCCTTGTTGAAGGCGATCAGGTCGGCGAGCGAGCGCGGCGCCTCCTTCCCGGGCAGTCCGGCCAGATAGGCGGCCATGTCGAGCTTGAGTTCGGTCATCAATATCTCGAATTCGGCATCGCCCAGGCCGTCGAGACCGCTACGGCTATCCTTGATCTCGACGATCGTCGCACCGGCGGCGCGCATCGTGTCGAGCGCGGCATCGAACAGCGCGCCGATGTCGGCGCGGCCGCCGATGCGATCGCGCAGCACGCCAATCGTCTTGCCGCGCAGTGCGTCCGGCGACAGCGCGGCGGCAAAGTCACGGCGGTGCGCGTCGGCCTCTGCCGTTGCCGGATCGGCGGGATCGCTGCCCGCCATCACCGACAACAGCGTGGCCGCGTCGCGCACCGTCAAGGTCATCGGTCCCGCCGTATCCTGACTGTGGCTGATCGGGACGACAAGACTGCGGCTCACCAGGCCGACGGTCGGCTTGAAGCCGACCACGCCGTTCATGCCTGCAGGGCAGGTGATCGATCCGTCGGTCTCGGTCCCGATCGTCAGCGGCGCAAGGCTGGCCGCCGTCGCGGCACCGCTGCCCGCCGACGAGCCGCATGTGTTGCGGTCGAGCGCGTGCGGATTGCGCGTCAGCCCGCCGACGGCGCTCCAGCCGCTGGTCGCGTCGTTCGACCGGATATTGGCCCATTCGCTGAGGTTGGTCTTGCCCAGGATCACCGCGCCGCCTTCGCGCAGCCGCGCGACCAGCGGCGCATCGCGGCCGGTGATATTGCCTTTCAGGGCAAGCGAACCGGCGGTCGTCGCAACCGGCCCCGCCGCCTCGATATTGTCCTTCAGCAGCACCGGAATCCCGTGCAGCGGGCCGCGCACATGCCCCGCCTTGCGCTCCTGATCGAGCCGATAGGCCTCGCTCATCGCGCCGGGAAACACCGCGATCACCGCGTTGAGCGTCGGGCCCGCCTTATCGATATTCCGGATGCGCTCCAGATAGGCGGCGGTGATGACCTCGCTGCTCGTTTCGCCCGCGGTCATTTCCGCCTGCAGAGTTGCGGCATCCTTGCCGGCGACATCGGGAAGCGGCGGCGGCATGGCGGCGGCGGGGACGGAGGCGAGCAGAGCGGCTGTCAGCAGCGAAATTTTTTGCATGGCGCGAATGCTGGCAGCCGTAACGGCAATTGCAAGTGCCATTTTACGCCGTGCCGCCCCGGCGTTGACAGGGTGCAGCCGGGTCTGCACCTTCGCCCCCATCGGGAGAGAAAAATGTCGGAAAAGCCAGCTCTTGCCCTTGGTGCAGGGTCGCAAGCATCAACCAGCGTCGCCGCGAAAACGCGCACGATGCTGTGGGTGCTCTTGATCGTCTATATCCTCAATTTCCTTGATCGGCAGATCGTCAACATATTGGCCGAGCCGATCGCACGCGATCTCAAGCTGTCCGATTCCGACATCGGCCTGATGACGGGATTGGCCTTCGCGCTCTTTTACACCTTCCTGGGTTTGCCGATCGCGCGTTATGCGGACCGTCCCTCAACCAATCGCGTCGGGCTGATTTCGGTGTCGCTGGCGATCTGGTCGGGGATGACCGTGCTGTGCGGCATGGCGCAGAATTTCGTCCAATTGCTGCTTGCCCGCATCGGCGTCGGCGTGGGCGAGGCCGGGTGCACACCCGCGGCACACTCGCTCATCACCGATGCCGTCGAACCCGCCAAACGATCGTCCGCCATTGCCTTTTACGGGCTCGGGATTCCGATCGGCAGCCTCCTCGGTCTGATCGTCGGCGGCATCGTCAACGATCTCTGGGGCTGGCGCATCGCGTTCATGGTCGTCGGTGTGCCTGGCCTGTTGCTCGCCTTCATGGTCCCGATGTTCATCAAGGAGGTGCGCGCACGCGGCGCCGATGCTGCTGCGACGACGGGCGCGAGCGGCGCCCTGTCGATCGGGCAGGCGCTGCGCGAAGTTTTCAGCACCCGGGCCTTCGTTTACATCGCGATCGCGGCGTCCTTCACCGCCTTCCTGGGCTATGGCAAAGGCGTCTGGGCGCTGATCCTGTTTCAACGATCGCACGGGCTGAGCGCGGGCGAAACCGGACTTTTGCTGGGCGTCGCGCTGGGCATCGCGGGCATTTTGGGAACCTGGCTCGGCGGCTATTTCGCCGACCGGTTCGGCAAGACCGACCGCCGCCATATGCTCACCACGCCGGCGATCGGCATGGCGGTCGCGGCGCCGATCCTGTTTCTGGGCTACGCCGTGACCGAATGGCACGTCGCGATCGCGCTGCTGTTCGTGCCGACCGTGCTCAACGCCGCTTATTACGGGCCGACCTTCGCCTGCGTCCACGGGCTGGTGCAACCCGAGGCGCGCGCAATGGCCAGCGCGGTGATGCTGTTCCTGCAGAATCTGATCGGCCTCGGACTTGGCCCGCTCCTCTTCGGCATGGCGTCGGAGGAACTCAAGCCGACCCTCGGCACCGAAAGCGTCCGCTATGTCCTTTATGGGGCGGCGTGGCTCGGGCTGATCCCGGCCTTCTTCTTCTGGCGCGCCAGCCTGCGGCTCGGGAAGGAGCTCAAATCGGGTTAGAAGGGCGGCGGCGCTTGTTCGCGCTGCGCCTTCGCGGCGTCGGTCCACCAGGCAAGGTCGTCGGCGAAGCGCGGAAAGGCCCGTGCCAGCCGCTCGCCGTCCTCGCCCGCAGGCCCGCCGTCGGCATCGAAAGCACCACCGATGCGCGCGAGGCTGAGCGGGGTCGCGGTGACCACCATGCCCATCGCGCCAAGCGTCGTGCGCCACGCGGTCGCGGCGCGGATGCCGGCGAAGGGGCCCGCGGAATAAGAGGCGATGGCGGCGGGGCGCCACGCGAATTGGGGAAGATAATGGTCGACCAGATTCTTGAGGCCCGGTTGCAACCCGCCATTATACTCGCCGGTCACGAAAACGAAGCCGTCCGCGGCGGCGATCCGGTCGGCGAGCGCATCCATCGCGGCGGGGGCCTCGCCCGCTGCAAAATCGCTGTGCCGTCGGTCGAGCATCGGCAGATCCACCGCCATCGCATCGACCAGTTCGGCGCGGTCGCCGCGCGCAGCAAGGGAATCGACGATCCAGCGGGCAAGCTTGATGCCCTGCCGGTCGCGGCGATAGCTTCCGTAGAAGACCAGGATAGTGCGGCTCATCGGCCGACCGTGCCACGCCGCGCCGCCGAACGAAAGCGCGTCTTGCGCCGCACCGCGCGGCAATTCTAGAGTGATCGGGACCAAGGGGGGGGGATTATGCGGGTTTATCGTACACCGGACGAATGTTTTGCGGGCCTGACCGACTGGCCTTTCGCGCCGCGATATACCGAGATCGCGGGCGGCCTGCGCGTCCATTATATCGACGAGGGCGCCGCCGATGCACAGCCGGTGCTCATGCTGCACGGCGAGCCGACGTGGAGCTATCTCTACCGCCACATGATCGGTCCCGCGGTGCGCGCGGGCTTCCGGGCTGTTGCGCCTGACCTCATCGGCTTCGGTCGCTCCGACAAGCCGCTCGACCGGTCGGCCTACAGCTATGCGCAGCAGGTCGCGTGGATGCGCGCCTGGATCGAGACGCTCGACCTTCGGAACATGATCCTCGTCTGCCAGGATTGGGGTTCGCTGATCGGGCTGCGTCTGGTCGCCGAAATGCCCGAGCGCTTCGCGGGTGTCGCGCTATCGAACGGCGGACTGCCCGAGGGGCAGGCGGCGCCCCGCGCCTTTGCGATCTGGCGCGCCTTTTCGCGCTACAGCCCGCTGTTCCCGATCGGCCGGATCGTCAAGGCGGGAACGAAGCGCCCGCTCAGCGCCGAAGAAATCGCCGCTTATGACGCGCCCTTTCCGACGCGCGCGTCGAAGGTCGCACCGCGCATCTATCCGTCGTTCGTGCCGCTGGGCGACAATGTCGCAGTACCCGATCAGAAGCGCGCATGGGCCGCGCTCGAACACTTCGACAAGCCTTTCCTCTGCTGCTTTTCGGACGGCGACCCGATCACGCGCGGCGGCGATGCCCTGTTCCTCGGCCGCGTGCCCGGAACCGCCGGCATGCCGCACCGCACGCTAAAAGGCGGGCATTTCATCCAGGAGGATGACCCGGCGGGCTTCGTTGCCGCCATCGAGGCCGTCGCCGCGGCGGAGCGCGGGGCGTCAGCCGGGTAGCGGCAGCACGCGGCTCTGCTTGACCACGCCGTAGGCCAGGCTGGTGTCGATCGACGCGATGCCGTCGATCGCGTGCAGCCGTTCGCGCACGAAGCGTTCGTAGCCGTCGAGGTCGGGCGCGACGACCCGCAACAGATAGTCGATATCGCCCGTCATCAGGAAGCAGTCGAGAATATCGTCGATGGCGCCGATCGCCCGCTCGAACGCCTGCACGGTCGCTTGGTCATGCTTGCTGAGCCGGATGCCGACGAAGACGGTGATCGGATAGCCCATCGCCTTTTGATCGACGAGCGCGGCATAGCCGGTGATGACGCCGCGCTCTTCGAGCAGACGAACCCGGCGCAGACAGGGCGACGGCGACAGGTTCACCGCCGCGGCCAGATCCTGATTGCTCAGCCGGCCGTCGTGCATCAAGGCGCGGACGATCTGGTGATCCTTGCGATCCATAAAGGCAATACCTGGCAGAATATTCCAATATACGTTCTCCTAGTGGCATATATTGGAAGCACCTGCCACCAGCCTTTTGATAAAAGCGGCGCTCGTTCACCGCAGGAGCCGCGCCCGTCATGTCGTCCTTTCCGCTTTCGGGTTTCGCGACCCGCGCCATTCATGCCGGCTATGACGCAAAGGCCAATGACGGCGCGCTGGTGCCGCCGCTGCACCTGTCATCGACCTTTGTGTTTGAAACCGCCGAGGCGGGGGCCAAGATTTTTGCGGGCGAGCGCGAGGGCTATTTCTACAGCCGCATCGCCAATCCGACGGTCGACCTGCTCGAACGGCGGATGGCCGCGCTCGAAGGCGCGGAAGCCGCCGTCGCGACGGCGTCGGGGATGGGCGCGATATCGGCGGTTTTCTGGTCCTTTCTGAAGCCCGGCGACGAAATCATCGTCGATCAGACGCTCTACGGCTGCACCTTCGCCTTCATGCGCCACGGCCTTGCGCGGTTCGGCGTTCGCGTCACCCACGTCGACCTGACCGATCCCGCCAATCTCGAAGCCTGCATCTCCGACGCGACGAAGATCGTCTATTTCGAAACCCCCGCCAATCCGAACATGCGGCTGGTCGATATCGCCGCGGTGTCGGCGATCGCGCGCGACCATGGCGCGCGCACCGTCGTCGACAACACCTATGCGACGCCCGTCTTGACGCAGCCGATCACGCTCGGCGCGGACATAGTGGTGCATTCGGCGACCAAATATCTGGGCGGGCATGGCGATCTGGTCGGCGGCATCGCGCTCGGCACCGGCGCCGATATGCAGCAGGTGCGTCTGGTCGGGGTCAAGGACATGACCGGCGCGGTGATGGCGCCCTTCAACGCCATGCTGGTGCTGCGCGGGCTCAAGACGTTGAAGCTGCGCATGGCGGAACATTGCCGGTCGGCTGCGGCGATTGCGGCCACGCTGAACGATCACCCGGCGGTTGCTGCGGTGCATTATCCGGGGCTGGCATGTTTCGCCCAGCATGATCTGGCGCGGCGGCAGATGCCGGGTTTCGGGGGCATGATCGCCTTTGAACTGAAGGGCGGCTACGCCGCGGGCGTGGCGATGATGAACCGGCTGGCGCTTGTCCAGCGCGCCGTGTCGCTCGGCGATGCCGAAAGCCTGATCCAGCATCCGGCGAGCATGACCCATTCGACCTACACTGCGGAGGAGCGCCGCGCGCACGGCATCGCCGACGGGCTCGTGCGCCTGTCGGTGGGACTCGAGGAGGCCGACGAAATCGCCGCCGATCTGACGCAGGCGCTCGATGCAGAGGTCAGCGCGTCCGTCGACGCCTGATCGCTTCGCGGGGTCAGTCGCTGAACGGATCGCGGATCAGGATCGTGTCCTCGCGCTCGGGGCTCGTCGACACGAGCGCGATGGGGGTTTCGATCAGTTCCTGAACGCGCTGGATATATTTGATCGCCTGCGCCGGCAGGTCGGCATAGCTGCGCGCCCCTGCGGTCGATTCGCTCCAGCCGTCCATCTCTTCGTAGATCGGTTCGACCTCGGCCTGATCGGCGGCGTGCGCCGGGAAATAGTCGAGGATCTTGCCGCGCAAACGATAACCGGTGCAGATGCGCACCTTGTCGAAGCCGTCGAGCACGTCGAGCTTGGTCAGCGCGATGCCGGTGACGCCCGACACCGCGCAGCTCTGACGCACCAGCACCGCGTCGAACCAGCCGCAGCGGCGCTTGCGTCCGGTGACGGTGCCGAATTCATGCCCGCGTTCGCCGAGTCGCTGGCCGGTTTCGTCCTCGAGTTCGGTGGGGAAGGGGCCGCTGCCGACGCGGGTCGTATAGGCCTTGGCGATACCGAGCACGAAGCCGACGGCCGACGGGCCGAGGCCCGAGCCGCTGGCGGCAGTGCCGCTGACCGTGTTCGAGCTGGTGACGAAGGGATAGGTGCCGTGATCGACGTCGAGCAGCACGCCCTGTGCGCCTTCGAACAGGATGCGTGCGCCCGCCTTGCGGACCTTCTTCAGCCGCTTCCACACCGGCTGGGCATATTCGAGCACGAAATCGGCAATCTCGGCGAGGTCGGCCTTCAGTCGCTCGCGATCGATCGGCGGCTCGCCGAAGCCGGCACGCAGCGCGTCGTGATGCGCGGTCAGGCGATCGATCTGCGGATCGAGCTTGTCGAGATGCGCAAGGTCGCACACGCGCAGCGCGCGGCGGCCGACCTTGTCCTCATAAGCCGGGCCGATGCCGCGGCCCGTCGTCCCGATCTTGCCCGCACCCGCCGCGGTTTCGCGCAAGCCATCGAGGTCGCGGTGAAAGGGCAGAATCAGCGCGCAATTGTCGGCGATCGCGAAATTCTCCGCATTGATCTCGACGCCCTGGCCGCGCAGCTTGGCAATCTCGTCTTTCAGCGCCCAGGGATCGAGTACGACGCCGTTGCCGATGATCGACAGCGTGCCGGTGACGATGCCCGACGGAAGCAGCGACAGCTTGTACACCTGTTCGCCGACGACCAGTGTGTGACCGGCGTTATGGCCGCCCTGAAAGCGGACGACCGCGTCGGCGCGGCTGGCGAGCCAATCGACGATCTTGCCCTTGCCCTCGTCGCCCCACTGCGACCCGATGACGGTAACATTTGCCATGACGCTGTCCTGCTGAACGGGGCCCTTTCGACCCGGCGCGGCCTTAGCGGATTTGGCTGTCGAGGCAAGGGCGAAGGCCGTAAAATCGTGCGGCGCCGCGCCGATCGCGGCTGTTACATCTTGTCATAACATCGCGGTGCGTGGTCACATCCTCGCGACAATTGCGGGCTAGTGAACGGTGGATAGCAGGACGACGGAGGCGATGATGACGACGCGATTTTCGACCGGATGGGCCGCGATGGCGGCGTTTGTCGCGGCGAGCCTGATGGTGCCGGGCCCCCTCGCCGAGGCGCGGGAACGGCTGCGCGAGCGGATTGCCGAACGCATGGCGGAGCGCATGGGCGCCGATGCCGGGGCAAAGGTCGCGGGCAGCGAAACGATCGCCTATGGCCGCGATCCGCTCCAGACGCTCGACATATGGCGCGCAAAGGGCGCGGCCGGTCCGGCGCCGCTGATCGTCTTCGTGCATGGCGGCGGCTGGAAGCGCGGCGACAAGGACAATGCGACCGGCCAGTTCAAACCCGAACATTATCCTGCCGAAGGCTATGCCTTTGCGTCGATCAACTATCGTCTCGTCCCCGCTGCGACGGTCGAGGAGCAGGCCGCCGATGTTGCGGCAGCGGTGCGGGCGATCGTCGAGCGCGCCGATGCGCTGGGCATCGACCGGCATCGCATCGTGCTGATGGGGCACAGCGCGGGCGCGCATCTGGTCGCGCTGGTCGGCACCGACCCGCGCTATCTGAAGGGCGCCGGCCTGTCCTTTGCCGATATTGCGGGTGTCGTGCCGATCGACGGGGCGGCCTATGACGTGGCGGCACAGATGAAGGACGGGCCGCAAATCATGCAGTCGACCTATGCGCAGGCCTTCGGCACCGATCCGGCGCGCCAGCGCGCGCTGTCGCCGACGGCGCAGGCGGCCGCGCCCAATGCGTCCGACTTTCTGTTGCTGCACGTCCAGCGGCCCGACGGCGTGCGCCAGGCCAGGGCGCTCGGCGCCGCGCTCGAGGCCGGCGGCAGCCGCGTCGCGTTCGGCAGCTTTCCGGGCGAAGGATTGAAGGGCCATGCCGAGATCAACCGCCGCCTCGGCGATCCGTCCTACGCGGCGACCGCGACGGTCGATGCGTGGCTGAAGCGGGTGTTCGGGCGATAGATTCTGGGGGTCACCAACCGCCTTGGCCCCTGTCTCAAATCACGCCTTCCAACATCTCGTCATCCCGGACTTGATCCGGGATCCACTATTCCGGCGCTGCGTGAATGGATCCCGGATCAAGTCCGGGATGACGAGGGGAGAAGGGGCCGCTATCGGTCGTGGGTTGACTCTGCGCGGAGCCGTTTGTCGCAGGGCCAATGAGGCGGGTCAGCTGATGCCCGCCAAAGAGGCGCCAATGACCGATCCCGACGCACCCTATCACGCGCATATCTATTATGACCCTGCCGAGCGAACGGCAGCGGCGACCTTGCGCGACGCCTTCGGTGCCGATCCTGCAATCCTGTTTGTCGGGGCCATGACCGATGGCGCGGCCGGGCCGCATCCGATCGCGCAATATGAGGTGCATTTCCTCGCGCGCCATCGCGCCGCCGTCGTGGAGGCGATCGAGGCGACGGGGCTGCGCGCGCTCGTTCACCCGCTCACTGACGACGATCTCGCCGATCACACCCGCCTTGCGCACTGGATCGGCGAGCCGATCGAGCTCGACGTGACCGTGCTCGACCCGCCGGGCGTCAATCAGGGGATTCCGCGTTTCGGCGTTTCGGATTTTTAAGCGGCAACCGGCCCTTCGGGGCGGAGCGTGAAGCCGCACCCGAGCCGCACCGCTTCGTCGGCATCGGTGAGCGCCGCGACCGTTTGCCATCCATCCGCGCGCAGGCTGGCCGCGAGTGCCGGATCGTGGCCGAGCGGCAGGAATATCCGCCGATCGCTGTCGCGCTCGACGCCCAATCCTTCGTCGATCAACGGGTCGGGGTAGAGCGAAAAGCCCACCGCGGGTTCTTCCTGATCGTCGCCGACCGGGATCGCATAGCCGCCGCCGCGGCCGATCGCGTCGCCCTGGCCGGGGACGAAGATCTGGAAGCCGAACCAGCTTTGATAGGCAAAGCCGTGGCGCTCGGTCGGATCGAGGGTCAGATCGGCCCGGCCGCGGATCGGCGCCGCGATTTCTTCCAGCGCGTCGATACGACTGGTGAGTACGCCCGCGGTGTCGAACGCGCGCAGATCGGCGATCGCGCGGTCGAACGGTCCCGTCGCGCGCAGCAACGGCAGATAGGCTTCGGCTCCGATGCGGGCGAGCGCGCCGGCATCCTTTGCGTCGAGTTCGTCACGCAGCATCTGCAGGTCGGCCGTAATGGGCAGCGGACCGGCGGCGAGCAGGTCGACGACATCGGGCAGGGTGAAGTCGATCGTAACCCGGCCGATGCCCGCCGCATCGAGCGCGTCGATCGCGACCGATACAATCTCGCGCGCGGCGGCGACGCTGTCGCTGCCGATCAGTTCGGCGCCCACCTGCAGCATTTCGCGCGCCGGGCGGAGCTGGCTCGCGCGCAGCTTGACCACCTGGCCGGCATAGCACAGCCGCAGCGGCCGCGGCGCATGCCCGAGCAGCGAGGTTGCGATGCGACCGACCTGCCGCGTGATGTCGGGTCGCAGCGCGAGCGTGCGCTGTGACACCGGGTCGGTGAAGCGGAGCAGATCGCGCGCGGCGCGTTCGTCATTGCCGCCCAGCGTTTCGCGAAATTCGGCGAGCGGCGGCGAAACGCGGCCATAACCATGTGCGCGCATCGCATCGACGAGCGCGCGGGTGACGCGCGACGCGGCCTCGGCCTGCGCGGGCAGGCGGTCGCGGAGGCCTTCGGGCAGCAGGGCAGGGGCCTTGGTCATGGGGGTGGCCTTAGAGCGGGAAAAGCGAGGTTTCAATCAACGCCGTATCCCCGAGCGGAGACGAGGGGCTTTGCCGAGCGAAGTCGAGGCAGCTACCTCGCTGGTTCTCGCGACGCTCGAACGGGTCCCTCGTCTTCGCTCGGGAACACGGATTTCCTTGGAGCGATCAGAACTTCAGTCCCTTCACCATCTTGACGCCGGGCAGCTGGCAGACCTGCCACAACAAAGGTTCGGGCATGGCCGAGTCGAGGCTGAGCAGCAGCACCGCCTCGCCCCCGGCGGCGCGGCGGCCGAGGTGGAAGGTGCCGATGTTCAGCCCCGCATCGCCCAGCGTGCTGCCGATGCGACCGATGAAGCCGGGCGCGTCCTCGTTGACGATATAGAGCATGTCGCCGTCGAGATCGGCCTCGACCTTGATGCCGAACATTTCGACGAGCCGCGGTTCGTTGTTGCCGAACAGCGTCCCCGCGACCGAGCGGTCGCCGGCTTCGGTGGCGACGGTGACGCGGACGAGGGTGTGATAATCGCCCTCGCGATCATGGCGCACCTCGCGCACGTCGAGGCCGCGTTCACGGGCAAGATGCGGCGCGTTGACCATGTTCACGCTGTCCGAATATCGGCGCATCAGCCCGGTCAGGACCGCGGCGGTGATCGGCTTCAGGTTAAGCTCGGCCGCCGCCCCCTCGACCTCGATCGAGATGGTGGTGAGGTTGTCGTGGGCGAGCTGACCCACCAGACTGCCGAGCTTTTCGGCGAGGCTCATATAGGGGCGCAGCTTCGGCGCCTCCTCGGCCGACAGGCTGGGCACATTGAGCGCGTTGGTAATGCCGCCGGTGAGCAGATAATCGGAAAGCTGTTCGGCCACCTGGATGGCGACATTGACCTGCGCTTCGTCGGTCGATGCGCCGAGGTGCGGCGTGCAGATGAAGTTCGGCGTGCCGAACAGCGGATGATCGGCGGCCGGCGGTTCGGTCTGGAACACGTCGAGCGCCGCGCCCGCGACATGGCCGCTGTCGAGCGCGTCCTTCAGCGCCGCCTCGTCGATCAGGCCGCCGCGCGCGCAGTTGATGATGCGCACGCCCTGCTTGGTCTTCGCAAGATTTTCCTTCGACAGGATGTTGCGCGTCTGGTCGGTCAGCGGCGTGTGCAGCGTGATGAAATCGGCCTTGGCGAGCAATGTGTCGAGATCGGCCTTTTCGACGCCGAGCTCGATCGCGCGTTCGGGGGTCAGGAACGGATCGAAGGCGACGACCTTCATGCGCAGCCCCAGCGCGCGCTCGGCGACGATGCTGCCGATATTGCCGCAGCCGATCAGGCCCAGCGTCTTCGACGTCAGCTCGACGCCCATGAAGTCGTTCTTCGGCCATTTGCCTGCCTGCGTCAGCGCATTGGCCTCGGGAATCTGGCGCGCGAGCGCGAACATCATCGCGATCGCATGTTCGGCCGTGGTGATGCTGTTGCCAAAGGGCGTGTTCATCACGACGACGCCCTTCTTCGACGCCTCGGGAATGTCGACATTGTCGACGCCGATCCCGGCGCGGCCGACGACCTTCAGGTTTGTCGCGGCGGCGAGGACGTCGGCGGTGACCTTGGTGGCCGAGCGGATCGCGAGGCCGTCATAGGCGCCGATCATCGCGATCAGCTCGTCCTTCGTCTTGCCGGTGATGACATCGACGTCGATGCCGCGTTCCTTGAAGATCGCGGCGGCTTTGGGATCCATCTTGTCGGAAATCAGAACTTTGGGTGCGGTCATGGAATGAAACCTTCCGTGTGCTCCCGCGAAGGCGGGAGCCCAGCTCCCGATGCTTGCGGAATGAAATGGCAGGAGATGGGTCCCCGCCTTCGCGGGGACACACCGAAATCAGTTGAGCGAGGCGTAAGCCCAGTCGAGCCAGGGCCCGAGCGCTTCCACATCGGCGGTGTCGACCGTCGCGCCGCACCAGATGCGCAGCCCCGGCGGGGCATCGCGATAGCCGGCGATGTCATAGGCCGCGCCCTCGGCTTCGAGCAGCCCGGCGAATTTCTTGATGAAATCCGCGTCGGCCCCCGCGACCGACAGGCACACCGACGTCTTCGATCGGCTGGCGGGATCGGCGGCGAGATGGCTCAGCCATTCGCGTTCGGCGACGATCGTGTCGAGTGCCGCGGCGTTCGCATCGCTGCGCGCCTTCAGCCCGTCGAGACCGCCCAGCGACTTCGCCCATTCGAGCGCAAAGATCGCGTCTTCGACCGCGAGCATCGACGGGGTGTTGATGGTCTCGCCCTTGAACACGCCTTCGGCAAGCGCGCCCTTCGACATCAGGCGGAACACCTTGGGCAGCGGCCAGGCCGGCGTATGGGTTTCGAGCCGTTCGACCGCGCGCGGACCCAGGATCAGCACGCCGTGGCCGCCTTCGCCGCCGAGCACTTTCTGCCAGCTGAAGGTCGCAACGTCGATCTTGTCCCACGGCAGGTCATAGGCGAAAACCGCGCTGGTCGCGTCGGCGAAGCTCAGTCCCTCGCGCTCTGCCGGAATCCAGTCGCCGTCGGGAACGCGGACGCCGCTGGTGGTGCCGTTCCAGGTGAAGAGCACGTCGTTCGACCAGTCGACCTGGCCCAAATCGGGAAGCTGGCCGTAATCGGCGCGGATCACCGTGGGATCGAGCTTGAGCTGCTTGGCGACATCGGTGACCCAACCTTCACCGAAGCTCTCCCAGGCCAGCGCCGTCACGGGGCGGGCGCCCAGCATCGTCCACATCGCCATTTCAAAGGCGCCGGTGTCCGATCCCGGCACGATGCCGATGCGGTGCGTATCGGGCAGGCGCAGCATCTCGCGCATCAGGTCGATGCAATATTGGAGGCGCGTCTTGCCGATCTTCGCACGATGCGAACGGCCGAGCGATTCGGTGTTGAGTTTTTCGGGGGACCAGACCGGCGGTTTCGCGCACGGACCGGAGGAAAAATAAGGACGCGCAGGCCGTGCCTGCGGTTTACGCACTTCAGTCATGTCAGACTCTCCTTGCAGAGAGCTCGCGCGGCGTTGGGACCGCGTGGCCCGGCGCCGCGTTTAAGGCGGCGCGCGCAACTGTCAAACAAAATGCGCGGGACGTGCGAAATTTCCGGCAAGCCGCGCCAAAGCTTTACGCCCTGTTAACCAAGATGTCGGTAAATTGACGCCATGCCGATCCCGCCGTTCCTGAAGCCCCGGATCCTGGTCGCCGCAACCGCGGCGCTGGCGCTCTCGGCCTGTTTCAGCACCCCCGACGTGATGAAACGGAGCGACGCCAAACGCCCCGCCGCGACCAAGCAGCAGCGGCCGCAGCCGATCGGCGCCGCGTCCTTCAGCAGCCCCGAGGCGCAGCAATGCGCCTTCGATCTCAAACAGGCGGGGGTGCGCTTCACGCCGCTGCCCGATCAGGATCATGGCGGCGGCTGTACCTCGATCGATTCGGTCAAGCTGCTCGACATCGGCACCCCGGTGTCGAACCTCGGTCCGATGACCTGTCCGCTCGCGAAGAATTTCGCCGCCTGGGCGCAATATGCCGTCCGGCCCGCGGCGCGGAAATTCTTCGGGCAAGAGGTGGTGAAGATCGAAACCTTCGGCACCTACAGCTGCCGCAACATCTATGGTGGCCGGTCGGGCCGTCTGTCGCAGCACGCCTATTCCAACGCGATCGACGTGTCGGGTTTCGTCCTTGCCGACGGACGCCGGATCATGCTCGATGGCGGATGGAAGGGCGACCGGGCGTCGCAGGACTTCCTGCGTGCGCTGCACAGCTCGGCATGCCGCCGCTTCGGCACGGTGCTCAGCCCCGATTATAACGCCGCGCATTATAATCATTTCCACATGGACATGAGCGGCAACGGCTTCTGCCGCTGACCAAGCCCGCGCGCGGGCGTCTTGGCAAAGTCAACCGAAGCGGCTAGCCGTCCGCTAATGACAAAAGATAAACAGACCCATCGTTCGCGTTTTCACAAAGCCAAAGACGACGCCCAATTCGCCCAGCAGGCGACCTCGACCCCGCAGACCGCAAGCGAAGCCTATAAGCTCGCATTTCAGGATACCGACTTCCTGTTGCGCGAAGACCTGCGTCCGGTGCGCTTCCAGCTCGAACTGCTCAAGCCCGAACTGCTGCTCGACGAAGCGAAGATCGAATCGACGCTCGTCATCTACGGCTCGGCGCGTATTCCCGAACCCGATCAGGCCGACGGCCTCGAAGCCGCGGCGACCGACGATGCGTCGCGCAATATCGCGCGGCGGCTGAAGGCCAAGGCGCGCTATTATGACGAGGCGCGCAAGCTGGCGCGGCTGGCGAGCCAGGTTCCCGTCGATGCCAATGGCGACCGCAATTTCGTCGTCTGTTCGGGTGGCGGCCCGTCGATCATGGAAGCCGCCAACCGCGGCGCGGCCGACGAGGGGCGCGAATCGATCGGCCTCAACATCGTGTTGCCGCACGAACAGGCGCCGAACCGCTATGTCACCCCGTCGCTAAGCTTCCAGTTCCACTATTTCGCGCTGCGCAAGATGCACTTCCTGCTGCGCGCGCGCGCCGTCGCGGTCTTTCCCGGCGGTTTCGGGACCTTCGACGAAATGTTCGAGCTGCTGACGCTGATCCAGACCGGCAAGATCAAGCCGATCCCGATCGTGCTGTTCGGCAAGCAGTTCTGGAACCGCGTCGTCGATTTCGAGGCGCTGGTCGAAGAGGGCGTGATCAGCGCCCGCGACCTCAAGCTCTTCACCTTCGTCGAACATGCCGAAGAGGCCTGGGACGTCATCCAGAGCTTCTACGCCAACGCCGATCATCACTAGGGCCAGGAACCCCGAGGGCTTGGCCCTCGGGGAGCGGACGCCCGACGGATCAGGCTATTTCGACTGGTCTTCGAGGTAGAGAATCAGCGCCTGGCGATCGGCGGCGTCGATGACCCCGGCAAAGGCCATACGCGTGCCGGGGACGGTCTTCATCGGATCGGCAAGATAGATATCGAGCGCGGCGGCGTCCCAGACGCCGCCCTTTGCCTTCATCGCGCCCGAATAGGCAAAGCCCGGATGCGACGCGACCGGGCGGCCGACGATACCGTGCAAGTTCGGGCCGATACCGTTCGGGCCATCCTTGTCGATCGTGTGGCAGGCGGCGCAGCGCTTGAAAATCTGTTCGCCCATCGCCGCGGTCGGCGCGACGGCGGGCATAGCCTGAACCGCGGCTTCGGCCGCTGGCGCATCGCTCGCCGCCGTATCCGTCGGCGGTGCGGCCTTGCCGCAACCGGCGAGGGCCAAAACGCCCGCCAGAAGGACGGGCGCGCGGCGCATTATTTCCTGGCTTCGGCGGGCGCGGCAGCCGCGCCTTCGGCCGGGGCGGCCGCCTTGTCGCCTTCGGCCGCCGGTGCCGCGCCATCCTTGCCCTCCGCCGGAGCGGCGGCATCGGCAGCCGGTGCCGCTTCGGGCGCGGGCAGCGGCAGGTTCGAACCCTGCGCGTTCAGATAGACGATCAGGTTGGCGCGGTCCTCGGGGCTCGACAGGCCGGCGAACGACATTTTCGTGCCTGGCGCGAACTTGCGCGGGCTGGTCAGCCAATGGTCCATCTTTTCGAAGTCCCAGTTGCCGCCGACGCTCTTGAGCGCGTCGGAGAAGGCGAAGCCGCCCTTGCCCTGACCGATGGCTTCACCCATCGTGCCGTAAAGATTGGGGCCGATGCCATTGGCGCCGCCCTGATTGATCGTATGGCAGGCGGCGCATTTCGCGAACACCGCTTCGCCCTTTGCCGGATCGGCGGCTGCGAGCAGGTTGGGCAGCGGCACCGCCGCCGCGCCGCCGCCGCCACCGGCTTCGGCATCTTCGATAGGAAATCCGGGCTTTTCAGGGGCATGGCTCGCACCCAGCATGCCGGTGCCGATCGTCAGGCCCAGCGCGCAGATACCGGCGAAGAGAGCCCAGCCGGCGATAGTATTGTTGCGGTCGTCCATGTCAGGCCCCGTTCGCTGGCGCCCACCCCGGGCGCATCGATTGATTTGGACGCTCCCTTACTTGGGCATGGGCGGGGGCGCAAGGGGATGAAATGTCCCGGCGGCATGCGCACGTTCGGTTGCCTCCGCATCGCGGGGCCGCTATGCGCCGCGGCGCGGTTTTCTGGAAGGCGTTCATGGGCAGCTATTCGGCTTCGGCACAAAGACTGGTCGACACGATGACGGCGGCGGCGCTCGCCGATCCCGCGCGGGGGCTGGCCTTTCAGGGCGCGCCCGGCGCGAACAGCGACCTTGCGGCGCGCGAATTCGACCCGCAGGCGCTGCCGCTGCCCTGCTACAGCTTCGAAGATGCGATCGAGGCGGTGCGCGACGGGCGCGTCGACCGCGCGATCATTCCGATCGAAAACAGCCTGCATGGCCGCGTCGCCGACATTCATTTCCTGTTGCCCGAATCCGGTCTGTCGATCGTCGGCGAACATTTTCTGCGCATCCGCCACGGGTTGATGAGTCGCAATCTTGGCCCCGTCACGCGCGCGATGAGTCACGAACAGGCGCTGGGACAGTGCCGCCACTGGCTGCGCGCGCACCATATCTCGCCGATCGCGCATAGCGACACCGCGGGCGCGGCAGCCTGGGTCGCCGACAGCGACGAGGTCGGGCTGGCCGCCGTCGCGCCGCCGCACGCCGCCGATCTTTACGGGCTGACGCTGCACGAATCGGGCATCGAGGACGCCGATCACAATATGACGCGCTTCGTCGTGCTGGCGCGCGAACCGCTTGCCGACCTGCCTGCCGATGTGCCGCGGATGACGACCTTCATCTTCGAGGTGAAGAATATTCCGGCCGCGCTCTACAAGGCGCTGGGCGGCTTTGCGACCAACGGCGTCAACATGACGAAGCTCGAGAGCTATCAGGACGGCGGCAGCTTCGCCGCGACCAAATTCTATGCCGATATCGTCGGCGCGCCGGGCGAGGAAAATGTCGACCGCGCGCTCGAAGAACTGGATTTCCAGACCAAGACGCTGCGTCTGCTCGGTACTTACCCACAGGCGCGCGTCCGCGGCTGATCGGCCTCAGGGCTCGCGGCCGGCCAGCGTGCGCGCCAGCGTCAGGCTCTGGATCACGAACAGCGTCACCAGAATGCTCGCCACGCCGAGCCCGAACAGGTCGAGCGGCGAGAAATGGCTGCCCAGAACGCGCTCGTCGCCTAGCGCAGGCATCGCGAGCGTCAACGCCATCAGCATCAGCCGCAATTCGGTCGGCCCGCCCGCAAGGTAGGAAAGCCGGAATTCGCCGACGACCTTCGCCGCAAGGAAAGTGTGGATCGACAGCAGAAAATAACCAACAACCCCCAGCAGCGCGACATCGAAGCGCATGAAAGGGCTCATCCCCATGCTCGCGACCATCAGGAAAGTCGCGATCGCATCGACGCTATGGTCGACGAAATAGCCATAGGTCGGCCGCTCGATCTTGCGCCACCGTGCAAGGCTGCCGTCGAGCGAGTCGCCGAACCAGTTGACGACATAGCCGGCGAGCGACAGCGCCAGCCAGCCGCTGCCGAGCCAGCTCAACAGATAGCCGCCCGCGACCATCAGGGCGCCCGCAAAGCCGAGCGCCGTGAGCTGGTCGGGCGCTACCCAGGCGGGCAAACGCGCGCATAGCCAGTTGAGCAGGCGGCGCTCGCCACGCGCGAGGATATTCTGCTGGATACGCGTTGCCACCGGCGCGCGCTTGTCCGCATTGCTCATTGGATGTCCGCCTTTTCCGGCCCCATCACATGTCTGCACCCTGTCATCAAATTGTCATAGGCTCCGCGCGGCGGCGTGCAAGCCTTAACCCGCGCGGCCGGGCGCAGGCGAAGCGCGTTTCGGCGCCCGTATCGCGCCGTCAGTGCGCTCTCAATCCTGCCAGGGGCCGATTTCGCCGACGTCGCCGACGGTGCGAAAGCGCACGCCGCCATCGACCCATGCCACTTCCCACATCGGGGCCGGGCGGGCCCATTCGCCGATCACGAACAGCGGCAGGCGGTTCGCGGCGACGAACGCCAGATCGTCCGCAGTCGGCCCGGGAATGATCGTTTCCATCCGTTGGTGCAGCCGCACCACCGCCAGCGTCCCCGGCGGCGGCGCGGGCAGCGACTGCCGCGCCGGAAAGGCAAGGCTCGCCATGACCGCGGGATAGCCTTTGCCGTCGCGCGTAAGGAGCAGGATCTTGTCGGGATTGGCATAGGGGCCACCGGTCGGCCGTCCCGCGACCTTGCGCCCGTCGATCGCCGCAAATTCGCGCAGATCCTGATCGGCGACGGGGGACGGGGCCGTCGTCTCGACGCCCGGGGCTGCGGCTGCAGGACCGGCTGCCTGCACCGCGAACAACAGGAGCGCAGCGATCAATGCGCGTCGCCCCAGCTCTTGCCGGTTCCGACCTCCACCTCCAGCGGCACCGACAGCGTCAGGACCGGCTCGGCGGCGGCGGCCATCACGCGGCGGATCACGGCGCCGGCGGCTTCGGCCTTGTCCTCGGGTGCCTCGAAGACGAGTTCGTCATGGACCTGGAGCAGCATCTTCACCTCATCCAGCCCCGCCTCGGCGAGCGCTACGGGCATGCGCGTCATCGCGCGCTTGATGAGGTCGGCGCTGGTGCCCTGGATCGGCGCGTTGATCGCCGCGCGTTCGCTGCCCTGGCGTTCGTTCTGGTTCGCCGCCTTGATGCGCGGGAACCAGGTCTTTCGGCCGAACAAGGTCTCGGTATAGCCGCGCTCGCGCGCGCGCTCGAGCGTGCCCTGAATATAGTCGGAGATGCCGGGGAAGCGCTCGAAATAGCGGCTGATCAGCGCCTGCGCCTCGTCGGGCGTGATTTCGAGCCGGCCCGCAAGCCCCCAGCGCGAAATGCCGTAGAGGATCGAGAAATTGACCGTCTTCGCCTTGGCGCGGGTGTCGCGATTGACCTCGCCGAACAATTCGATCGCGGTCGCGGCGTGAATGTCCTGACCCTGCGCGAACGCCTCCTTGAGTTCGGGAACATCGGCCATATGCGCGGCGAGGCGCAGTTCGATCTGGCTATAGTCGGCGGCGATCAGCACGTGGCCCGGCGCGGCGATGAAGGCATCGCGGATCTGGCGGCCGATCTCGCTGCGGATCGGGATATTCTGCAAATTGGGATCGGTCGACGACAGCCGCCCGGTCTGCGCGCCGACGAGGCTGTAGCTGGTATGGACGCGCCCGGTCTTCGCATTGATCTGTTGCTGCAGCGCGTCGGTATAGGTCGATTTGAGCTTGGCGAGTTGCCGCCATTCGAGGATCATGCGCGCGATCGGCACGCCGTCGCGTTCGAGGCGCTCGAGCTCGTTCTGGTCGGTCGACCAGTCGCCCGACTTGCCCTTGCGCCCGCCCTTGAGGCCGAGCTTGTCGAACAATATCTCACCGAGCTGCTTGGGACTGCCGATGGTGAAGGGCTGTCCTGCCTCGGCATGGATCGCGGTTTCCATCCGCGCCATTTCCTGCGCGAATTCGCCCGACAGGCGCGCCAGATAATCGCGGTCGACCATGATACCCGCGCGCTCCATCGTCTCGACGACGCCGGCAAGCGGCCGGTCGACCATCTCGTATACGCGGGTGCCCCCTTCGAGCGGCAGGCGCAGCTTGAGCAGCCGCCACAGTCGCAGCGCGACATCGGCATCCTCGGCGGCATATTCGGTCGCGCGGGCGAGCGGGACTTCGGCGAAGCTGATCTGCGATTTGCCGGTGCCGCACACCTCCTTGAACGACAGGCAGACATGGTCGAGATGCAGCTTTGCCAGCTCGTCGAGGCCGTGACCATGTTGGCCCGCGTCGAGCGCGAAGCTCATCAGCAGCGTGTCGTCATAGGGCGCGACGCGCACGCCATGCTGGGCCAGCACGCCGATATCATATTTCAGATTATGCCCGACCTTCAGCACCGCGTCGTCGGCGAACAGCGCGCCGATCCGCGCGATGGCGTCGGCCATCGCAATCTGGTGGGGCTTTTCGGCGAACATGTCAGTGCCGCCATGGCCGAGCGGGATGTAGCAGGCCTGCCCCGGCGCGATCGCCATGCTGACGCCGACAAGCTCGCCGGTGACGCTGTCGAGACTCGCCGTTTCGGTATCGATCGCAACCACATGCGCCGCCTTTGCCGCCGCGATCCAGCGGTCGAGCGCGTCGAGGTCGGTCACGCATTCATAGGCTGCCCGGTCGATTGTCGGCATGGCGGGCAGCACCGGCGTCGTCGGGCCGGTGGGCGCCGCCGCGGCGGGCGCAGCGCCGGCGCGCGGCAGCGTGGGCGGCCCACCGGGGGCGACGCCATTGTCGAGCTTGGCGGAAAGCGAGCGAAAGCCATGTTCGTCGAGAAACAGTTTGAGCGGCGCCGGCGGGATCGCGTCGAGCTTCAGACTGTCGAGCGTGTCGGGCAGCGGGCAATCGCGTTTCAGATCGACCAGCACGCGCGACAGTTCGGCCATCGCCCGATGCTCGATCAGATTTTCGCGCAGCTTCGACGCTTTCATCGTCTCCGCCCCGTCGAGCGCCGCGGTCAGATTGCCATATTCCTGGATCAGCTTGGTCGCGGTCTTGGGTCCGACCCCGCGCACGCCGGGCACATTGTCGACGCTGTCGCCCATCAGCGCGAGCACGTCGCCGACGAGGTCGGGGGAGACGCCGAACTTCTCATGCACCGCGTCGATCCCCAGCCGGACATTCTTCATCGTGTCGAGCATGTCGACATGCGGTCCGTCCGCGGGTTCGCGGATCAACTGCATCAGATCCTTGTCGCTGCTGACGATGGTCACGTCCCACCCTTCGCGCACCGCGGCCTCGGCATAGGAGGCGATCAGATCGTCGGCCTCATACCCCTCCATCTCAATGCACGGCAACGAAAAGGCGCGCGTCGCGTCGCGGATCAGCGGGAATTGCGGGCGCAGATCTTCGGGCGGCTCGGGACGGTTCGCCTTATACTGATCGTAAATCTCGTTACGGAACGACTGGCTCGAATGATCGAGGATGACCGCAAGGTGCGTCGGTCCGTCCGCGTCGTGCAGATCCTTCGCGAGCTTCCAGAGCATCGTGGTGTAGCCATAAACCGCACCGACCGGCACCCCGTTCGGGTTCGTCAGCGGCGGCAGGCGATGATAGGCGCGGAAGATGTAGCTGGAGCCATCGACCAGATAGAGATGATTCTTCTGTGACATGGCGCGGGGTGTAGCAGGGGGAAGGAAGGCGGCCTAGCTATGTCCGCGTGCTGTGTTGCGGAGGGTCTGCTTTGGGGTGGGAAGCGGACGTTGTCTAATCACTCTCGTCATCCCGGCGAAGGCCGGGATCTCATCCTATCGTGGTAACGCACCGGCGAGATCCCGGCCTTCGCCGGGATGACGACGGAAGAAAAGTCGGCCGACGACCGCTAGCGGTCGCTCCCAGACATCGCTCACTCCGGATATCGGATCGCCAGCCTGTCCGCCGCCGCGACAGCGGCCGCCCGCGCGTCGTCGGTGGTGCCGCCCGCCACCTTTGCCAGTGCCACTCCCATGCGGCGATACGGCCGCGTGACGGGTTTGCCGAAGAGGCGCGCGTCAATGGAGGTTTCGGCGTTCGGCGGCGTCAGGGCTTCGGCGAGGCCGGTGATCGCGAAATCGCTTGCGTCGCGATCGGCCAGCAGCACGGCGCTGGCGCTGGCTTGCGGCACGTCGACCGGCGGAATCGGCAATCCCAGTATTGCGCGGGCATGAAGGTCGAATTCCGAATATTGCTGCGAGATCAGCGTCACCATGCCGGTGTCGTGCGGGCGCGGGGAAAGTTCGGAGAAGATGACATCGTCGCCCTTCACGAAAAATTCGACCCCGAAAATGCCATGGCCGCCGAGCGCATCGACGACCTTCGTCGCCATCGCCTGCGCGGCCTGCAGCGCCGCCGCGGACATGGCCGCGGGCTGCCAGCTTTCGCGATAGTCGCCGCGTTCCTGCCGATGTCCGATCGGCGGGCAGAAGGCGACACCGTCCGTGTGGCGCACCGTCAGCAGCGTAATCTCATAATCGAAATCGATGAAGGCCTCTGCGATCACGCGCAGCCGGTCGCCGCGCATCCCGGCGGCCGCATAATCCCATGCGGCGTCGATCCCGGCGGCGTCCTTCACAGTGCTCTGCCCCTTGCCCGAGGAGGACATCACCGGCTTCACGACGAGCGGAAAGCCGATCCGCGCCGCGGCGGCGGCGAGTTCTTCGCGGCTGGTGGCATATTCGAAGGTCGAGGTCGTCAGGCCCAGCTCGCTTGCGGCAAGGTCGCGGATCGCATCGCGGTTCATCGTGAGCTGGGCGGCGCGTGCCGAGGGGACGATGTGAAACCCTTCGGCCTCGAGTTCGGCCAGCACTTCGGTCCGGATCGCTTCGATCTCGGGCACGACATGGTCGGGGCGGTGCTTTTCGACCGCGGCACGCAGCGCGTCGCCATCGAGCATCGAGAAAACCTCGGCTTCGTCGGCGACCTGCATTGCGGGGGCGCCGGCGTAGCTGTCGCACGCGACCACATGGCAGCCGAGGCGTTTCGCAGAAATGACGAACTCGCGGCCGAGCTCGCCGGAACCGAGCAGGAGAATCTTTGCAGTGGGCGTCATTCGGGCCAGCTTTCGGTATCGTGGTCGGGATGTTGATGATTGGTCGCTGCGATCGCCGCGACAAGATCGGCCATGGTTTCCTCGGTCGTGCCTTCGGCCTGGATCGGCAGATCGGCGAAGACGGGCAGGCGGGCCTCCAGCCCGAACTGGAAACGCGGCGCGAAACGGCTGGGGTCGTCGAACGATCCCGTCGTCAGATTGATGTGCTTGCTCTCGAAATAATCGTAGAGCAGCGGCGTGCCACAATCGGCGCAGAAGCCGCGCGCCGCCTTGTCCGAACTGTTGAAGGTCGCGGGCATCCCGCGCGTCCAGACGATGGCATCGCGCGGAACGCCGATCAGCGCGATGAAGAAGTTGCCAGCGGCCTTCTGGCACATGCGGCAGTGGCAGATGTGCGACGTGTCGAGCACCGCGCTGATGCGATAGCGCACCGCACCGCACTGGCAGCCGCCGGACGCATCGACCTCAAGTCGTTCGTGGCTGCCCATGATGCGTCACTCCCACTCGATCGTGCCCGGCGGCTTCGAGGTATAATCGTACACCACGCGGTTGATGCCCTGCACCTCGTTGATGATGCGCGTCGCGCAGCGGCTGAGAAAGCTCGCGTCGAAGGGGTAGATGTCGGCGGTCATTCCATCGGTCGAGGTTACGGCACGCAGCGCGCAGACATGGTCGTAGGTGCGCCCGTCGCCCATCACGCCGACGGTCTTGACGGGCAGCAGCACCGCGAACGCCTGCCAGATCGCATCGTAAAGCCCGGCATTGCGGATCTCTTCCAGATAGACGGCATCGGCCTTGCGGAGGATGTCACAGCGCTCCTTCGACACCTCCCCGGGGATGCGGATTGCGAGGCCGGGGCCGGGGAAGGGGTGGCGGCCAACGAAGATGTCGGGGAGGCCGAGTTCCTTGCCGAGCAGGCGGACCTCGTCCTTGAACAGTTCGCGCAGCGGTTCGACGAGCTTCATGTTCATGCGTTCGGGCAGGCCGCCGACATTGTGATGGCTCTTGATCGTCACGCTCGGCCCGCCGGTGAAGCTGACGCTTTCGATGACGTCGGGATAGAGCGTGCCCTGCGCGAGGAAGTCGGCGCCGCCGATCTTCTTTGCTTCTTCCTCGAAGATGTTGATGAATTCGGCGCCGATGAACTTGCGCTTCTTTTCGGGGTCGGTGACCCCGGCGAGGCCTGCCATGAAGCGTTGCTCCGCATCGACGACGACGAGCGGGATGTTGTAATGGTCGCGGAACAGCCGTTCGACCTGCTCGCGCTCGTTCATGCGCAGCAGGCCATGGTCGACGAAGACGCAGGTAAGCTGCTCGCCGATCGCTTCGTGGATCAGCACCGCGGCGACCGCGCTGTCGACGCCGCCCGACAGGCCGCACAGCACGCGCTGGTCGCCGACCTGCGCGCGGATTTCGGCGATCTTCGTGGCGCGGAACTCGGCCATCGTCCAGTCGCCGCTGCAACCGCAGACATGGCGCACGAAATTGGCGATCAGCTTGGCGCCGTCGGGCGTGTGGACGACCTCGGGGTGGAATTGCGTGCCATAATAACGGCGTTCGTCGTCGGCGATCAGCGCGAAGGGGGCGCCGTCGCTGACCGCGACGATGCGGAAGCCGGGAGCGAAGCGGGTAACGCGGTCGCCGTGGCTCATCCACACCTGATGCCGTTCACCGACCTCCCACAGCCCGTCGAAGAGCACGCAGGGTTCGGTGACGGTCAGGAAGGCGCGGCCGAATTCGCCGTCGCGCTCGCCATCGGCGCCGCCGGGTTCGACCTGCCCGCCGAGTTGCTGGCTCATCACCTGCTGGCCGTAGCAGATGCCGAGGATGGGGAGGCCGCTGTCGAATACCGATTGCGGGGCGCGCGGGCTGCCCGCCGCAGGGACCGATGCCGGTGAGCCCGAGAGGATCACGCCCTTGGGCTTCATCCGTTCGAGCGCAGCGTCGGCGGCGCTGAACGGGACGATCTCGCTATAGACGCCAGCCTCGCGGACGCGGCGGGCGATGAGCTGGGTGACCTGGCTGCCGAAATCGACGATCAGGATCGATTCGGGGGCGGCGGAAGAGGCTGGAGTCGGCATGGCTGGCCGATACGGATGCCGGGGCCGACTGTCTAGGGTCAAGCCGGGCGGCCCAGCGCTTCGTCGGTCTGGAGGGGGCGTTGGTGGATGCGCCCTCGCGATGCCATAGTGTTGCGACAAATAGCGAATAGCTGCCCGGCAAGGCGGTAATTCGCTTCATCGCCGGTTCAATCGGCGGCGGCATGATAATCAAAAGACAAGATAAAGGCTCTCCCCCACCATGTATGTTCGACCGCTCCTTTCCATGCGCGCCCTGTTGCTGACCGGCGCCGCGATTGCGGCTGTTCCGGCCGCGATGGCGCAGGATCAGGCGACCGTCCCCGTCGTTTCGAGCTCGGGCACCGCGACCGACGACGATATCGACTATGCCGACGAGATCGTCGTGACCGCGCCGCGGATCGCGGGGCAACTCGACACCGATATCGCGGCCGAGGCCGAACTCGATGAAGCCGCGATCGCCAGCTATGGCGCCTCGTCGATCGAGGAATTGCTGACGGCGCTCGAACCGATCACGCGGTCGGGGCGCGGGCGCGGCAGCGGGCGCCCCGTTATCCTGGTCAATGGGCGCCGGATCGGCGGCTTCGGCGCGGTGCGCAACCTTCCGCCCGAAGCGATCGCCAAGGTCGAGATTTTCCCCGAGGAAGTCGCGCTGCAATATGGCTATGCCGCAACCGACCGCGTCGTGAATTTCGTGCTCAAGCCCGATTTTAAACAGGTGTCGGTGGAGGGCGAGGCAGGCGTGCCGACGCAGGGCGGGCAGTTCAAGAGCGAGCTGGAACCCGCGGTCGTCGCGATCGGGCAGAATGGCCGCTTCAACCTCAACGGGGGGTGGGAGCATCAGACGATGCTGCTCGAGCGCGAGCGCGACCTCGGCGACACGGGGCGTAGCCTGCTGCCGGCCAGCGACACCTATATCATCGACGGCACGATCGTCCGCAATCTCGACAAGGTCACCGATCTGTCGGCAAGCCTGCGGTTCGACCAGACCGACAGCCTCAGCCTCCTCGGTCCCGGCGCGGGCGGTGTCAGCGAGCCGCTGCGCCGCGACAGCCGGACACAGAACTGGACGGGTTCGGCGAGCGCCAACGGCATGCTCGGCGCGTGGCGTTGGTCGGTTACGGGCAATTATGCCGACAGCGATCAGCGCATCTTTACCGAACGCCTGAGTGGCGGCCGCGACCGTTTCGACAGCAGCCAGCAAAGCTTCGGCGGCAATGCCAATATCTCGGGCAGCGTGGTCGAGGGATGGGCCGGCCCGATCCGCGCATCGGTCACCGGCGCCTATACCGGCCTGCGCTATGACAGCCGCGCCGATCGCAGCGGCGTCATCACGACAAGCGACTTGGCGCGCGACACGCCGAGCGTTTTCGGATCGCTGACGGTGCCGATCCTCGATCCCGACTATGATGTCGGCAAGATCGGCCGCATTTCGCTGACGCTGAACGGCCAGGTCGAAAACCCCAGCGATTTCGCCGCGCTAAAAAGCTGGGGCGCGACGCTCAATTGGGGGCTGACCGACAATCTGTCGCTGCTCGCAAGCTTCAACCGCGACGAGGCGGCGCCTTCGGTGACGCAGCTCGGCGCGGCGCCGCTGGTTACCGACAATGTCACCTATTACGACTTCCGCACCGGCCAGACGGTACAGATCCAGACGACGACCGGCGGCAACCCTTTTCTCCTCGCCGAACAGCGCCGCGATGTGAAGCTCGGGCTCAACTGGTCGCCGCCGATGGTCGAGGGGCTGAGCTTTTCGATCAACTACAACAGCAACCGCAGCGACGACACCAGTAACAGCTTCCCGCTGCTGACGCCGGAGATCGAAGCGGCTTTCCCGGATCGCGCAACGCGCGTCGGCGGCGTGCTCGTTGCGCTCGACCAGCGTCCGGTGAATTTCGACCGCGCAACCAATTCGCAAATCCGCTGGGGGATCAATTTCGGCCGCAGTTTCGGCCAGTCGCAAGCGGGTCCGGGTGCGGGCCGCTTCGGTGGCGGTCGTCCGGCTGGCGGCGCCGAGCGACGTCCGCAGCCGGCGCAGGGCGACGCCCCGCCGCCGCCCGACGGGCAGGCCGCTAAACCCGCCGGATCGGGCGATGCGCCCGCCGCAGCGCCTGCACGCCCGCGTGGCCCCGGCGGCGGCTTTCGCGGGGGACGCGGCGGGCGCGGCGGTCCTGGCGGCATGTTCGGCGGACCGCAGGGCGGGCGCTGGCAATTGTCGCTCTATCACACGATCAAGCTGACTGACCGCGTGCTGATACGGCCCGGCGTTCCCGAACTCGATCTGCTGAACGGATCGGCGACCGGCAATGGCGGCGGCAGCAACCGCAATCTGGTCGAACTCGATGGCGGCGTCTTTTACAAGGGCATCGGCGCACGGGTCAGCGCCAAATATGACAGCGGCAGCCGCGTCGTCGGCGGCGCCAACGGCGACCTGACATTCCACGATCTTGCGACCTTCAACCTGCGCTTCTTCGTCGATTTCAATCAGAAGCCCGAACTGACCAAGGCGCTGCCGATCCTGAAGGGATCGCGCCTGCGCCTGTCGATCGATAATCTGTTCGATGCGCAGCGCAAGGTCACCGACGCCAGCGGCGTCGTGCCGCTCACCTATGCGCCGGGCTATATCGACCCGCTCGGCCGCTATATCGAGCTGGAGTGGCGCAAGGCCTTTTAGGCCAGGCGGGCTGAAATCCTGGCCGGCGACGGCGCGGATTCGGCAGGTACGAAGGTCAGTGCGCGCAGAAATTGCCGCGTGCAGTTCGGCCAGCTGTAGCGTTGGCCCAAAGCCGCGGCGCGGGCCGGATCGCGTGTCAGTGCCAGCGCGATCGCACGATCGAGATTGGTATCGAGAGCGCCAGCGTCGTCGGTGACGATGTCGGCCGGGCCGGCAACGGGATAGGCCGCGACGGGCGTCCCGCACGACAGCGCTTCGATCACCACAAGACCGAAAGTGTCGGTGCGGCTGGGGAAGACGAAGACGTCGGCGCCGGCATAGGCGCCGGCAAGACGTTCGCCGCCGAGCTTGCCGAGGAAGCAGGCATCGGGAAAGCGGGCGCGCAACTCATCGAGCGCCGGACCGTCGCCCACGATCACCTTCGTTCCCGGATGGCGGGTTTCGAGGAAGGCCTCGATATTTTTTTCGACTGAGACGCGGCCGACATAAAGCTGGATCGGGCGGGCGAGGCCGGCAAAGTCCGGATGCGGAGGGCAACCGGGATGAAATAGCGCGTGATCGACGCCGCGTTCCCACATCATCGTCTGCCCAAGGCCCTGCTCCGCGAGTTCGCGTTTCAGCGAGCGCGTTGCGACCATGATGTGCTGCGCGGGGCGATGGAACCAGCGAATGAAACGCCACACGAGCTGTGGCGACACCGGGATGCGCGCCGCGACATATTCGGGAAAGCGCGTGTGATAGGCGGTGGTGAAGGGAAAGCCGGTGTCGATGCACCAGCGCCGCGCCGCAAGGCCGAGCGGCCCCTCGGTCGAGATATGAATCGCCTCGGGTGCGAAGGCGCGTATGCGCCGTGCGACGGCGCGCTTGCCCGCGAAGGCCAGGCGGATCTCGCCATAGGTCGGGCAGGGGATTGACCGGAACAGATCGGGCGAGATCACCCCCACGACATGCCCCTGCGCGCGCAACTCGGCGATCGTCGCCTGCAGCGTGCGCACGACACCGTTGACCTGTGGCTCCCAGGCGTCGGTGACGATCAATATCCGCATGCGGCGCTCACGCGGCCTTGGCGGCAGCAGGAAGGCCGAGCGGGGCCGGCGCGTCGCGTGCGGCGACTTCTTCGGCCCAGTGCAGGATTTCCATGCGGCCGTCATGATGTTCGACCAGCGCGGTGCAACCCTCGACCCAGTCGCCGTCGTTGTAATAATCGACGCCGTCGATCGCGCGCATCTCTGCGCTGTGGATATGCCCGCACACCACCCCGTCGACCCCGCGCGAGCGCGCCGCATGGGCGACCACCTCTTCATAGTGGCCGATGAACTGGACGGCGTTCTTGACCTTGTGCTTGGCGACCATCGACAGCGACCAATAGGGGAGGCCGAGGCGGCTGCGGATCGCGTTGACGACCACATTGCACTTCATCAGCGCGGTGTAGGCTGCGTCGCCGACAAAGGCGAGCCAGCGGTGCGCGAGCATTACCGCGTCGAACTCGTCGCCATGGACGATCAGCAGCTTGCGGCCATCGGCGGTCTGATGAATCGCCTCGCGCCGGATTTCGACCCCGCCGAAATCGAAGCCGTCGAACGGCTTGACCATCTCGTCGTGATTGCCGGGGACATAGACGACGCGCGTGCCGCGCTTCGCGCGCTTCAGCACGCGCCAGACGACGTCATTATGCTCGGGCGGCCAGAAATGCCGCTTCTTCAGCCGCCAGCCGTCGATGATGTCGCCGACGAGATAGAGCGTCTCGCAATCGACATGGTCGAAAAAGTCGATCAGCAGCCCGGCGTTGCAGCCGCGCGTGCCAAGGTGGATGTCGCTGACCCACACGGTGCGGTAATTGCGCCGCTCGCCGATCACCCGCTCGGGCACATGCGGTTCGGTGGTGAAGGGATCGGGAAAGCGGTTCGGGATCGGCAGGGTCGAGATCGATGCCATGTCTCACTCCGTAGGCAGCCTTGGCTGCCCACGGCCTAGACACGAGTTTTGTTACATGCGGCGAATCAAAGCCGCGACAGTTTGAAGAATGTTTTGCGGCGGTTCGGTGACCATCGGCGGTTTCCATTCTTCGTCATTGCTTCGCTTCGCTCGCAATGACGCAGTTATTCAGGATCAGGCGCGCCGGATCACCAGATTGCGGATTTCGCTCATATCTTCCATCGCGAAACGGATGCCCTCGCGCCCGAGGCCCGAATCCTTGACCCCGCCATAAGGCATATTGTCGACGCGGTAGGAAGAGACGTCATTGACGACGATGCCGCCGACGTCGAGGTCGTCCCATGCTTCCAATATCTTGTGAATGTCACGGGTGAAGATACCGGCCTGCAAGCCGAATTTGCTGTCGTTGACCTCGTCCAGCGCCGCGTTCCAGTCGGTGAAGCGCGACAGGACGACCACCGGGCCGAAGGCTTCCTCGCGCACCACGTCGGCCCCCTCGGGCACATTTTCCAGCAAGCTGGCCTCGAGCATATTGCCCTCGCAGCCGCCACCCGCGAGCAGTGTCGCCCCGGCCGCGACCGCGTCGTCGATCCAGCCCTTGAGCCGCTGGGCTTCCTTCGCCGAAATCATCGGGCCGATGAAGGTGTCGCGCTTTTTGGGATCGCCCGATTTGAGCGTCTTCACCTTGGCGACGAGCATGTCGCGGAAACGGTCGTAGATTTCGGCGTGGATGATGACGCGCTGCACATGGATGCAGCTTTGCCCCGACTGATAATAGCCGCCGAAGATGATGCGAGCGAGCGCATGGTCGAGGTCGGCGTCCTTGTCGACGATCACCGCGGCATTGCCGCCGAGTTCGAGCACGACCTTTTTCTTGCCCGCCTTTGCCTTGAGATCCCAGCCGACGCCCGGCGAGCCGGTGAAGCTCAGCAATTTCAGCCGGTCATCGGTGGTGAACAGATCGGCGCCATCGCGGCTCGCGGGCAGGATGCTGAAGGCGCCTTCGGGCAATATGTCACATTCCGCCAGAACTTCGCCCATGATAATCGCGCCCAGCGGCGTCATCGAGGCGGGCTTCATCACGAAGGGGCAGCCCATCGCGATCGCCGGCGCGATCTTGTGCGCCGCAAGGTTGAGCGGAAAATTGAACGGCGAGATAAAGCTGCACGGGCCGATCGGCACCCGCTTCCACATCCCCATATAGCCCTTGGCGCGCGCCGATATGTCGAGCGGCTGGATCTCGCCATAGTTGCGCGTCGCCTCTTCGGCGGCGATGCGGAAGGTGTCGATCAGGCGCCCGACCTCGCCCTCGCTGTCGGCGATCGGCTTTCCCGCTTCCACGCACAGCGCATAGGCAAGCTCGTCGAAGCGTTCCTTGAAGCGCGCGACGCAATGATTGAGGACATCCTGCTTCTCGTAACTCGCGAGCCGCGCCATCGGCTCGGCGGCGCGCACCGCGCCGGCGATGGCTTCATCGATGACGTCGGGGGTCGCCAGCGCAGTACGGAACGCGATTTCGCCGGTGAATTTGTCGATCACCTTGAGGTCGGTGTTCGGCTGCACCGCCTTGTTGTTGAGATAGAGCGGGTAGACGTCTCTGAGTTTCATGCGCTTACTCCCCCCTCCCGCAGGCGGGAGGGGTCGGGGGTGGGCCAGCAGCGGTGCGGATGCCCACCCCGCTGCGACTAGGGAGCAAGCTCCCAAGTCTCGCTACCCCTCCCGCTCGCGGGAGGGGGTAAAAGATTAGAGTTCCTTCGACAATTTCTTGATGTCGATGTTCAAAATCTGGTCATTCTCCGAATAATCCACCGGGCAATCGATCAGGTGCACACCGGGAGTATCGCGCGTGTGGGCAAGAAGTTCCTTGAGGTGCGCGGCGCTTGTCACGCGGTGGCCGTGCGCGCCATAGCTTTCGGCATATTTGACGAAATCGGGGTTGCCATAGGTCAGTCCCCAATCCTTGAACCCCATATTCGCCTGTTTCCAGCGGATCATGCCATAGCTTGAATCGTTGAGGATCAGCACGGTCAGGTTGAGCCCCAGGCGAACCGCGGTCTCCATTTCCTGACTGTTCATCATGAAGCCGCCGTCGCCGCAGATCGCCATCACCTTGCGGTCGGGGTAGACCATCGCCGACATCATCGCGCTGGGCAGGCCCGCCCCCATCGTCGCGAGCGCATTGTCGAGCAATACGGTGTTCGGGCGGTAGGCGGTGTAGCCGCGCGCGAACCAGATCTTGTAGACGCCATTGTCGAGGCAGATGATGCCGTCGTCGGGCATCGCGTCGCGGACCTGCTGCACCAGATGCGGCGGAAAGATCGGGAAGCGCGTGTCGGCGGCGAGCGGGGCGGTATGCTCGACCTCCGCCTTGCGATAGGCGAGCATATGGTCGAACGACCAGCCGCCGTTCGGCACGATATCCTCCTTCATCTGCCAGATCGCATTGGCAATATCGCCAATGACCTCGATGCCGGGGAAATAGACCGGATCGACCTCGGCGGTCTTGGTCGATACATGGATAACGGTGGGCCCGCCGGGCTGCATAAAGAAGGGCGGCTTTTCAATCACATCGTGACCGATGTTGACGATGCAGTCCGACGCCTCGACCGCGCGGTGCACGAAATCTCCGGATGACAGCGCCGCGCACCCGAGGAATTTCGGATGCCGCTCGTCGATCACGCCCTTGCCGAGCTGGGTGGTCAGAAAGGGGATGCCGGTCTTTTCGATGAACTGCAGCAGCATCCGGCTGGTCATCGTGCGGTTCGCGCCCGCGCCGATTACCAGTACCGGCGCCTTCGCATTTTCGAGCGCCTTCACCGCCTCGCGGATCGATTTGACGTCGGCGGTCGGGCGGCGCGAATGGCTGCGCTTCAGCGGCAGGCTTTCGGTATGTTCGTCGGCGATATCCTCGGGCAGTTCGATATGCACCGCGCCGGGCTTTTCTTCCTCGGCCAGGCGAAAGGCCTCGCGCACGCGGCTCGGGATATTGTCCGACGAGGCCATCTGGTGCGTATATTTGGTGATCGGCCCCATCATCGCGACGACGTCGAGGATCTGGAACCGGCCCTGCTTCGATTTCTTGATCGGTTTCTGCCCGGTGATCATCATCATCGGCATGCCGCCAAGCTGGGCATAGGCGGCGGCGGTCACGAAATTGGTCGCGCCAGGGCCCAGCGTCGCAAGGCACACCCCGGTCTTGCCGGTGTGACGGCCATAGGTCGCGGCCATGAAGCCCGCCCCCTGCTCATGGCGGGTCAGGATCAGCTTGATTTTTTGCGAACGCGACAGGCTGTCGAGAAAGTCGAGATTTTCCTCGCCCGGAACGCCGAAGATATATTCGACGCCCTCTTCTTCCAGGCATTCAATGAACAGGTCAGATGCTTTTTTCACGGTCACTCGCCCCCTTCAGCAGCGCACCCCAAATCGGTGCGGCCCAAGCCCGTGCCGGCGACCATCGGCCCGTCAATCGGCGCAGCGAGTCCCGTCGTGGGGCTGCGAGTCCCTGCGGCGCCGGCGGCAATGTGTAACCGGCGGCGAAGGGGTTGTCACCCTATGGGTGGGAGCAGTTTTGGCACGGTTCCGGGTCAGATCACAGGGTCGGGTATATATAGTATCCGTACGACGGGCAGCAATATTACCCTCTTGACCGACTATGACGTTTCCGCTTTTGCTTGAGTGGGGGGAGCGGAATCATGCATTTTTTTCGTATTTTCTTTGTTGCGCTTGCCGCGGCGGCGACAATTAGCTCGGTTTCGGTGCTGGCACAGGAGCGGACCGCCGTTCGTCAGGGCTTTTCGTTGCCTGCAAACAGCGGGAAAGCTATCCTGTTGTTCCGGCCCACTGTACGCGTCGGGTCTCAGTCTACCGCCGGAATGTTCGAGCCCAATGCTGACTGGACAGCGCAAGGACGCGAGCAGTTGGGCACCTCTTTGAAAAATTTGCAGAGTCGTTTGGGGAATCGCGTCATTGAGGCCCCAGAACCGGTTGGTGAGGAAGCCCTTTTTTTATCCGAGCATATGTCGCTTTTCGCCGCGGTCTCTACGTCGGTAATCAACTATCAGTTCTTCGTCGGCAATCGGTTGCCAACAAAAAAACAGGACAATCGAAACGACGTATTTGAATGGACACTAGGTCCGCAGGTGGCTCAATTGCCTGGCGCTGCCGATGCGGATTATGGTTTATTCATCTATACCGAAGATCAATATGGATCGACAGGAAGGAAGCTTTTGCAATTCGCTGCGGCATTTGCAGGCGTGGGGGTGCAGTCGGGTGTCCATAGTGGTTACGCAGGATTGGTTGATCTGAAAACCGGCGAGTTGCTGTGGCTGAACGCGGATGGACAAATGGGCGGGGATGTCCGGACGAGCGAGGGCGCTGAGAAGCGCATGCGTCAGTTGCTCGAAGAATTCCCTGGCAGTGTGATCGAAGAGGCAAAGGCTCTGTGAGGCGGTCACTTGCGCGGATCGCGCTCGTCGCCGCGGCATTGACTCTAATCGGTGCAACAGCTGATTCAAAGCATGAGTTTGACTTGCCTACCTATGCTGGCGCGTATCAACCGCAGAATGCGGATGAGCGCGGTATGTGGATGGTCGATGACGAGAGCGAACGCGTCACTCGAGACTCGCGCTTGATCATCCGCGATGAAGCGCTGAATAGTTATGTCCGATCCGTATTATGTCGCGCGGTTGGTGATGATCGTTGCGGTGGTGTGCGCATCTACATTCTGCGCGTGCCGATATTTAACGCTTCAATGAGCCCGAATGGCACGATGCGTGTCTATTCCGGCTTGCTTCTCCGGATGCGAAATGAAGCGGAACTCGCATCAATCCTTGGCCATGAGTTTGCGCATTTTGAGTTGCGTCATTCGCTCGAGGACTTTCGCCGGCGTCGTTCGTCCAGCGACCTTTTGGCGTGGACTGCAGTGATGGGAGCGCTGGCGGCCAGTTATGGGAGTGGCGGCGGCCAGTCTTACGGCGATTATCGTATTTCTGTTTATGGAGCGCTGGCCCGCTTCAATCGAGACCAAGAGCGAGCTGCTGATATCAGGGGCTTTGGCTATATGGCTGCGGCTGGCTATCGTCCTTCCGCGGCATCGGAAGTTTGGCGTTCCGCAATGAACGAAGCTGATGCAACGTCGGCAGGACGCGCGTTGCGGAGCCGCAGATACGATGGCGTCGCCTTCTTTGCCTCGCATCCCACCGATCTTGAGCGCGCAGACACCCTATCTATTTTGGCCAACCGCGTATCCGGAGGCGAGTTTGAAGGTCGGAGCGCATATCAGGCGGCTATGGCCCCTTGGATAGATCAATTTCTTGCGGACCAAATTAAGCTGAACGATTTTTCCGGTTCGGAGTATCTCATCACTCGGCTTGGGTCTGAAGGTTGGACTGCTGCTCTGCTCTTCGCGCGCGGCGAGCTTTATCGGTTACGAGCCAACCCGCGCGACCTCCCCAACGCGGTCGATTTTTATCGCCAGGCCTTGGAACTCAATTCCGAGTTGTCTGGAGCGTATCGGGGAATGGGGCTCTCACTTATGCGGATGGACCGCAAAACAGAAGCTGCTTCTGTGCTTGCTCGTTATCTCCAATTGAAACCTGATGCGCCGGATGCGGAGATGATCCGTTCCTTGGTGGCGCCGCAATGAAAGCTATCCGGATGTCTAACGTCTTCTTGAGGCCAATTATCCTCTTCGCAACCTTTTCTGTAGCAGTCTCCCCCCATGCCTTGTCTGCCAATGATTTGATTAAGACCGGCGAGCGTGTCGCGGTCGCCAAATCGCAAATGACAGTCACACCGCCACGTGATTGGAATAAGTTGTCCCAGCGCGTCGGGAAGAAGGCGGAAACGTGGACGCTTGATGGCGAACGCCTGAATGACATTTCTTTCTTCGCCAACATTGCACCGGGAGAACCGCTGCTACGCGAGCGCAGCAAGAAGCATGACCCCTTGCCGAAGCTTCAGCCGAACAGTTTGCTGACGGATATTCCTGAGTTTCTGGAAGGCACCTACAGATCTTATCATGGCCTTGCAGTTTTCAACCTCGGGTCTTCGTCTCCTGCGAAGTTTATGGGTGAACCCGCCGTCCGCTTCAGCTATGAATATGTGACACCGGATGAACTGACGCGCAAAGGTGAGGCGATCGCGACATTGCGTAATGGCAGTTTGTTTATGATAACATTCGACGCGCCCAAGTTGCACTATTTCGAGAGGAATATCGAGGACTATCGGGCTTTAGTCGCGACAGCCGCTATGAACTGATCAATTTCCGCTCATTCTATGTCGAACAATCCCGCCAATTGTTCGACCATCGTGCCGCCCAATTGCTCGGCATCCATGATCGTGACCGCGCGGCTGTAATAGCGCGTTACGTCGTGGCCGATGCCGATCGCGCACAGCTCGACCGGCGATTTCTTTTCGATCCAATCGATCACCTGGCGCAGATGCTGGTCGAGATAGGCGCCATGATTGACCGACAGCGTGCTGTCGTCGACCGGCGCGCCGTCGCTGATCACCATCAGGATGCGGCGTTCCTCGGGGCGATTGACGATGCGGGTGTGCGCCCACATCAGCGCTTCGCCGTCGATATTCTCTTTCAGCAGCCCCTCGCGCATCATCAGGCCGAGCGACTTGCGGGCGCGGCGATAGGGTTCGTCGGCGGGCTTGTAGATGATGTGCCGCAGGTCGTTGAGGCGGCCGGGGTGCGGCGGGCGTCCGGCGGCGAGCCAGTCCTCGCGGCTCTGCCCGCCCTTCCACGTCCGCGTCGTGAAGCCCAGAATCTCGGTCTTCACGCCGCAGCGTTCGAGCGTGCGGGCCAGAATGTCGGCGCTGATCGCCGCAATGCTGATCGGCCGCCCGCGCATCGACCCGCTGTTGTCGAGGAGCAGCGTGACGACGGTATCGCGAAAATCGGTATCGCGTTCGATCTTGTAGGACAGCGAATGGCCCGGTGACACGACGACGCGGGCAAGACGCGAGGCGTCGAGCTGGCCTTCCTCCTGATCGAAATCCCAGGCGCGGTTCTGCTGCGCCATCAGGCGGCGTTGCAAACGGTTGGCGAGCTTCGTCACCGCGCCCTGCAGATGCGTCATCTGTTGGTCGAGATAGGCGCGCAGCCGCGTCAATTCCTCTTCGTCGCATAATTCGGTCGCGGCGACGATCTCGTCATGCTTCTCGGTGAAGCGGACATAGTTAAAATCGGGAACGTCGGTGGGCAGGCGGTTGGGCCGCACTGGCAACATGCCCTCGTCGCCTTCGCCGCCCATCTCGGGCTCGCCGTCGGCTTCCATTTCCTGCGCGTCGGGATCGCTTTCGCCATCGTCGGCCTGATCGCCCGACATTTCGGCGCGCGCGTCGACCTGACTCTCGCCGGTGCCGCCGTCCTCGCTTTCCTGTTCTTCCTGGCTCTCTTCGGCTTCGGTCTGATCGTCCTCGCCGCCGTCCTCGGCGCCTTCCTCGAGCGGATCGTCGGCCTGCATCAGGTCGAGGTGGCGTAGCGCAAGCCGCGCGGTTTCGGCAAAGGCGGCCTGATCGTCGATCAGCATCGCGAGCGCGGTCAGGTCGGCGCCGGCATCCTGGCTGATCCATTCGCGCACCAGCGACAGCCCGGTTTCGGTGCCCTGCGGCGCCTGTTCGCCGGTCAGCGCCTCGCGCAGCATCAGTTCGAGCGCGCTCGATATCGGGACTTCGCCGCGATCCTGCGCGCGGCTGATCGGGTCGCTGCGCATCCGCATCGCCAGGCTGGCGCGCAGATTGGCGCGCATTCCGGCCATGTTGCGGGCGCCCAGCGCCTCGACCCGCGCGCGCTCCATCGCATCGAAGGCCGCGGCGGCGAGCGGCTCGACAGGGCGTGCCGCGGCGTGCACCGTGTCGCTGTGATGCTTCATGCGCAGCGCATAACCGTCGGCAAAGCCGCGCGCTTCGGCCACCTGATCGGCGGGCAGGGTGCGCGACGGGGTCGGCACCTTGATCTGCTTGCCGATCTGGACCGGCGCGTCAGCGGTGAACCCCACCTCGACCTCGGCATCGCGCGTCACGGCGCGCGCTACACTCGACAGCGCGGTCTTGAAATCGTCGAGGGGAGACTGGCCGGACATCGAATCGGCTCTAACGGGCTTTCACCGACGAAGGAAGAGCATCGGCTCTAATCCTTGTCGCCATCGGGGAGACGGTTGCAAATCGTCTCGTCGAGCCGGCTCGGCATCTGCGGATCGGGGGCGAGGCGAAAGACATGGGCGAGATGCGTGGGCGTGCGTTCGGGCCGGCTGCGCTTGCCGCGGATCATGTCGACAAAATCCATGCAGGCGAGCGCGCTGCGCAGGAAATCGCTGTGCCCCGTCGATCCACGCGAAATGTCGGTGGTGTCGACGATCGTCAGGCCGGGAATGGCGGCGGCATAGCAGCGTTCGGGCAGGCCCTTTGCGCGCAGATCCGCCGCCTCGAACGGATCGAAGCAATACGGAGAGCCGAGCCGCGGATAGCCGTGCAGCGCGCGCGATGCCGCCAGCGCCTTGTCGCTGCGCGACACATAGGCGGTGATGCGTCGGTCGCGCGCGACCCGCGCCGGGGACAGCACATCGTTCGCAATGTCGCGCTCGAACGTCTCGCGGTCGAAATCGGGCGAGGCGAGGATGATGTTGGAAATGTTGCTGCTGTCCGCGCTCGGCGCCGTCCGGTCGACATAGGCGATTGCGGGTATCACCAGCCGCGCGCCGAGCGAGTGCGAAACGACCACGATTTCCTTCACCCACGGACGCTCCGCGAGCGCCTTCAGGAACAGGCGGAAATTGCGCACGTCATGATACATGTTGGTTTCGTCGACGGCATAGCTCAGCAGCTTGCCCTGCGACGGCCAGCTATATTCGACGATCGGCCCATCGAAACCGGTCATCCGCGCGATCTGCGCCGCATCCTTCGACGTCGTTTCGAACGTCTCGCGATAGCCATGGACATAAAGGAGGACGCGGCCCTGACGGCGATCGGTTTCGGCCTGCAGACCCGCCCACCAGTCGCCCGCCTCCTGAAAGGCAAGCGGGGTCAGAAAGCATGTCTTGCCGTCGACCTTCCTGTCGTGCGGCGCTGCAAAGCGGCCATAGCGGATGCGGTCGCCGCGATGGTTGGTCAGCCGGATGTCGGGCGTCCGGCAATCGGGTAGGCGGCTCGTCACGAAGAAGAGCGGCAGCGCCGCGGTATCGACCTCCGCCCCGGCCTGCGCGGTGCAGCGTGCGTCGGCGACATAGGCCGAATGCGGAACCTTGCCATAATCGACCGCGGTCGCACACCCTGCAAGCGGGAGGGCGAGAGCGAAAGCGAGCAAGCGCTTGGGGGGGCGGGGCATGCGCGGGAATCGCCGGATCATGGCGGCGACGCTGGCAGAGCGCAGCGGGCTTTGGAAGCGCGAAGTGCGGCTTCAGGCTGTATTGATGAATTAATACACGTTGGTATAGTGGCTCCACTGCGCGCGGTCGGCCGTGCAGCGACAGGGAAGGAAAATGATGTTCGCACTTGCCGCGCTGATGCTCGCTGCAACCGCCGCGCCCGCGGCTCCCGCCTATGAGCCGAGCTTCGACCCCAGCCGGCTCAAGCAGACTGTCGCGGGCGAGGCCGGGCAGGCACTCGTGCTCGGATCGCCGCACCTGTCGGGCTTTCCCAAGGATTTCGATGCCAAAGCCCTCGACCCGCTGCTGACTAGGCTCGCCGCGTGGCGACCGCAGATCGTCACCATCGAAGGGCTCTCGGGTCCCGATTGCGAGATGCTGCTGCGCTACAAACCGATCTATCCCGGCGTGTATGACGATTATTGCTGGAACCCCGAACCCGCGCGCGCGGCGACGGGGCTCGACGTTCCGGCGGCGACGGTCGAGGCGGAGCGGCTCCTCGCCGACTGGCCCGCCGAGCCCACCGCGGCGCAGCGCCGGCATCTCGCCGCGGTTTTCCTGGCGGGCGGCGAGCAGGCATCGGCGCTGGTCCAATGGCTGCGCTTGCCCGCGACCGAACGGCGCGCGGGCGATGGGCTCGATGCGGTGCTGGTCGAGCGGCTGACGATGCTGACGACACGCCGCAACGAAAATTTCCTGATCGGCGCGGCGCTGGCCGCGCGGCTGGGGCTTGAGCGTGTCTATTCGGTCGACGATCACAGCGCCGATGCGGCGACCAACCGCGTTGCGGGCGAAGCGGGTTATGGCGAAGAGATCCAGCGCGCTTGGGACAATCCGGTGACCGCGAAGCGCAGCGCTATCGATGCCGACCTCAGAAAGCGGCTCGACGGTGACGGCGTGCTCGCCCTCTATCGCGCCTACAACAGCCCGGAGGCGATGCGGATGGCGTTCGACAGCGATTTCGGCGCCGCGCTCGCCGAACCCTCGCCGCAGCATTACGGCCGCTACTACACCGGCTGGTGGGAAACGCGGAACCTGCGCATGGTCGCCAATATCCGCGCGGCGATGGCGGCGCAGCCCGGTGCGCGAGCGCTCGTCATCGTCGGCGCGTCGCACAAGGGCTATTTCGAAGCCTATCTGAACATGATGCACGACATCCGGCTCGTCGATGCCGAGGCGGTGCTGCGCTGAATGCGAAGGGAAGGGCGCGGCGCGCGCTCCCGCCTTATTTGCCGACGACGCCTTCGGGCAGGTCTTCGCCGAACACGCGCTGATAATATTCGGCGACGATCATCCGCTCGGCCTCGTCGCACTTGTTGAGGAACGACAGGCGGAAGGCGAAGCCCAGGCTGTGGAAGATCGCCGCATTCTGCGCCCAGCTGATGACGGTACGCGGCGACATGACAGTCGAGATATCGCCGTTGACGAAGCCCTGACGCGTCAGATCCGCAACCTTCACCATGTTGGCGACGGTGGCATCGTCGGTGCCCGGCACCTTCTTCAGGATGATCTCGCTCTCGGTCGCCGCGGGCAGATAGTTCAGCGTCACGACGATGTTCCAGCGGTCCATCTGGCCCTGGTTGATCTGCTGCGTGCCGTGATAGAGCCCGCTCGTGTCGCCCAGCCCGACGGTGTTCGCGGTGGCGAACAGGCGGAAGTGCGGGTTCGGGCGGATGACGCGGTTCTGATCGAGCAGCGTCAGCTTGCCTTCGGCCTCCAGCACGCGCTGGATCACGAACATCACGTCGGGCCGCCCCGCGTCATATTCGTCGAAGACGAGCGCGGTCGGCGTCTGCAGCGCCCAGGGAAGCAGGCCTTCGCGGAATTCGGTCACCTGCTTGCCGTCGCGCAGCACGATCGCATCGCGCCCGACAAGGTCGAGGCGGCTGATATGCGCGTCGAGGTTGATACGGATGCACGGCCATTTCAGCCGCGCCGCCACCTGTTCGATATGCGTCGATTTGCCGGTGCCGTGATAGCCCTGCACCATGACGCGGCGGTTATATTTGAAGCCCGCGAGGATCGCGAGCGTGGTGTCGCCGTCGAAGACATAGGAGGGGTCGAGGTCGGGAACCCGCTCGTCGGATTCGCTGAACGCCGGCACCTTCATGTCGATGTCGACCCCGAACAGCTCGCGCGCATCGACCTCGGTATCGGGCGCTGCCAGCAGCGTCGAACCATGATGGTCGGGAAGGCTGTTCGGAATATCGGTCATGTCGCAAGGTCCAGCAAAACGCATCGGGAGAGAGTCGCCGGACGGGCCGACGCTTCGGCTAGCGCGGTATCGCGATGGGTTGCCCCTTGCAACGCCTTATTCAGAACAGATCAAGCGCCTTCATCACCGCCGACTGGTCGTAATAGGGGCGCTCGCAGACGATCCGGTCGCTGCCTGGTGCGAATTCGAAACTCGCTGCCATACGGATACGAAAGGCCTTGCCCGTCGGCTCGACGGTACGCAGCCCCAGCTTCAGCGGGCCGAGGTGCGTGCCCGTCAGCCAGAATTCGACGAGCACGGTGTCGGTCGCCGCGTCGGCGGCGATCGCGATGATCTCGTTCGCCTGATCGGGGAAGGGTTCGCGCGACGCGGCGAAATAGGATCGCACCGCGGCCTCGCCGTCAAAGACGGTGCCGGGGCCGAGCAGTTCGTAACGTGGATGATCGAATGTCGCGATCACCCCGTCCCAGTCGTGCGTGATCTCCAGCGCCATATGGCGTTTCACCGTTTCGATCCGCGCCGCGTCGAGTTCGCTCATCCGTTCCTCTCCTATGCAAATGGCCTGGCCTTGCGCAGCAATTGATAGGCCGCGACGACTTCGCCCAGCCGCACCTCATGGCTGCGGTCGCCGCCGTTGCGGTCGGGGTGATATTTGCGCACCAGCTCGCTGTAGCGGCGGCGCAGCGCGGCGCGGTCGGCATCGGTGGCGAGCCCCATCAGCTGCAGCGCGCGATGCTCCTCGCGGGTGAAACGCGGGTCGGCGGCTTCGCGCCGCGCCTCGTCCATGCGCTGGCGAAAGCGCGCGCCGAGCGCATCCATCGGATCCTTGAAATCGGCCCAGCGCGGCGGCAGGTCGGCGCTGCCGGCAGCGCGAAAGGTGCGGCTTTCGGTCTCCCAACCCGCGGTCGGCGACTGCGCGGCCATGATCTGGTCGGCGTTCATGCCCTCGAAATAATTATAGCCCGCGTTGAATTCGCGAACATGGTCGAGGCACAGCCAGCGATAGGGCGGCGGTCCGTCGGGCGAGCGATGCGGCGACGCGGGGGCGCGAAATTCGCCGGGCTCTTGGCAGCCGGGAACGGCGCAAGGGGCCTCACGCGGAACGCGGCCGTGGAATCGGGGGGAGCGGGGGCTTGTCATGCTGGGTATCTGCTCCCAACATGGGGGCATGACGCAAAAAGGTCCAGCCCAACGCGAAATGGAAACGCTGCTCGCCGCGGCTTTCCCCGACGCCGATTTCACCCTGAATAACGACAGCGCCCAGCATCACGGCCACGCCGGCGATGACGGCAGCGGCGAATCGCATTTCAGCCTGACGATCCGATGGGCGGGCTTCGCGGGCCAGACCCGCGTCGCGCGCCAGCGGGCAGTGAACAAGGCGCTCGGCGACCTGCCGGGCAATCGCGTTCACGCGCTGGCGATCCGCGCGCTCGCGCCGGGCGAATAGGCCGTGCCGACTTGGCCCTGGAGAAAACCGCGTCCGGGCGTCGATAATTATGGGCGCAGCCCCCTATGGTATCAAGCCGCTGAAGGGGACGTTGCGGCGATACAAAAGAGCTTGAAAGCGGGGGCGGATGCGACCGCTGCAGACAAGGACGGATTTTCTGCGCTTCATGTCGCGGCCGAATATGGGCATGGCGCGGCGATAAAGATGCTCATCGCGGCGGGCGCCGATGTGAACCGCATCGATCGACAGGGCAATGGCCCACTCTGGGTGGCTAGCCGGTGCGCCAACGCCCCGGGCTATGATTTGGGCATCGTGGCGGCGTTGATCGAGGCTGGCGCCGACATGAATCACCGGAACCACGTCGACAAGGCGCCGCCGGGCTGGGCAATGAAAGAGGATTTGCAGGCGATCTTTCGCAGGGCAGGCTATACTGGAGACTTCGAACCATGACGATCGACAAGGTCAACCTTGCCGCCGCCTTTGCGAGCTTCCACGATCACTGGAACCCGCGGATCGCGGGCGACATCAATGATTTTCAGGTCAAGCTGGCGAAATTCGAAGGCAAGTTCGACTGGCATCACCATGAAACGGAAGATGAATTGTTCCTGGTGGTGCAGGGCCGGATGAAGATGGGCCTGCGCAGCGGCGATGTGATCGTCGGTCCGGGCGAATTCATCATCGTGCCGCACGGAACCGAATATTGTCCCGAGGCGCTGGACGGCGAGTGCCATGTGCTGCTGCTCGAACCGGGATCGACGCGCAACACCGGCACGGTCGAAACCGACAAAACGCGCCACAGGCTGGAAAGGATTGGCTGATGTTCACGGTCATTACCCCCTCGACCCACGATATCGGGGCCTTCGATGTGCGGCGTACGCTGCCGAACAAGGAGCGGACGATGGTCGGCCCCTTCATCTTCGTCGATCAGTTCGGACCGGCGCATTTCGACATCGGGCAGGGGATGGACGTGCGCCCGCATCCGCACATCAACCTCGCCACCGTCACCTATTTGTTCGAAGGCGCGATCGACCATCGCGACAGCCTTGGCACCTGGGCGACGATCCGGCCCGGCGCGTGCAATCTGATGACCGCCGGGCGCGGCATCGTCCATTCGGAGCGCACGCCCGCGGCCGAGCGCGCGACCGGGTCGCCGATCTCGGGCATGCAAACGTGGCTTGCGCTGCCCGACGGCAAGGAGGAGATCGACCCGGCGTTCGAGCATGTCGCCAAGGAGGATCTGCCGCTGATCGAGGACGGCAAGGTGTCGGCACGCGTGATCATGGGGACGCTGTGGGGCGCGACATCGCCGATCACCCAGCACGCCGCGACCATCTATGCCGACATATTGATGGCGGCGGGGGCAAGCGTGCCGATCGAAGCGGAGGCCGACGAGCGCGCGGTGCTGGTCGCGATGGGCGATGCGACCCTCGATGGCGAAGCGCTCGACCGTTACAGCCTCTATATATTGAAGCCGGGGCAGGCGATGACGCTGCGCGCTGACACCGACGCACGCGTGATGCTGCTCGGCGGCGAAGCCTTCCGCACCCCGCGGCACCTGTGGTGGAATTTCGTCAGCTCGTCGCGCGACCGGATCAATCAGGCGAAGCACGACTGGAAGGATGGCAATTTCCCGCTGGTCGCGGGCGACAGCGAAGAATTCATCCCCCTGCCCGAAGCGCCCAAGACGCCGGGCTATCCGTGATCGATTGCGAGCTTGCAGGGCCTATCTTTCGCGAGTAGCGCCGAACGACTTTTTTCACCGTCATCCCGGACTTGATCCGGAATCCATTGTTCCGACGCCGCGTGAATGGATCCCGGATCAAGTCCGGGATGACGAAAGGCGAATAGGCTCGCCTACCCCACTCCGTTCACCCTTCTACAAGCTCAGGGTGAGCAAGTGGGGAAGTGGCAATGTCCGCATTCGGTCCAAAGCCGCCGTCAGCGCAGCCGTTCCAATATTCTTGCAAAAAGCCAATCCGCGTCGCCGCCAGCGAAGCTGTGCGATGCGCTGTCGAGATGTTCGACCGGGATGTTTGCGGGCCGGCAATGCGCGATGAATGCCTGCGCGGTGCGGTCGCCGGTCGCGAGCAGGATCGTCGCGGGGCAAGCCAGCGCGGTCATCGCCGCGTCGAGCCGCGCGGCGAGGCTGTCGGGTGCGGCGGCTTGCGGCGTCCGTTTCATCGCCGACAGGCCGCGGACCAGTTTGCCGATATCGATCTCGCCCTTCAGCAGGCGCAGCAGGCTTTTGGGATCCTTGAGCCGCGCCAGATAGCGTGCGCGGATCGCCGAGGCCGGGGGCAGTGCCGGCTGCTCGCCCGCATCCGGTTCCGCGTCGTCATAAGTCCATGGATTGGCGAGGATCAGACCGTCGAGCGTGAGCGGCTGGTGCAGCAGCAGCGCGCTCGCCGCATCACAATTGCCGAAGGCGACGATGCGGGTGACGTGCGGCGCCGCCGTGCGGAACGCGGCGATCGCGGCGGCGATGTCGGCGCCGCTGTGCGTATAGCCGCCATTCTCGCCCTCGCTGTCGCCGATCCCGCGGCGGTCGAAGCGAAAGACCGGATGGCCCGCCGCCGCGATCCGCTGTGCCAGCATTGCCATGCCGCGATGCGCGCCGCTGCGGATCTCGTTGCCGCCCGACACGATCAGCAGCCCGGTCGTTCCCGGCGCGTCGTCGAGGCTCGCGGCGAGCGCCGCGCCTTCGCAGGGGAAGCTTAGCTGATGCCGCATGTCCGGCTCCATGCGGCGATGTCGGCGGCCATCGCCTCAGCCATGGCGGCGTCTTCGCCCGGTTCGGCGCGCAGCCACAGCGGCGTACCGCCAATCGCTTCGTCGCCGCTGCCCAGCGCCACAGTGCGCAGCGGCGTCACCGCCTGCGGCTCGCTTGTCGCGAGGGACGCGATCATCGCCGGTGACAGACAATTTCCGGCGAGCAACAAGGGCTCGCTTTTCGCCTGGTCCTGAAGGCTGTCGAGGGAAGATGTCACGCCCGCCTCGCGATCGGCACTGACGCGCGCGCGCAGCAGGGTGCGGAGCAGCGAGCCGCCGCCGACGGGCGCCAGCCGCCACCATGCTGCGGCCGCGGCATGATGGTCGATCAGCGCGCCGCCGCGCAGCGCGGCGATAATGATCGGCCCCTCTATTTCACCGGCCGTCTCGGCAAAGGCGCTCTGCCACCGGTTCAAATCGACATCGGTGAGCGCGACGGGGCTTTCATTCTGGCCCGGCAGGTCGGGGAGCACGGCGGCGAAACCCTGCGCCGCCAGCGCGCGCATCGCGCGCACGATAGTGCGGCGGGTGCGGTTCGCTTCCTCGAACAAGGGGGCCGCGAACAGGATCGTCGCGCGGGGCGTGCCGACGGGTGCGATGCGAAGCCTATGCTCGTCCATTCGCCCCTCGCATGCCGGTCAGCCCTGAACCTTGCGTTCGGCGAAGCGCAGCAGATTGCCATAGGTTTCGAAGATTTCGCCGTCGACATCGTCATCGTCGATCAGGATGCCGAGACGGTCCTCCATCTCGGTCAGCACGGTTGCGACCGCCATCGAATCGAATTCGGGCAGTTCGCCGAACAGGCCGCTGTCTTCGGTCAGCGCCGCTGCGCGTTCGTCGCCGAGGCCGAGGACGTCGGCGAGCAGGGCGCGAAGGGTGGCATCGACTTTATGGGCTTCGGTCATGTGTCTTTCCTGAGCAGCGAACGGGCAAAGGCCTTCAATGCCGGACCCCATGCCGCGATGCGCCCGCGATTGAAACCCTCCAATCGCCACAAGGGCTCGTGCCGGTTCATCCAGTCGCGCTTGTAAGCGTCGTTGCCGGTGCCGAAATCGATGCGGCGCACGCCATCGACCGTGATGACATGGCGGAACAGAGCCGCCGAAAGCAGGGTGCCGGGCGATGCCTTCAGACTGTCCTCGACATGCGCGAGCTTGTGGATGAAGGCGGTGCCGTCCTCGACCGTCCAATATTGCGCCGCCACCGCTGCGCCGTCGATCCGCGCCAGCCCCATGCGAAAGGTGCCGCGCGCGCTTTCGCTCTCGGCAAAGGCGCGGAGCAGCGCGGGGTCACCTTCTTCGGGCTTCCAGCTCGCGGCGTAGATATGCTCATAGGCCGCCCAGGCATCGGCGTCGAATGCGGTCAGAATCTCGATCGCGACAATATTCTTTTTCGCCTTGCGCTGGACCGTGCTGCGCAGCGCGCCGGGGCGGGTGGCCCACCAGCCGTCATGATCGAGCCCCGTCAGGTCGAGCCAGTGGCGATCGCCCGCCGGCACCGCGCGCACCCACCAGCCGGCGGCGCGCATCGCGGTTGCGATGCTGTCCTTTTCGGCATCGGGCACGGGATAGAGCGTCAGGCGTGCGGCCTCGGCGCGGGCGCGTGCGAACAGATCGCGCAGCGCCGCCATATGGTCGCCCTGGCCGGTATAAAGCGGGCGGATTGCAAAGCTGTACCAGTTGGCAAGCCCGGAAACCGCGCCCGATTTTTCACGCCGAAGCGGCAGCCACGCCGTGGTTTGGCCTTCGGAGCCCACCGCATCGATTCGGCCTTCTCCGGCGAATCCGTGCGCGGCGAGCAGGTCGAACCATTGGGGACGGTCGAACGGCGAAGCATGGCCCATGCCGCGCGCTGCGGCGGGCAGCTTGGCATCATTAGCGTGATGTTCACCGTTCCCATCCATGGTGCGGCGCTCTATCACCACTGTCCTAACAGCCGATGACCAAAGCCGAAAACCCGCCCTCATACCCCCTCGACCATCTCGCGCTGCGCGGCGCGGCCGATGCGCCTGCGCTGCTCATCGGCGACGCGCCGATGTCGTTTGCCGATCTCGATGCGGGTGTCGGCCGGCTGGCGGCATGGCTGCACGCCGCGGGCGCCCGGCCCGGCGACCGGGTGGCGAGCTGGAGCGCGAAGACGCGCGCCGCCTGCCTGATGCCGCTCGCCGCGGCGCGCGCCGGCCTGATCCATGTGCCGGTCAATCCGCTGCTGAAGGCACCGCAGGTCGCGCATATCCTGGCCGACAGCGGCGCCGCGCTGCTGCTCACCAATCGCGCGCGGGCCGACATGCTGGGCGACGGGCTTCCGGGCGACTGTGCGCTGCACGATCTGACCGTGGTAGAGGCGGCGATCGACGGCCATCCGGACAGGCTGCCGCCTTCCGCCGGCAATCCGGACGATCTGGCTGCCATACTCTATACCAGCGGATCGACCGGACGGCCCAAGGGCGTGATGCTCAGTCACGCCAATCTGTGGCTCGGTGCGGAGAGTGTCGCGACCTATCTGGCGCTCGGCGCCGATGATCGCGTGCTGGCGGTGCTGCCTTTCAGCTTCGATTATGGCCAGAACCAGCTCCTTTCGGCCTGGTATGCGGGCGGGGCGGTGGCGCCGCTCGACTATCTGGCGCCGCGCGATGTGGTGAAGGCGGTCGCGCGCCACGGCGCCACGACGCTTGCCGGGGTGCCGCCCTTGTGGGTGCAACTTGTCGAGGTCGATTGGCCCGCCGATGTCGCCGCATCGCTGCGCCGCCTTACCAACAGCGGCGGCGCGCTGACGCCGTCGCTGATCGACGCGATGCGCGCGACTTTTGTCGAGGCCGACATTTATCCGATGTACGGCCTGACCGAAGCGTTCCGGTCTACCTGGCTCGACCCGGAGTTGGTCGCGGCGCATCCGACCTCGATGGGCCGTGCGATTCCCCACGCCGAAATTCTCGTCTGCCGCCCCGACGGCAGCATCACCGCCGATGGCGAAGCGGGCGAGCTCGTCCATTGCGGGCCGCTCGTCGCGCAGGGCTATTGGCGCGACGCCGAACGCACCGCCGAGCGTTTCCGCGCGGCACCTGCCGCGTCGGCGTCGGGCGGCATCGCCGTGTGGTCGGGCGACACGGTGCGGCGCGATGGTGACGGCCTGCTCTATTTCGTCGGCCGCGACGATGCGATGATCAAGACCGCGGGCAACCGGGTCAGCCCGACCGAGGTCGAGGATGCCGCCGTCGCCACCGGCATGGTCTATGAAGCCGTCGCCTTCGGCGTGCCCGACGCGCGGCTGGGCGCTGCGATCCAGTTGATCGTGCGCGGCAAGGCCGATGCGGATCGCGAGGCGTTCGCCGCCGAACTGCGCCGGACGCTCCCCAACTTCATGCAGCCCAAGGCCGTCGAGTGGCGCGAGGCGCTGCCGCGCAATCCCAATGGCAAGCTCGACCGCGTCGCGATCGCGGCCGAATGGGGTGCAGGAGTGGCGGCATGAAGCCGCACGGCCCGATCCCGCCCGGCTTTGCTGCTGACGCCGACGGCATGCTGCGCATCGGGGGCCGGCGCGCCGATGCCCTCGCCGAGGCGGCGGGCGACACGCCGCTCTTTGTCTATGACCGCGCGATGCTGACCGCGCGCGCCGCCGAATGGCGCACCGCAATGCCCGGTGAGGTGCAGCTCCATTATGCGATGAAGGCCAATCCCTTCGCGCCGCTGCTCGCGCATATGGCGACCATCGTCGACGGGCTCGACGTGGCGTCCGGCGGGGAATTGGCGTTGGCGCTGGCGAGCGGCATGGCGGCCGAACACATCAGCTTCGCCGGCCCCGGCAAACGCGACCGCGAACTGGAAGCGGCGATTGCGGCGGGCGCGACGCTCAATCTCGAATCGGCGGGGGAGGCGGCACGGGCGCTTGCCATTGCCGACCGTATCGGGACGCGGCCCCGGCTCGCAGTGCGCGTCAATCCCGACTTCGACCTCAAGGGATCGGGCATGAAAATGGGCGGCGGCGCCAAGCCGTTCGGGGTCGATGCCGACGCGGTTCCGGCGCTGGTCCGAACGCTGATCGATGTCGGTGCCGATTGGCGCGGCTTTCATATTTTCGCAGGATCGCAGGCGCTTGATGCCGATGCGATCGCTGATACGCAGGCGCAGACGGTCGCGCTCGCGGCGCGGCTTGCGGAGGCGGTCGGCGCCGCCCCGCCGCTCGTCAATCTGGGCGGCGGCATGGGGGTTCCCTATTTCCCCGGCGACCGCGCGGTGGACGCTGCGGCGGTCGGCGCGCGGCTCGCCGAAACGCTTGGCACGCGGGGCGCCGCGCTGGCGGAGAGCGGTTTTGCGATGGAACTCGGCCGCTGGCTCGTCGCCGAGGCCGGGGTCTATCTCACGCGCGTCGTCGACCGGAAAGTCAGCCACGGGGAAACCTTCCTCGTCACCGACGGAGGACTGCATCACCAACTCGCCGCGAGCGGCAATTTCGGGACGGTGATCCGGCGCAACTATCCGATCGCGGTTGCCGGCCGGTTCGGCCGCGAGGCCGTCGAAACCGTGTCGGTCGTTGGCTGTCTGTGCACCCCGCTCGACCGGCTGGGCGATCAGGTTGGCTTGCCGCGCGCCGATGTCGGCGACCTGATCGCGCTGTTCCAGGCGGGCGCCTATGGCGCCTCGGCGAGCCCCGCTGCATTCCTCGGACAGGGGCCAGCGCGCGAGATGCTCGTCTGAACCTTACCGAACGGGGTTAAATTCTGTGCCGAAGCGGCACAATGTGCGACAAGCGCGGACACAACTTATTCCAATACTAACGGTATGTTCACCCTTTTCCAGCATGGCTGACCCTGACGCATTGGCTGTTGCTGCGGGGATTGGCGCCGCGGCGGCACCCGTCCGCTCGAAAGGTGAATTGAACATGACGTCCTTCCCCTCGCTTCGCGCCGCCCGCGCCGCGCTGATTTCCGGCATCGCCGCGACCGCGCTGACCGGGTGCATGGGGGCCGGCACCACCGCGCCGCAGCTTCCCAGCGCCAATTTCGTCGCGAACCAGGAAGGACCGGGCGAGGAATATATCATCGGGCCGCTCGACGAGTTGCAGATCTTCGTGTGGCGCAACCCCGAACTCGGCGGCAAGGTGCAGGTGCGCCCCGACGGCCGGATCACCACGCCGCTGATCACCGATATGCCCGCGGTCGGCAAGACGCCGACGATGCTTCAGCAGGACATCAAGCTCGCGCTCAGCCAATATATCACCGATCCCATCGTCAGCGTGATCGTCACCAGCTTCAACAGCACCTTCTCGCAGCAGGTGCGTGTCGTGGGCGCGACCGAAAAGCCGGCGTCGATCCCCTATCGCGCGAATATGACCGTCCTCGACGCGATGATCGCGGTCGGCGGACTCGGCGATTATGCGGCCGGCAACAAGGCGCGGCTCGTCCGCTTCGACAAGGGCAGCGGCAAGCAGCATGAATATGCGCTTCGCCTCAACGACCTGATCAAGCGCGGCGACATCAAGGCGAACGTCAAGCTTCAGCCGGGCGACGTCATCATCATCCCCGAAAGCATGTTCTGACGGCGTTTGCGCGCCCCCGACCGCCACTGCCCAGCAAGGACTGACGACAAGCGATGAACGGCCTTTACGACGAATTCCGGGTTGCGGTGCACAGCGTCTGGACGCGGCGCTGGCTCGTGCTCGCGGTCGCCTGGGGCATTTGCATCCTCGGCTGGCTGGCGATCGCGTCGATCCCGAACCGCTATGACAGCCGCGCGCGCCTGCTTGTCGATGTGAACCAGATCCTGCCCGACGATGCGCAGGGCGGATCCTTTGGCGGGCGCCAGCAGATCGACCAGATTCGCGAAACGCTGACCAGCGCGCGCAATCTGGAGAAAGTCGCGACGACCACCGGCCTGATCCCGGCGGGTGCGGGCGAGCGCGAGAAAGCCGGTGCGGTCGCGATGCTGCAAAAGAATATCAAGATCGTGCCGCAGCAGGATAATATCTTCGAAATCACGTCGAGCGTCGGCATCGGCAGCCTGTCGGACGCCGACAATGCCAAGCTGGCGAGCGGTGTGCTTGACAGCCTGATCACCGTCTTTCGCGACGATCAGCTGCGCGGTGGCCGCGTGGATGCGCGCGAGGGGCTGAAATTCCTCGATTCGCAGATCGCTGACCGCGAAAAATCGCTGCGCGAGATCGAGGCGCGGCGCGCCGCGTTCGAGGCGCAGAATATCGGTCTGATCCCGGGCGGCGCCGGCTCGCCGGCCCAGCGTGTCGATGCGGCGCGCGCCGAACTCAGCCAGATCGAAACACAACTGGTTGCGGCGCAGGCGGCGCTGGCGGCCGCCAACGGCCAGCTCGCCTCGACCCCCGCGACGGTGCCGGGCGCAGGCGGTGTTGGCGGCGGCGTCGCGCGGCAGCAGCTTGCGGGCGCGCAGAACGAGCTTGCATCGATGCGCGCACGCGGGCTGACCGACGCGCACCCCGATGTCATCGCGCTCAAGAGTCAGATCGCCTCGCTGAAGGCGCAGGCCGACCGCGAAGGCAATGGCGGTGGCGGCGGGATGCAGAACCCCGCCTATTCGTCGCTGGCCGCGATGCGCGCCGAGCGGCAGGCGACCGTCAGCGCGCTGTCGGCGCGCAAGGCGCAGCTCACTGGCGACATCGCGCGCATCACCTCGCAGCAGATCCAGAACCCGGGCATTGCCGCGGAATATGACCGGATCAACGGCGAATATACGGCGCAAAAGGCGCAGTATGACAAACTGCTCGCGCAGCGCGAACAGGTGCGGTTGCGCGGCGATGTGCAGACCGAAACCGACGCGATCCGGATCGAATTGCTCGATCCGCCGTCGAAGCCGACCAGCCCTGCGGCGCCCAATCGCCCGCTGTTCCTGACGCTCGTCCTGCTCGCCGGCGTTGGCGGCGGCATCGGCGCGGCCTTTGGCCTGGCGCAGGTGCGGACAAGCTATGCCACCGCCGCGAAGCTCGAGCGTGCGAGCGGACTTCCCGTCATCGGATCGATCACCGAGGTCGTGACGCCCGACCGGCACGTCGAGCGGCGCAAGCGGCTTGTCTGGCTTGCCGGCGGGGGCGCGGCGCTCGTCGGCCTCTATGCGCTGCTGCTCGTCGCCGAGTTCGTCCAGCGTGGCATGGTCGCGTGAGCGAGGAAAAGGACATGAACGACCAACGCCCCGTCAAGCGCCAGCCCTCGCTGCTCGAACGCGCTGCCGACATGTTCGGCCTTGATCCGGCGAAGCATGCACCGACGATCGACGTGTCGCAGCTTCCGCCCGAACCCGAGCGCAAGGCGAAGAAGGCAAAGCCCGCTGCCGAAGCGCCGCAGCCCGAAATCCTGCCGCCCGAAGCGCCGGCACCGGCGGTCGAGGCGACGCCCCCATCCACCTCCACGCCCGCGGCAAAGGCATCGCCGCGCAAGGAAGTAGCGCGCGCCGCCCCGGCGATCGTCGCGAACCGGCAGGGCAAGATCGATCGCGAGCGGCTCGCCGCGCGCGGGATGGTGGTACCTGGCGCCCCGGTTACCGGCATCGCCGAAGAATATCGTATCGTGAAGCGCGAGATCATTCGCAACTTCGCGGGCACCGCCAACCGTCCCGTCGTGCCGCGCGGTCACCGCGTGCTGATCGCATCGGCCAATCCGGGCGAGGGCAAGACCTTTACCGCGGTCAATCTGGCGCTCAGCCTTGCGGTCGAGGCCGATCACGACGTGTTGCTGATCGATGCCGACATCGCCAAGCCCAGCGTCCTCGAAACGCTGGGGCTGCCCGATGGGCCGGGCCTAATGGACGCGCTCGCCGATCCGCATTTGCCGCTCGGCGACTGCCTGATCCAGACCGATATTCCGGGGCTGAAGGTCATGCCTGCCGGTACGCAGCATATGCACGACACCGAACTGCTCGCATCGGCCCGAACCGAGACGCTGCTCGCGCAGCTCGAACAGGGTGCGCCGGGGCGGATCATCATCCTCGATTCACCGCCGGTTCTCGCCGCCTCGCCGGCCGCGGTGCTCGCGGGGCATGTTGGCCAGCTCATCATCGTGGTGCGCGCCGATCAGACGCTCGAATCCTCGCTGCGCGATGCGGTCGGGCTGATGGGCGGTTGCCCGCATATCCAGCTGCTCCTCAACGGGGTGAAATTCTCGCCGGGCGGCCGCCGCTTCGGCACCTATTACGGACAGGGAGGCGCGTCATGATGCGCGACCGGACTTATTTGCGCGGCGTGGCCGCGATCGCGGCGTTGTTGCTCGCCGGCACGGCGACGGGCGCGCAGGCCCAATGGTCGCAGGACAGCGGTTCCGGCTCGGGCTCGGGCGCAAGCGATGCTGCCCCGGCTTCGGGTGCGGCGTCCGGCGAAAGCGACCGCAAGGGCGGCAAGCGCGCCGAGAAGCAGAAGAAGCGCCGCCAGGTCGACGTCAGCCCCTATCTCGAGATCGGGCAGGTACTCACTGCCGAGCTCAAGAATGGCAGCGACGTGCTCACCTACACGACCGTAGCGGCCGGCGTCGATGCGGTGATCGCGACGCGCCGCGCCGAGGCGGCAGCCACGATTCGCTACGAACATCGCTTCGGCGAATCGGGCGGTCTTGGCGATGCCGACTTGCTCAGCGGTCTCGCGCGGGCGCGCCTCGAACTGATGCAGGGCTTCAATATCGAAGGCGGCGCGCTTGCGACCCGTGCGCGCGCCGACGGTCGGGGCGCCGACAGCGGCCTGTTCATCGGCGGCGCGAACAATGTCGCCAATCTCTATTCCATCTATGCCGGGCCGACGCTGACCAAGCGCATCGGCAACCTCGACTTCGGAGCCGGCTATCGTTTCGGTTATACGAAGGTCGACATCGATACGCCCGCGGTGCTCGCACCGGGCGTTCCGGTCGGCGATGCCTATGACAGCTCGACCAACCATGTCGCCTGGGCCAGCCTCGGCCAGCGTCCGGGCGATCTGCCCTTCGGCTGGCAGGTTTCGGGCGGCTATGAGCGCGAGGACAGCAATCAGCTCGACCAGCGGTTCGAGGGCAAATATGCCCGCGCCGACGTTACGGTGCCGATCAGCCCCAGCGTCGCCTTGCTGGGCGGCGTGGGCTACGAAAAGGTCCAGATAAGCCAGCGCGATCCGCTGCTCGACACCAATGGGGTGCCGGTGCGCGATTCGAACGGCCGCTTTGTCACCGACACGTCGCAGCCGCGACAGCTCTCTTTCGACACCGACGGACTGATCTGGGATGCCGGCGTGATGTGGCGCCCGAGCCCGCGCACCTCGCTGACCGCGCGCGTCGGTCGCCGCTATGGCGACACGGTCTATACGGGCAGCTTCGCCTATCGTCCCGACGACAGGACGCTGTTCCAGCTTGGCGTTTATGACGGGCTTTCGAGCTTCGGGCGCGGGCTGACCACCGGGCTGTCGGCGCTGCCGACGCAGTTCGATCCGACGCGCAATCCGATCAGCGGCGATGTGAACGCCTGCGTCTTCGGGCAGCAGAGCGGTGGATGCCTTGCCCCGCAGCTTGCCAATACGACGACCGCGCAGTTCCGCAGCAGCGGCGTGCAGGCGATCCTGTCGTCGCGCTATGGCCGCTGGAGCTATGGCGTCGGCGCCGGGTACGACCGCCGCAAGCTGCTGGTGCCGACCGGATCGGTACTCGGCGCGATCAACGGCACGGTGGATGAGGCCTATTATCTCTTCGTCTCCGCCGGGCGCCAGCTCGATTCCTCGTCGGACCTCAGCATTTCGGGCTATCTCAACTATTTCGACAATGGTTCGCCGGGTGCGTCCGATGTCCAGTCGGCCGGGATCTCGGCGGCCTATTCGCGGCGCTTTTGGCGCGGCCTGACCGGAACGGCGGCGGCAGGGCTCAATGCCTTCGACCAGGATGGCTTCAACAGCCAGCTTATCGGATCGGCGCTCGTCGGTCTGCGTTACAACTTCTGATCCAGCACAACGGGATTACTGCGATGTACGATCAATTCTACGGCTTCACCGGACGCCCGTTCCAGCTGACGCCCGATCCCGCTTTCTATTTCGAGAGCGGAACGCACCGCAAGGCGATGTCCTACCTTGGCTATGGGCTGGCGCAGGGTGAAGGTTTCATCGTCATCACCGGCGATGTCGGCGCGGGCAAGACGACGCTGGTCGGCCATCTGATGAACACGATCGATCCGAACCGGCTGACCGCCGTCAAGCTGGTGTCGACACAGGTCGAGGGCGACGATCTGCTGCGCCTTGTTGCCGAACAATTCGGCATCGAATGGGAAGGGCAGAGCAAGGCCGAACTGCTGCGCGCGATGGAGCAATATCTGCGCGAACAGGCACGCGCCGGGCGGCGCACGCTGTTGATCGTTGACGAGGGGCAGAATCTTGCGATCTCGGCACTCGAAGAGCTGCGGATGCTGTCGAACTTCCAGCTTGGCGGCCATTCGCTGCTGCAGATTTTCCTGCTCGGCCAGCCCGAATTCCGCCAGACGCTGTTCCATTCGCCAACGCTCGAACAATTGCGCCAGCGCGTGATCGCGACGCACCATCTCGATCCGATGGAACCCGAAGAGGTCGAACCCTATATCCTCCACCGCCTGGGCAAGGTGGGCTGGACGGGCAACCCGAGCTTCAGCCCCGACAGTTTCGAGCTGATGTATGATTATAGCGAAGGCGTGCCGCGCAAGCTCAACGTCCTCGTCAGCCGCCTGCTGCTGTTCGGCGCGGTCGAGGAGCTCAACCGCATCAACGCGCAGCATGTTCGCAACGTGATTGCCGAGATCGAATCGGACCGCGGCATCGACGAGGCGAGCCTCGCGCCGTTGCCCGTCGAGGAAGTGGTGGCGCATGCTGCATCGGCGAGCGCGCCGCACGCCGCCCCACCGCACGAATGGCCGGTGGCAAGCGCAGAGCGCGCGCCCTTCGCGGCGCCGGCGACGGACGCCGCTACGCCGGTAGTCGCGGCTCCGCAGGATACGGCGCAGTTCGATGCGCTGCGCGCGCAGATTTCGGCGCTCGAGACACGCATTGCCGAACAGGACGAAGCGTTGCGCCGGGTTCTCGATCTGCTGATCGAATGGGTCGAGCGCGATCCGGATAATGCCCCCAACCCCGCAAAATCGCAGGTTTGGGCGGCCTGACGGCAGCGCCGATTTCGGCTATGCGACCGGCAGAGGTGATGGACGATGCAGAACGGCCTGTCGGTCGATGTCGAGGACTGGTTCCAGGTCGGCGCCTTTGAGCGCACGATCGATCGCGCCGACTGGCCGGCGCTCGAATGCCGGGTCGAGGCGAATTGCGACGCGGTTCTGCACCTGTTCGCCGAAGCCGGGGTTCGGGGCACTTTCTTCACGCTCGGCTGGGTCGCCGAACGCTATCCCGCGCTGATCCGGCGGATCGTCGATGCCGGGCACGAGCTGGCGAGCCATGGTTATGACCACAAGCGCGTGTTCCAGATGACGGCCGGCGAATTTGCCGCCGACCTTGAAAAGACGCGCGCCATCTTGGAAAATCTGGGCGGACAGCCCGTGCGCGGCTACCGCGCACCCAGCTTTTCGGTCGATATGCGCACGCCCTGGGCGCATGCCGTCCTTGCCGAACAAGGCTATGCCTATTCGAGCAGCGTCGCGCCGGTGGTGCATGATCATTATGGTTGGGCACAAAGCCCGCGCCATGCGTGGCAACCGCTTCCCGACAGCGCATTGATCGAATGGCCGGTGACGACTGCGCGCGTCGCGGGCCGCACGCTTGCTGCCGGCGGGGGCGGCTTCATGCGTTTGCTTCCTTATCGGTTCACGCGCTGGGCGATCGAGCGGATGAACGCCGAGGGTCATCCGGCGATCCTCTATTTCCACCCGTGGGAGATCGATCCCGGTCAGCCGCGCGTCGCCGATGCGCCGCTACGGTCGAAGGTCCGGCATTATACTGGCCTCTCCGCGATGGCGGGTAAGCTGAAGAAGCTGCTCGACGATTTCGAATGGACGCGCGCCGATGCGTTGCTTGCGGCGCAGCAGGAGCGCGCCCGGCCGTGGCGCGCCGCGGCGTGAACGCGCCGGTCAAAACGATGAGCGACGCCTTTGCCGGTGCGCCGCTTGCGGACGCAGCGGCGTGGGACGCCTATGTCGCCGCGCACCCCGATGCGACGCCCTTTCATACGCGCGCCTGGTGCGAAGCGATCACCAAGGCGACGGGTCACCGCTGCCATCTCGTCACGGCGCGCGATGCGCGCGGCGCGCTGACCGGCCTCGTCCCGTTGCACCACGTCCGCTCGCCGCTGTTCGGACAGGCGCTGGTCGGCAGCGGCTTTGCCGTCGATGGCGGACTGCTGGCGGACGATGCAGCGGTTGCCGCCACACTGGCCAAGGGCGCCGCCGACCTGGCTCGCGCGCTCGGCGTTCCGTCGGTCGAACTGCGCGGCGGCCCGCTGCCCGCAGGTGAGGGCTGGCGCTGCGAAGGCGATGTCTACGCCGGCTTCACGCGCGACCTCGCCGCCGATGACGAAGCCGAATTGCTCGCCGTCCCGCGCAAGCAGCGCGCCGAGGTGCGCAAGGCGCTGGCGGGCGATCTGTCGGTGACGACGGGGCGCGATGCCGCCGAGCGGCGCGACCATTACCGCATCTACGCGACGAGCGTTCGCAACCTCGGCACGCCGGTCTTTCCGAAGGCGCTGTTCGATGCGGTGCTCGACGCCTTTGGCGAGGATGCCGACATATTGACCGTGCGCGCCGACGGCCGGCCGGTGGCGAGCGTGCTCAGCCTCTATTGGCGCGGCACGGTGATGCCCTATTGGGGCGGCGGGACGGCGGAAGCGCGCGGGCTGCGCGCCAACGAGCTGATGTATTTCGCGCTGATGGGGCATGCCCGCGCGCGCGGCTGCACCCGTTTCGATTTCGGCCGTTCGAAGCTTGGCACCGGTCCCTTCGCCTATAAGAAGAATTGGGGTTTCGAACCCCGCCCACTGACTTATGCGCGCTGGCTCGCGCCGGGCGAGGCGCCGCGCGACACCAACCCGAACAGCGCCAAATACCGGTTGCAGGTCGATCTGTGGAAGAAGCTACCGCTGTGGGCGGCCAACCGCATTGGGCCGATGATCGCGCGCGGATTGGGTTGACCCGCGCGATGGCCGAAATCCTGTTCCTGGTCCACCGCGCGCCCTGGCCGCCCGACCGCGGCGACCGGATAAGAAGCTGGCACATGTTCGAGGCGCTGCGCAAGCTGGCCCCCGTCCATGTCGCCGCGCTCGCCGACAATGCGGGCGAGGCGGAGACGGCGCGGAAGAAAATGGCGCCGCTTTGTAAAAGCCTGTGCATCGACGCGCGCCGCGCTGCGCGGCCCATCGCGCTCGCGCAGGCGGTGCTGCGCGGCGAGCCGGTGTCGAACCGGCTGTTCCGCAGCGGTGTGGTCGCCTCCTACGTCGATGCCTTGCTGGCGACCGGGCGCATTACCCATATCGTCGCCTTCTCGGGCCAGATGGCGCAATTTCTTCCGGCGCGTTTCGACGGACCGGTCATCATGGATTTCGTCGACGTCGATTCGGCCAAATTTGCGACCTATGCCGAACAGGACAGGCGCCAGCCCATGAACTGGGTTCACCGGCGCGAAGCGGCAAAGCTCGGCGCCTATGAAGCGAAAGTCGCACGTTCGGTCGATACCAGCTTGTTCGTCAGCGAGGCGGAGGCGGCGCTGTTCCGGACGTGCAGCGGCCTTGGCGGCGACATCGCCGTCGCGGTCGAAAATGGCATCGACACCGACCGTTTCGACCCGGCGCAGGATTTCGCGGCGGTGGATGAAGGCGATGGACCGCTGGCGGTGTTCACCGGACAGATGGACTATCGCCCCAATATTGACGCGGTGAGCTGGTTTGCGGCGGCGGTGCTGCCGCTGCTGCGCCAGCGCGAACCGCGCGCACGCTTTGCGATCGTCGGCCGCGCGCCGACCGAAGAGGTGCGGCTGCTCGCCCGGCTGCCCGGCGTCACCGTCACCGGCGAAGTCCCCGACGTGCGCCCGTGGCTCGCTGCCGCCGATGTCGTCGTGGCGCCGCTGCTGCTCGCGCGCGGGGTGCAGAACAAGCTGCTCGAGGCGATGGCGATGGCGCGGCCGGTCGTCGCGAGCGCCGCCGCCGCGACCGGGATCGACGCGGTCGACGGCGACCATCTGCTCGTCGCCGATGGGGCCGCGGCCATGGCGGACGCAATCGCGCGCCTGTTCGCCGATCCGGGACGGGCCGCGCAGATGGGTGCGAGCGCGCGTGACCGAATGATCGCGCGCTATGGGTGGGACGCGCGGCTGGAACCACTCGGCGACTTGCTGGGGCTTCCCGAATGACCGCCCGGCCGATCGCGGCGCTGCACGGCTGGTCGCCGTGGCAGCGGCATCTGGCTGCGCTCGGCGCGCTCGCGGCGGCGATCCTGCTGCTGTTCGCGCGCGATGCCGCCGACATGGCAGGCATCTGGTGGCACAGCTCGACATTCACCCATTGCCTGTTGATGGTGCCGATGATCGGCTGGCTGGTGCAGCAGCGCTGGCCGCAGCTTCGCACGCTGGCGCCGGTCTGGTGGTGGCCCGGCGCCGTATGGCTGGCGGGCGGCGGCTTCGTCTGGTTGGTGGGCGAAGCGGCGGGCGTCGGCCTGTTCAGGCAGTTGGGGCTTGTCCTGATGTTGCAGGGCGCGGTCGGTGCTGCGCTCGGCGAAAACCTCGTGCGCGCGCTTCTCTTCCCGCTTGGCTATGCGCTGCTGCTCGTTCCTTTCGGCGAGGAATTGGTGCCGCTGCTCCAGACGCTGACGGCGCGGATCAGCGTCGTCCTGCTTCATCTCTCGGGGCTCGACGCGGCGATCGAGGGCGTGTTCATCACCACGCGCGCCGGCTTCTTCGAGGTGGCGGAGGCTTGTTCGGGGGTCAATTTCCTGATCGCGATGCTCGCCTATTCGGTGTTCGCCGCGAACCTCTGTTTCAAAAGCTGGACGCGGCGGATCGTCTTCGTCGCCGCGGCGCTCGCGACGACCGTCGCCGCCAATGCGCTGCGCGCCTATGGCACGATGGTCGCCGCCGAAATCTGGGGGATCGAGGCCGCGGGGGGCATCGATCATGTCTTCTACGGCTGGATATTCTTTGGGATCGTGATCCTGATCGTGATGCTGGTCGCAAAGCGATGGTTCGACCGGCCGGCGAACGATGTGGCGGTCGACATCACTGGGCTGGATGCGCCGCTGCGATTTGCCGGTCGGGCGCCTGCGGTATTGGCGGTCGCCTTCGCGCTGCCGCTCGCCTTTTCGGGGTGGGCCGCGCTGATTGGGGGCCGCGCCGCGCCGCTGCCCGCGACGATGGCGGCGCCGCCGCCGCCGGGCTGGCACGACGCAGCGAGCGAGGGCGCCGCGTGGCATCCGCGCTTCGACGGTGCCGACCGCCGGTTGGTCCGGCATTTCGTCGATGCCGCGGGACGCCACGTGACAGTCGCGATCGGGGGCTATGAACGACAGGCCGAAGGCCGCGAGGTCGTCGGCTTCGGGCAGGGCGCGATCGACCCCGACAGCAAATGGGCGTGGAGCGCGGCGCTGCCCGCTGTCGATGGCGGCAAGACCGAGCGGCTGCTTCATCCTGGCCCGGTGCTGCGCGACGCGGCGACCTGGTATGTCGTCGACGGCCGCGCGACGGGCAGCGCGCGCGCCGCGAAATTGGCCGAACTCAAGGCGCGGCTGCTCGGCGGGGATCCGCGCGCGCTGGCGCTGATTCTGACGGCGGAGGAGCGCGCGGGCGGCCGCGATGCGATCGCCGATTTCCTTTCCGCGTCGGGCGGAGCGCAGGCGATGGCTGACCGCGCGCTGAAACTGCGCTAGGGCTGCTTCCTATATGTGTGGGATCGCGGGCATTTATCATCTGGAGACGGCCAAGCCCGTCGATCCCGCGCGGCTGCGCGCGATGCTGCATCCCATGAGCCATCGCGGCCCCGATGGGTCGGGCGAATGGACCGCACCAGGCGTCGGGCTTGGGCATCTGCGGCTGTCGATCATCGACATCGAAGGCAGCCCGCAGCCGATGGCGAGCGACGACGAAGCGGTGACGATCAGCTTCAACGGCGAGATCTATAATTTCCGGCAATTGCGCGCCGAACTCGAAGACCGTGGCCACCGCTTTCGCACCAGCGGCGATACCGAGGTGATTCTGGCGGCGTGGCGACAGTGGGGTCCGGATTGCCTGTCGCGGCTCAATGGCATGTTCGCCTTTGCAATCCACGACCATCAGCGGGGTTGCCTGTTCCTTGCGCGCGACCGGCTGGGCGTGAAGCCGCTGCATTTCGCGCAGCTGTCGGACGGATCGATCGCCTTTGCGTCCGAACTCAAGGGCCTGCTGCGGCATCCGCTGCTGCGGCGCGAGGCCAATCTGTCGGCGGTCGAGGACTTTCTGGCGCTGGGCTATGTGCCCGACGACAATTGCATCGTGGCGGGCGTCAGCAAATTGGGCGCGGGCCATTATCTGCTGCTCGAACGCGGCAAGCCGTTTCCCGCCCCGACCTGCTGGTGGTCGCCCGATTTTTCGAACCGCATCCGCGCCAGCGAGAGCGAAGCGGCCGAGCATCTTGTCCATTTGATGCGCGCCGCGGTTACCGACCGCATGGTCGCCGACGTACCGCTCGGCGCCTTTCTGTCGGGCGGCGTCGATTCGAGCGCGGTGGTGGCGCTGATGGCCGAGGCGAGCGCGAAAGCGGTCAAGACCTGCACCATCGGTTTCGATCAGGCGGCGCTCGACGAAACGGCCTATGCGGCGACGATCGCGGACCGCTTCGCCACTGACCACCGCACCCGCACCGTCGCGGCCGCCGATTTCGCGCTGGTCGACCGCATCGCTGACATGTTCGACGAACCCTTCGCTGACGCGAGCGCGCTGCCGACCTATCGCGTCTGCGAATTGGCGCGCGAAGAGGTGACGGTCGCGCTGTCGGGAGACGGCGCCGATGAGGCGTTTGCGGGCTATCGCCGGCTGGTCTTCCATCATCAGGAGGAACGGTTGCGGACGCTGATCCCCGCCGTGCTGCGGCGCAATCTTCTGGGGCCGCTCGCGCGCGTCTGGCCGCAGATGGACTGGGCGCCGCGCCCGCTGCGCGCCCGCGCTACGCTTGCCAGCCTGTCGAAGAGCGGCGCCGAAGGCTATGCCGAAGCGGTCGGCGTCACCGGCCCGGACCAGCGCGCGCGCCTGTTCAATGATGCCGCGATCCGCGCGCTCGGCGATCATGTCGCGGAAACGCGCTATTGGCAGGCGATGGCCGAGGCGCCGGCCCGCGAACGGCTCGACCGCGCGCAATATGCCGACCTCAAGATCTGGCTGCCCGGCGACATTTTGACGAAGACCGACCGGATGAGCATGGCCGTCAGCCTCGAGGCGCGCGAGCCGCTGCTCGATTATCGGCTCGTCGAATTCGCCGCCTCGCTCCCCGCCGCGATGCGGGTGAAAGGCGGGACGGGGAAAGCGATCCTGAAACAGGCGATGGAACGCTATCTGCCGCACGACATATTGTACCGGCCCAAGATGGGGTTCGTGACGCCGGTGTCGCACTGGTTCCGCGGCGCGCTGACCGAACAGGCGCGCGCGCTTGCCCATTCGGGAACGCTTGCACGGACGGGATGGTTCGACATGGCGGAGATCGAACGCGTTGTCGCCGCGCACCAGTCGGGCCGCCGCGATCATGGGCGGCTGATCTGGCAATTTTTCATGCTGGAAAAGTCGCTGGCGAAGCTTTTTGGTATCTAGTTTCTCGGCGGCGCGCGTGGTGCGAAGCCGCTGAATCGCCACCGCTTCTTAACAACTCGCTGCTAGGCTCGCCGCCGATGACGGTGCATCCCGCCTTTCCGACCCATGCCGCCGAAGCCGCGCCGCTGACCGTTCGTGTTGTCGATCCGCTCGCGCTGTCGGACGATCTTGCCGCGGCTTGGGACCGCCTGGCCGCGGCGGCGAGCGAGCCCAATCCCTTCGTCGAACGCTGGTGCCTGCAATCGGCGCTGCACCTGCTCGATCCTGAGCGGCAGGCGCGGCTGGTGATGGTGATGACGGGCAGCGACGGGCCGCTGATCGGCGTGATGCCGCTGGCGCCCGCCGCACGCTACGGCCCGTTGCCGCTCCGCCATGTTGTCGGCTGGGCGCATCCCAATCATTTTCACGGCGCCCCGCTGGTGCGCGCGGGCTGCGAGACGCTTTTCTGGTCGATCCTGCTTGGCTGGTGCGATGCTGCGCCGTGGGCGCAAACGCTGGTTCAGGTGCCGCGATTGACCGAAGACGGCCCGCTGCATCGCGCGCTGGCCGAAGTCGTGCGCGGTCGCGGCGACGAGGCCGAAGCCGTCCACCGCGAGGAGCGCGCGCTGCTCGAAAGCGACCTGTCGCCGGGCGCCTATTGGGAAGCCGCCATGCGCGGCAAGAAGCGCAAGGAATTGCGGCGCCAGGCCAACCGCCTTGCCGAACTGGGGCCGCTGATATTTCGCCAGTGGCGCAGCGGCGACGCGATCGAGGGCTGGATCGATGCCTTCCTCGATCTCGAAGCGCGCGGCTGGAAGGGGCGCGCCGGATCGGCGCTTGCGAGCCAGAGCGAAACCGAGGCCTGGTTCCGCGCGATCCTTGCCGCAGCGGCCGAGGCGGGCCGGCTCGACATGCGCGCGCTCGATCTTGGCGAGCGGCCGATCGCGCTGCTGATCAACTTCGTGGCGCCGCCCGGCGCCTTTTCCTTCAAGACCGCCTTCGACGAGGAATATGCCCGCTTCTCGCCCGGGGTGCTGCTTCAGCAGGCGAATCTCGATATCCTCGCCGACGCGCGCGTCGCATGGGTCGACAGTTGCGCGGCGCCCGATCATCCGATGATCGACAGCGTCTGGCGCGAACGGCGCCGGCTGGTGTGGATCAACGCGCCCCTGTCGGGCGCCTCGGACCGCTGGCGCTTTCGCGCGCTGGCGCGTGCCGAGAAAATCTGGCGCCGCCTGAAGCGCGCCGCCCCCAAACCGCCGATCGAACAGGATCCGTCATGACCGCGCAATCCGCCGACCAAGTTCGTGTCTTTCCGCCCGAAACGCTGGAGCGTATGACCGCGCTCTATCCGGCGCAGGCGGGGCTGCTGCACCACCACCTGCCCGACCATCCCTTGCTCTCGCTCGATGCGCTGGCCGCGCTCGCCGACACTTTGCCGGGGTCGCAGGTCGAATATAATCCGGGCGATCTGCCTGTCGGTATCCGGCCCGAGGATGTGCCATCGAACGGGCTGTCGATTGCCGAAACGATCCGCACCATCGATAGCAACCGCAGTTGGGCGGTGCTCAAGAATATCGAAACGGTCGATGCCTATCGCACGCTGCTGATGGATCTGCTTGGCGAGCTGGAACCCGTCGTTTCGCCGCGGACGGGTGCGATGCTGACGCCGCAGGGGTTCGTCTTCATCTCGTCGCCAGGGTCGATCACGCCCTATCACTTCGATCCCGAGCACAACATCCTGCTCCAGCTTCGCGGCAGCAAGGTGATGCACGTCTGGCCCGCGGGCGACGAACGCTTTGCGCACCGGATCGAGCATGAACGCTATCACACCGGCGGTCACCGCAATCTGCCGTGGGAAGATGGTTTCGAGGGCGATGAGCAGGCGGTGCCGCTCGCGCCGGGCGATGCGGTGCTGATGCCCGTGATGGCGCCGCATTATGTCCGCAACGGCGACGCGCCCTCGATCTCGCTCTCGATCACCTGGCGCAGCGAATGGAGCTACCGCGAATCCGAAGCCCATGCCGCCAATGCCGCGCTGCGCCGGATGGGGCTGAACCCCGCAATGCCGCCACGCTGGCCGAGCTATGCCTGGGCAAAGACCGTCGGCTGGCGCGTCGCGCGCAAACTGAAACTCGTGTCCTGACGCCACCGCGACAGATGGCTTTCAATTGCGCGCATTTGGAGCTATGGGCGCGCATCCTTAAATTTCGAGCCCATAGAGGATAGATGGCGAAAGAAGAACTTCTCGAAATGCGCGGCCAGGTGGTCGAACTGCTGCCCAACGCGATGTTCCGCGTCCGGCTGGAAAACGACCATGAAATTCTGGGCCATACGGCCGGCAAGATGCGCAAGAACCGCATCCGCGTTCTGGTGGGCGACGAAGTGCTCGTCGAACTCACCCCCTATGACCTGACCAAGGGTCGGATCACCTATCGCTTCAAGTGAGCGGGGCGGCGATCTTGCCCGCACCGTCGCTCGTGCTCGCATCGACGTCGCCGCGTCGGCGCGAGCTGCTGGCGCGCATCGGCATCGAGCCGGCGCGCATTGCGGCCCCCGACATCGATGAAACGCCGCTGAAGGGCGAACTGCCGCGCGCCTATGTCGCGCGCCTCGCCGAAAGCAAGGCCCGCGCCGTCGACCGCGCGGCGGACGAGGTGGTGCTGGCGGGCGACACGACCGTCGCGGTCGGGCGCCGGATTCTCGAAAAGCCCATCGACGAGGCCGATCTGCGCCGGATGCTCGGCCTGTTATCGGGGCGGCGCCATCATGTCTATTCGGGGGTTTGCGTCGTCGGGGCGGACGGCCGCCCGCGCGTTCGCGTCGCCGACACCATCGTCGCCTTCAAACGGCTGACGCCTGCCGAGATCGACTGGTATGTCGCGAGCGGCGAGGGGATGGGCAAGGCCGGCGGCTACGCCATCCAGGGCAAGGCCGAGATGTTCGTGCGCTTCCTTTCGGGCAGCCATTCCAATGTCGTCGGCCTGCCGATCTTCGAGACGCGCGCGCTGCTGACGAGTGCCGGAGTGCCACTTGGCTGAGTGGCTATACGAAGCCGGCATCGGCGAGGCGCGGGCCGCGCTGATCGAAGACGGTCATATCATCGAGGCGCGGATCGAACGCGAGGGCGAGCGGCCGCGCGTCGGTGCTATTATCACCGGGCGGCTGATCGAACCGGGGGTGGTGCGGCTCGACCTGCTGGGCGACCCCGTCGCGACCGTGGCGGCAAGGGGCGTTCCGCTCGGCACGCGGCTGGCGGTCGAGATCACGCGCATGGCGCTGCGCGAGCGCGGCCGCGACAAGCCCGCGCGCGGCCGGCTTAGCGACGCCGCGCCAGATGACGGCCCCGACCTGCGCGCGCGCATCGCCGCGAACGGCCTGCCGGTGACCGACCTGGCGCCGACCGGTCCCGACCGGCTCGAGGAAGCGGGCTGGTCCGATCTGATCGATCACGTCGGCACCGGCCATTGGCCTTTCGCCGGCGGCGCGCTGTGGGTCGATGCCACGCCGGCGATGCTGCTCATCGATATCGACGGCGACGGCGATCCGCTGGCGCTGGCACAAGCCGGCGCCGCCGCTGCGGCGCATGTGGTGCGCTGCTGCGACATCGGCGGTTCGATCGGCATCGATTTTCCCTCGCTGCCCGGCCGCGCCGAGCGGCAGGCGGTCGATGGCTGGGTCGATGCGTATTTCCCGCAGCCGTTCGAGCGCACCGCGACCAACGGGTTCGGCTTTCTGCAGATCATCCGGCGCCGCGAGCGTCCGTCACTGATCGAGCAGGTTCGCTTCGATCCCGTGGCGACCGATGCCGCGCTGCTCTTGCGTCAGGCCGAGCGTGCTGTCGGCGCCGGGCCACTGCAACTCACGGCGCGACCGGCCGTTGTCCAGTGGATCGGCGCGCACCCGCACTGGATCTCGATGCTCGAACGGCGCACCGGGCGCGCGGTCGCGATCGTCGCCGATGCGCAAGTGAAAGGAACGGGCCATGCCCAGTAATGCCGCCGCCCGATCGCGCCGCTGCCCCTTGTGCGGCAAGCCGCGCGACGAGACCTACAAGCCCTTTTGCAGCCGCGGTTGCCGCGACCGCGACCTCAATCGCTGGTTCGACGAAGGCTATCGCGTACCGGTCGATCAGGCGCCCGACGGGGGCCTCGACGGCGACCGTTTCGAGGATGAATGACAGGACAAAATTTGCGCAACAAAGGCTCTGGACAGGATCGAAACCCCTGCCTATAGCCGCCGCTCCCGAACAGGCCGCACGGCCTTGTGGAGCCCGTGCCCGGGTAGCTCAGTTGGTAGAGCATGCGACTGAAAATCGCAGTGTCGGTGGTTCGATCCCGCCCCCGGGCACCACGGTCCCTTGGCGACCGTTCCGGAACATCTTGAAACCGGGATAATATCCCTGCGATGGCTCGCGTGGCTCGTCGGCGCGGCGTGGCGCGCCATGCCGCTCGGTTCCGATCCGAAAATTCCCGGCCGGCCTTCTGTGGGCGCGTGCATGGCGCGATCTCTCAGGCCGGCGCGTGGGGGTGCCATGCGGCAATCGCTTGCCAAGGCTCTGGCGCGCGGCTAAAGGCCGCCCATTCGGACAGATGCGCCGTTTTCCTTCCGCCTTTCGCCGACATGCTCGGGGAGGGTGGGCGGACTATTGCCTGAAGCCGCGCTTGACGCGGCGGGGGCGGCAACCCATCTGGCCGTAAACTGAGACGCATGAAGGACGGGACGATCGATATGGCGAGGCCCAAAATTGGCGAATTCGTCAACCAGGTAAAGGCGGAAGCCGGCAAGATCGTGTGGCCGACGGGCCGCGAGACGATGCAGACGACGATCATGGTTCTGATCATGACGATCCTGCTGTCGCTGTTCTTCTTCGGCGTCGACACGGTATTCAAGCTGATCGTCGGCTGGCTGACGTCGCTCGCGGGCTGATCCGCGCTTCACACCCAATTTCAGGACAGGACACGCACAGATGGCGCGCTGGTACATCATTCACGCCTATTCGGGTTTCGAGAACAAGGTTCGCGATTCGGTCGTCACCGAAGCCGAGCGTCTGGGACTCAGCGATTTCGTCGAGGCGGTCGAAGTGCCCGTCGAAACGGTGACCGAGGTCAAGCGCGGCAAGAAGGTTCAGTCCGAACGCAAATTCTTCCCCGGCTATGTGCTCGCCAAGCTGACGATGACCGACGATGTCTATCATCTCGTCAAGAATACGCCGAAGGTTACGGGCTTCCTGGGATCGTCGGGCAAGCCCCAGCCGATCAGCGAAGCCGAAGCCGCGCGCATCCTGAACAGCAAGGAAGAAGCCGCCGCGCGCCCGAAGACCGAGATTCGCGTAGATTACGAAATCGGCGATCAGGTCAAGGTGCTGGAAGGCCCGTTCGCGAGCTTCAACGGCGTCGTCGAGGAACTCGATTTCGACAAGGCGCGCGTCAAGGTCAGCGTATCCATCTTCGGCCGTGCAACGCCGGTCGAGCTCGATTTCGAGCAGGTCGAACGGATGAAGTGATGGCCGTCGGCCGTCGCTTTTCGCAACATGGGATAATCGCATGAGTCTGAGTCAGGACGAGATTCAGGCTCGCATTGCACGCGCCCGCGAAATCAACGCGGGTGTTTCGGCCGAGAAGGTCGTCGCGGCGGTCGCGCGGCTGTTCGATCTTGATCCCGTGCCGGGTGTCGAGGACGAATTTACCTTTCCCGCCCTTGCGACCACCGCGCGCGACCGGATTTTCGGCGGGCAGGTCATCGCGCAGGCGATGTTCGCGGCCTCGCGCACGGTTGAAACCGGAAAGCAGGTTCATTCGCTCCACGCCTATTTCCTGCGCGGCGGCGACGAGACCAAGCCGCTGCACTTCCGCATCCACCGCGATTTCGACGGGCGCAGCTTTTCGAACCGCCGTGTCGTGGTGCGGCAGGACGGCAAGGTCATCTTCAACCTGACCGCATCGTTCCAGATTCCGGCGAAAGGGCTGTCGCATCAGGTGCCGATGCCCGACCTTCTGCCGCCCGAGCAGTGCTGGGACTTCACCGATTTCATTGCAGCCGATCCCAATATTTCGGATCGCCACCTTGCCCATATGGCGCGGCGGCGGCCGTTCGAGGTGCGCAGCTATCGCCCGCCGGCTTCGGCCAAGGCGACGCAGCATTATCAATGGTTCCGCGTCGCCGCGCCGATCGGCGACGACCCGCTGCTCCATCGCGGTTTCCTCGCTTTCGCATCCGACATGGGACTTTTGTCGTCGGCGATGCTGCCGCACGGCCTCAACTTCTGGACGCCGGGCATGGTGTCGACCAGCCTCGATCATGCGATGTGGTTCCACGACGATATTCGCGTCGACGACTGGTTCGTGTTCGTGATGGACAGCCCGTGGACCGGCGGCGATCGCGGGCTGTGCCGCGGGTCGATCTATCGCCAGGACGGCACGCTGATAGCAACCGTGGTGCAGGAAGGCCTGGTACGCTATCGCCCGGATGCCGTGCGATAGCGATTGCGCGCGCCGCAGAAGGGGGCTGCTTTTCGAATGGGAACGGACGGCACGGCCATCGGACGATTGAAGCAGCTTGACGGTGTGCGCGGGCTTGCCGCCTGCGCCGTCGCCTTCGGTTATCACACTCAGGTGATGTTCGACCGTGCCGTCTTTGCCGACGGCTGGGGCGGACCGGTCATAGTATGGCTCCGTCACTATGGATGGGCGGGGGTCGACCTGTTCTTCATCCTGTCAGGCTTTGTCTTCGCGCATGTCTATCGCTTTGGCGAAACGCTGCGAACACCGGCAAACTTGGCCGATTTTACCGTGGCGCGTATTGCGCGGCTCTATCCGCTTCACCTGTTCATGCTCGGGGTTACGGCTATCGCCTTCTGGTGGATGTCCTATAATACTGTGGGCGCTTTCATCGCTCACCTGTTCATGTTGCAGGTGTTCACGCAGCCCGTCGCGCGAACCTTTGATGGGCCGTCCTGGTCGATCTCGGTCGAAATTTTCTGCTACATCCTTTTCGCTGCGGCAGCGTTTGTCGGGCGGCGGACACTCGTGGCGGTCGCGTGTCTGGCGATTGCCGTAAGTGCGGCGGTGCTGCTGCTCGACGGACATGCCGGCCAACCGCTGACGTCCGCGAACAGCCTTGCCCGCGGCGGGCTCGGCTTTTTCATCGGTTTGCTGCTCTGGCGCTATCGCGCGCTGCTGGCGCGCGTCCCGACCTTGCTGCTCGCCGCGATCGCGGTGGCCGGATTGTTCATTCCGACGGGTATGGCGAATCCCGCCTTGCCCTTCGCCATACTGACATGGCCGGCGGTGCTGATCCTTGCGCTCCGGACCCGGTTCATGGGTGCAGCCCCGCTCGTCTGGCTCGGCGATCGCAGCTATTCGATCTATCTGCTGAATATCCCGGTCGCGGAAGGTCTGTTGAGGCTGACCACGAAGTTCCGGCACTGGGACTATGGCTTGTTGACGGCGCATATGCTCTTCGCAGCAATCGTGTTGCTGCTCGCCGAACTCACCTATCGCATCGTCGAGCGTCCGGCGCAGCGCATCATCCGAAACCGGTGGAAGAATCGCCGGAGCGGACTGGCGGTCGCGGCCGCCGTCTGATCGCGCCGCGCGGCGCGTCTTTCCTTGCATTTGGGGCGAAAGCCCGCTAACGGCCGCGCTTCGCGATCGCCCTCCTTTGGAACGGCGGCGTGATTCCGCGCGGGAGGAGGGCTGATAACCCTCTGCTGGACCGCTTACTTTGAGCCCCGGATCCGTCCGTGGCGACAGAAAGAAAGGAGGCCATCATGGCCAAGAAGATCAGCGGCTATATCAAGCTGCAGGTGCCCGCCGGCACTGCCAATCCCTCGCCGCCGCTCGGGCCGGCGCTGGGTCAGCGCGGCGTCAACATCATGGAATTCTGCAAGGCGTTCAACGCCGCGACCGACGGCATGGACAAGGGCACGCCGACCCCGACCATCATCACCGTCTTTGCGGACAAGAGCTTCTCGTTCGTCACCAAGACGCCGCCGGCGACCTACCTCATCAAGAAGGCTGCGAATCTGAAGTCGGGTTCCAAGGAGCCCGGCAAGATCAGCGGTGGCAAGATCGCGCGCTCGAAGCTCGCCGAAATCGCCGAGATCAAGATGAAGGATCTGAACGCCAACGACATCGAACAGGCGACCAAGATCATCGAAGGCAGCGCCCGTTCGATGGGCCTCGAAGTGACGGAGGGCTGAACCGATGGCAAAGCTGACCAAGAAGCAGAAGGCCCTCGAGGGCAAGGTCGACGCGACGAAGCTGCACAGCATCGAAGACGCGCTGAAGACCGTCCGTGAACTCGCTTCGGCGAAGTTCGACGAAACGCTCGAAATCGCGATGAACCTGGGCGTCGATCCGCGTCACGCCGACCAGATGGTCCGCGGCGTCGTCACGCTGCCCGCCGGTACCGGCAAGGACGTCAAGGTCGCGGTCTTCGCGCGCGGCGACAATGCCGAAAAGGCGCTGGCCGCCGGTGCCGACAAGGTCGGTGCCGAAGACCTGATGGAAGACATGCTCGCGGGTAACCTCGACTATGGCCGCGTCATCGCGACGCCGGACATGATGGGCATCGTCGGCCGCCTCGGCAAGACGCTGGGTCCCAAGGGCCTGATGCCGAACCCGAAGCTGGGCACCGTCACCCCGAACGTCGCCGAAGCCGTCAAGGCAGCCAAGGGCGGCCAGATCGAATTCCGCGTCGAAAAGGCCGGGATCATCCACGCCGGCCTCGGCAAGCTGTCGTTCGGCGAGGAAAAGCTCCGCCAGAATTTCGACGCGTTCGTCGACGCGATCGTCAAGGCCAAGCCGGCCGGTGCGAAGGGCAAATATGTCCGCAAGATCGCGCTGTCGTCGTCGATGGGCCCGGGCGTCAAGATCGACACCGCGGACGTCGCCGGCGCCTGATTTTCAGGCAAAGCCATTCAAGGAAAGGGCCGGGGGAAACTCCGGCCCTTTTCTTATGGGCCGAAGGGATGGATTGGGATGGAAAGCGGGCGTTGCCGCTAACCGCATGGTGTTCCTCGGCGAAAGTCGGGGCCCAAGGCTTTACAGTATCAACATCAGCGTTCGACACTCGGGACCCCGGCCTTCGCCGGGGAACACAATGACGACGTGGAGCTCTATTCGTTCGTCATCCCGGGCTTGATCCGGGATCCATTATTCCGACGCTGCGTGAATGGATCCCGGATAAAGTCCGGGATGACGATGAGGATCAGGTGCCCCTTTCCGCTCGAAATCCGCTATTCCCGCAAGCCTCGCAATGCCGCCCCCGCCGCGAAGGGGCCGATCACCGTCAGCAACAGGCTGGTAGCGGCGAGCAGTTTCACTGCGCCGCGGCCCGATGGATCGAGCATTCCGGCGCCGAAGATCAGTAATGGCACCGCGAGCGGCAGGACGAGCAGGCCGCCGATCGCATTGCCGCCCTTGAGGTTCGCCGTGAGCGCGGCGCTGAGCACCGCGAGCGAGGCGAGGGCGGGGATGGCGATGGCGAGGCCGATGGCAATCGTCGCGACGCGTGCCGCATCCTGTGCAAGCAGCGCCGCGGCTGGCAGCAGCGCAATCAGCAACGGCAATCCGAAGCCGATCGCATGGGCGGCGATCTTGACCGCCGCGACGACCTCGTCGGCGATGCCGCGTACCGCCAGCTGATCGAGCACGCCCGCATCCTTGTCGGGGCGGATCAGCCGGTCGATCGGCAGCAGCGCCGCGAGCAGCGCCGCGACCCACAGCATGCCGCCCCCCGTGCGCGCGAGCAGTGGCGCGTCGGGACCCACCGCGAAGGGAAAGGCGGTCGCGACCAGCAGGAAAAAGACGACGGGCAGCCACAGCGCGCCGCTGCCCCAGGCGCGGCGCAGGTCGCGCCAGAAAAGCGTGAGCAGGGCGGTCATGCGCGCGCGCCCATGTCCAGCTCGGCAAGATCCGGGATGTCGAGCGCGAAGTGCGAGGCGAGCAGTACCGCGCCGCCGTTCGCGCGGTGCGCCGCGATCGCTGCGACGAGCCGCGTCCGGGTGGCGTCGTCCATGCCATTGGCGGGTTCGTCGAGCATCCAGATCGGCGCCGCGCTGCCGATGACGCGTGCCATCGCGGCGCGTTTGCGCTGGCCCGTCGACAGCATAGCAACCGGTACTTCGGCAAGAGCGCCGAGCGCCATGGCCTCCATCGCGCGCTGCGTCATCGGGCCGTCGATGCCGTCGATGCGCGCCCAGACGTCGAGCGCCCGGCGCAGCGGCAGTTCGGCATCGAGCGCCGCGGCTTCGTCGATCAGCGCGCAGCGTTCGTGCCGCGTCACCGTGCCCGCCGCGGCGCGGAGCAGGCCCGCGGCAACGCGGATTAGGCTCGATTTGCCGGCACCGTTGGGACCACGCAGCCACAGCGCCTCGCCGCGCGCGAGCGCCAGCGACAGGCCTTCGAACAGCAGCCGGTCGCCACGGATGCAGGCAATGCGGTCTAGCTGGAGCAACAGCGTCACGCCATGTCTTCCAGCGCGTGCATGTCGTCGTCCGAAAAGCCGAAATGATGTCCGATTTCGTGGATCAGGACGTGGCGCACCAGCCAGTCGAGCCGTTCGCCGCCTTCGATCCATTCGATCAGAATCGGGATGCGATAGAGCGTCACCCGGTCGGGCATGCCGCCGCTCATGTCGATGCTGCGGTCGGTCAGCGGCCGGCCTTCGTAGAGGCCGGTCAGATCATAGGGATGCTCGATACCGAGCGAAGCGAGCGTTTCGTCGTCGGCAAATTCCTCGATCGCGACGACCACGCCGCGGATGTGCGGCTTGAAAATATCGGGCAGCGCGGCCAGCGCCGCATCGGCCATTGCGTGAAAGGCATCGGCATCGGGGGCGCCGCCGGTCCAGCCGTCGGGCAATCGGGAAAGGGCGGCCTTGTCGCTCATCGCGCCCTTCCTTATGGCGGGGACACGGTCTTTACCAGCGGGAGAAAGCGGATGGTCCAGAAACTCGACGATGCGGCGCGTGCGGCGCTGCTCGCGCGCTTTCCCGAATGGACGCACGAGCCGCAGCGCGACGCGATCACGCGCCGGTTCCGGTTCGACGATTTCGCGCAGGCCTTCGGCTTCATGGCGAGCGTCGCGATCATCGCCGAAAAGATGGATCACCATCCCGAATGGTCGAACGTCTATAATCGCGTCGATATCCTGCTGACCACGCACGACGCCGACGGGCTGTCCGATCGCGACGCGCGCCTGGCGGAAGCGATCGAAGCCTTGCTTTGATCCGCCGATGATCCGTTTCGATCAGGCTTATCGCACGCTCGCCGTCGGGATCGCGATTCTGGCGGGCTTCGTCGATGCGATCGGCTTCGTCGAATCGGCGGGCTTTTTCGTGTCGTTCATGACCGGCAATTCGACCCGCCTCGCGGTCGGGGTGGCGGAGGGCCATCGCGCCGCCCTGCTTGCGGGCAGCATCATCGCGATTTTCGTCACCGGCGTCGTCGCCGGATCGTTGATCGGCGCGCGCGCAGGGCGGCGGCGCACGCCGGCGGTGCTGATGTGCGTGACGCTGCTGCTGGTCGTCGCGGCGCTGCTGCGCGTGGCCGATGCCGGCTGGGTCGCCATTCTCGGCCTCGCTTTTGCGATGGGCGTCGTCAATGCGGCGATCGAGGGCAGCGACGGCACTGTGGTCGGCGTCACCTATATGACGGGCACGCTCGTCCAGATGGGGCAGAAGATCGCCAACGCGCTTCGTGGCGAGGGCGACCGGCGGTGGCGCCATCATCTGGGGCTGTGGGCCGGGCTGGCGGGCGGTGCCGTCCTGGGTGCGCGCACCGTTCTGTGGTCGGCACCGCTGGCTTACGGGCTCGCGATCGCGCTTGCCGCGGGGCTGGGGGGGCGCGCGATGTGGATGGCGAGACAGGCGCCCTAGGGTCAGGACCCATTAATTCCACGATCGAGGCGTCGAAATGGCGAAGATATCGGGTCTGCGCGGGTGCAGCGGGTAGCATCGCTACCCGCAAGGCCGCGCGGGCCCGAGATCGAAGCCATTTCGGCGTCCCTGCGGGATTTGACCGATTTTGCCCCGGCGTCGTCGAAAAGTTTCGAAATATATTCATATTCCTTCGCCTTTTCTCCTCGCCCTGAGCAAAATCGCTTCAAACCTCGAACGCGGAATCAATGGGTCCTGACCCTAAGGCGGCGCTTGCCTTCCCCGGCCGACCGTTCCAAAAGTCGGCAATAAAGTAACACGCCAAATCGTGAGACAGGGGAGTGTGCCGCATGTCCGACAGCCTATTTCGCCGCAAGGCGATCGTTCCCGACGCGCATGAGCACAAGCTCGCGCGCACGCTCGGATGGCCGCATCTCGTCGCGCTCGGTGTCGGCGCGATCGTTGGCACCGGTATCTTGACGCTGATCGGCGTCGGCGCCGACAAGGCGGGCCCCGCGGTCATCCTTTCGTTCGTCATCGCCGGACTGATCTGCGCCTGCGCCGCGCTTGCCTATGCCGAAATGGCGACGATGATCCCTGCGTCGGGCAGCGCCTATACCTACAGCTATGTGGTGATCGGCGAACTGATCGCGTGGATCGTCGGATGGAGCCTGATCCTCGAATATTCGCTGGTCGTCAGCGCGGTCGCGGTCGGCTGGTCGGGCTATGCCGCGCCCCTGCTCCACGAATGGGCGCGGGTGCCGCAGGAATTGATGCAGGGCCCCGAACTCGGCGGGATCGTCAACCTGCCGGCGATCGCGATCATCGCGGTGGTCGCGGGAATGCTGCTTTATAGTATGCGCGAGAGTGCGACGGTCAACGCCATCCTCGTGCTGGTCAAGATCGTCGCCCTCGCGGTGTTCGTGGCGGTCGCGCTGCCCGCCTTCGACGCCGCCAATCTCGAACCCTTCAGCCCGTTCGGCTTTGCCAAGCATATGGGGCCTGACGGCGTCGAGCGCGGTGTAATGGCGGCGGCGGCGATCATCTTTTTTGCCTTCTACGGCTTCGACGCAATCGCGACGGCCGCCGAGGAGGCGAAGAATCCCGACCGCGACCTCAAGATCGGGATCGTCGGGTCGATGATCGCCTGCGTCCTGATCTACATTGCCGTCGCGGTCGCGGCGGTGGGGGCCATTTCCTACAGCCGCTTTGCGAACAGCCCCGAACCGCTGGCCTTGATCCTGCGCGAACTCGGCCAGCCGCTCGCCGCTCATTATCTGGCGATTTCGGCCGTCATTGCGTTGCCGACGGTCATCCTCGCCTTTTTCTACGGGCAGAGCCGCATCTTCTTCACCATGGCGCGCGACGGGCTGTTGCCCGCCAGCCTGGCGAAGCTGTCGGCGCGGGGGACGCCGGTGCGGATCACGATCTTCACCGCCGCGGTCGTCGCGGTGCTGGCGGGTTTCATCCCGCTCGGCGAGCTGGCGGCGCTGGCCAATGCGGGCACCCTTGCGGCCTTTACCGCGGTGTCGGTGTGTATGCTTATCATGCGCCGCCGCGCGCCCGACGCACCGCGGACCTTCCGTGCGCCGATGCCATGGGTAGTCGGCGGCATCGCAGTGCTGGGATGCATCTATCTTTTCTTCAGCCTGCCGGCAAAGACGCAGCTGTGGTTCCTCGTCTGGAACATCGGTGGTCTGGGCGTCTATTTGCTTTACGCACGGAGCCGCGCCGTCGCGGGCTGAGCAATAGATCCATGCTGGCATGGAATGGCGGTTGCATCATGCCGCCCGCCCATGCAGGCTGGGATTTGTTTTGGGGCATTTGATTGGGGGAAAAGGCCGATGGCCGGATGGGGACGTGTTGCAGGTGTGGTATTGCTGATTGGCCCGGCCGGGTCGGCGTTGGCGGGCGAGCAACCGCTCTATCAGCCCGCCCCCGACTGGGCACAGGTCGCCACCCTGCCCGACGCCGCACCGGGCGGCGGGTTGCAGGTGCTCGATATCGAGCAGCGCATCGACGGCGCGACGGTGTGGAACTACACCGACACCGTCATCAAGCTCAACACGCCCGAAGAACTGGCACAGAACAGCAATGTGACGGTCGGCTGGGCGCCCGACAAGGGCGATCTGATCGTTCATGAACTGTCGATCATTCGCGACGGACAGGTTATCGACGCGCTGGCAGGCGGCCAGAAATTTACCGTTCTGCGCCGCGAAGAAGCGCTCGAACAGCGCGAACTGACCGGCATCCTGTCGGCCAATCTGCCCGTCGAGGGACTGCGCGTGGGCGATATGCTGCGGCTGCGCATGTCGATCACCAACAAGGATGACGCGCTGGGCGGCCGCGCTCAGCTGGCGGTGCCGCTGATCGCCGAACCCGCGCGCATCGGATCGGGCAGCTACCGCCTGTCCTGGCGCGCCGATGACAAGCTGCAATGGAAATCCTTCGCCAATGGCGTCACGCTGAAACCGGTGCGCAAGGGCGCTTATTTCGAGCTGCCGGTCACGTTGCCGATCGCGAAACAGGCCGAAATGCCGTCGGACGCGCCGATGCGCTTTCGCAGCCCGCCGCTGATCGAGGCATCGACCTTTTCGGGCTGGTCCGACGTGTCGAAGGTGATGGCGCCGTTGTATGCGACCGCCGGCACGATCGCGGACGACAGCCAGCTTGCAGCCGAGGTGGCGGCGATCAAAGCGGCGACGACCGACCCGCTCGAACGCGCGGCCAGGGCCTTGCAACTCGTGCAGGACAAGGTTCGCTATCTGGCGGTCGGCATGGACGGCGGTAATTATGTGCCGCAGGCGCCCGCGAAGACCTGGGACGTTCGCTATGGCGACTGCAAGGCGAAGACGCTGCTGCTGCTCGCGATGCTGCACGCGATGGATATCGACGCCGAACCGGTGCTTGCGCATGCGCAGCTCGGCGATGCGGTGGCGAGCCGCCTGCCCACCGCGCTGGCTTTCAATCATGTCATCGTCAAGGCGACGATCGGCGGCGAGCCGCTGTGGCTCGACGGGACGGGCCTTGGCACGCGGCTCGCCGATATTCGCGATACGCCGGCCTTTGGCTATGTCCTGCCGGTGCGCGCCGAAGGGGCGGAGCTCGAGAAGATCGCGCTGCGCCGTCCGGCGCGTCCGACGATCGACCTGGCGCTCGATGCCGACGAAAGCACCAGCATCGACCTTCCGTCGGTCATCAAGGTCGACATGGTCGTGCGCGGCCAGCTCGCGAGCCTGCTTACCCTGTCGACCGCGCAGCTCGGTCCCAAGGAGCAGGAGGACATGCTGAACGGCCTGCTCCAGAATTTCGTCGGGCAGGCGCAGTTCGACAAGCTGGAAGCCAAACCCGACGCCGCGGACGGCAGCGTGACGATCACGGCACGCGGCGTGTTCGGATCGGGGTGGGAGCGCGAGGATAATCGCAGCGAACGCTGGCTGTCGCGCGTCGGCAATCTGATCGAATTTTCGCCCGACCGCGCGCGCGCTTCCTGGGCGAATATTCCCGTTGCGACGGGCGCGCCCGACTATGCGCATTATCGTTTGCGCGTCCGGTTGCCCGACGGCGGCCGTGACTACAAGATCGAGGGTGAAGGCGCGCTCGACGCGCGGCTCGCCGGCGTCGATGTCAAGCGCAGCGTGACGATGGCCGACGGCTATGTCGTCGTCGACGAGGTGCTGGCGAGCAGCGGCGTCGAAATCGCGCCGACGGATGTCGCGGCCGAGCGCGACCGCGTTGCCACCGTCATCAGCCAGACCCCGCGGCTGGTCGCGCCCGAAGATGCGCGGCGGCGCTGGAACCTGAAAGGCGCACCATCGACGTCGCAGCTCGACGCAGTGCGGTCGATTTATGCGGTCAACGCCGCCAAGGCCGATGAGGAAAATGTGTCGGCGCTGATCAGCGAAGCGTCGTTCCAGCGCGGCATCGGCGATTACAAGGCAGCCGAGCAGACGCTGACCCGCCAGATCGCGCTGCAGCCGTCGGAGGACGCCTATCTGTCCCGGTCTGGGGTGCGCAAGGAATTGGGGAATATTGCGGGCGCGCTCGCCGATGCCGAAGAGGCGCGCAAGCTCGACCCCTCGTCGCTCGGCGCGATCGGGGCTGTCGCAATGCTGACCGCCGAAAAGGGCGATGTCGCCGCGGCAACGCGGATGTTCGATGATCGCATCGCGCTTGGCGGCAAATCGAAAAGCGACCTCCGGCTCGCCAAGGCGGCGATGGTCGGCGAATTCGGCGATCCCAAGGCCGCGATCGACGAGCTCGATGCGCTCGTTGCGACAAAGCCCGGGTCGCCCGACCTGCTCAACGCGCGCTGCTGGGTGAAGGCATCGCGCGAAGTCGCGGTCGACAGCGCCCTCAAGGACTGCACCTCGGCGATGGAACTGGCGGACAGCACGGCGCATATTCTGGACAGCCGCGCGCTGGTGTGGCTGCGCCTCGGCCGCAACGACGATGCGCTGCGCGATCTCGACGCGGCGTTGCTGCAGGTGCCGTCGCTCGCATCGAGCCGCTTCCTGCGTGCGATCGTCTACCAGCGGCTGGGCCGCGCCACCGATGCCGCGGCCGATCTTGCGATCGCGCGCCAGCTGTCGCCGTCGACCGAACGCGATTATGCCCGCTTCGGGCTGAAGCCGTAACGACAGCGAAAATCGATGCGGGAAATGCATCCGGGGGGCGGGGCCTGAAGGCCGCTCCGCCCCCCGTCTGCGTCGGGGGCAAGTGGGGATGTCCCGGTGGGGGCAGGGGGCATCAGGGACCAGACCGATGCCCCCCACCGCTCCATTGAGCGGAACACTCGGGAACATATCTTACTATACAAGTGCCGTGCCATTTTCGGGCCGTCGCGCAAATCAGCGGGTTACGCTGGTTAGCGATTTCTTACCGCGCGGCAGACTTGTCAAAAATCCCGACACCGGCCGGAAAAATCCCGTTCATCGACCGTTCAGTCAATTGACTACATTTGTAGTCGCATAGATTGTCGCAGCCGAAGGGAGGGGTTCATCGCGGCGGAACGACCAAGCGAATCCGAAATGCAGGTGCTGGCCGCACTGTGGGACGACGCCCCGCAGACCGCCGCCGATCTGACCGCGCGCGTCGGCCGGGCGAACGGCTGGACACAAGCGACGGTCAAGACGCTGCTCGCGCGGCTCGTGCAGAAAGGCGCGGTTGCGGCGGAGGCCGACGGCCGGCGTTATCTCTATCGCCCGGCAGTCGATCGCGACGCAGCGGTGGGCGAGGAATCGCAGCGTTTCGTCGATCGCCTCTTCGGCGGTCGCGTCAGCCCGCTGATCGCGCATCTCGCCGACCGCGAAGCCTTGACCGACGCCGATATCGCCGAGATCGAGGCGCTGCTCCGGAAGCTCAAGTCATGAGCGGCGCGACCATCATGCAGATTTGGGGCGACACGCTCGTCACCACCGCTCTGCTCGTCCTCGCGGTGCTGCTGGTGCGCAAGCCCTTCGCCCGCCATTTCGGTCCGCGCCTGACCTACGCGCTCTGGCTCGTGCCGGCGCTGCGGCTCGTGCTGCCGCCCTTGCCCTTTGCCGATCCCGTGGCGGCCCCGGCCGCGGCAACCGTCCCGGCCGACGTCGTGCCGATCGAGGCGGTCGACGCGGCGCGGACGATCGCGACGCCGGCGGCGATGCCGCAGCCGAGCTGGGGACTGGCCGACGCGCTGCCGCTGCTGTTCGCCTTGTGGACGGCGGGCGCACTGTTACTGATCGCGGCGGCAATCGTGCGGCATATGCGCTTCCGGCGGCTGGTGCTGGATGCGGCGGTCGCGCTCGAACCGATCGGGTCGATCCGTCTCGTCATGAGCGGCGCCGTCGATGGTCCCGTCGCCTTTGGCCTGTTCAGCCGATATGTGGCGGTACCGCACGACTTTTTTGCCCGCTACGCCGCCGAGGAGCGCGCGCTGGCGATCGATCATGAACTTGCGCACCATAGCCACGGCGACCTGTGGGCAAACAGCGCCGCGCTGCTGTTGCTCGCCTCGCAATGGTTCAACCCGCTCGCGTGGCGCGCGATCCGGGCGTTTCGTTTCGACCAGGAGGCGGCGTGCGACGCGCGCGTGCTGACGATGGCCGATACCGCCGAACGCCGCGTGCGCACCGCCCATTATGCCGCCGCGATCGCCAAGGCGGCGGTCGGTGCGCGCCTGTCACTTGCCGCCCCGATGGCGGTTCACGATAATCTGCAGGAGAGGCTGACCATGTTGACTCAGCAGGATATTTCGAAAAAGCGACGCCTTGCCGGAAAGCTTCTCGTAGGCAGCGCGACGCTGGCCGTGCTCGGCGCGACCGCGACGCTCGTTCCAGCTGGGACCGCCACCGCGCATGTTCAGGACGCCGGTTTGATCGCGCCCCCGGCTCCGCCTGCTCCGCCCGCCGCGCCCGAAGCGCCCCCGGCCCCTCCCGCACCTCTTGAGCCGGTTGCGGACGGTCCGCACCATATCATGATCGTCACCACCAAGGGCGATGGCGAGAGCGAAACCGTGACGACCTCGGCCGACGGCACGCGGCGCGAAGTGAACCGCGTGGTCGTGCGCCAGATCGCGGATGGCGACGGCAAGGCGGCGCGTGTCACGCTGGCGCCCGGTACCGGAGAGGGACGGCGGTTCGAGCTTCACTTGCCGGGGAATCTGTCGCGCGAGGACATTCTGGCGACGCTGAAGGAACAGGGCATCAGCGGCGCGCGCGCCGAGGCCATAGCGGACAAGCTGGAAGCCAAGCGCACCGAGCGCTTCCGCACCGCGCTGGCACCGATGCCGCCAATGCCGCCACTCCCGCCGATGCCTCCGATGGGCGAAGGCGCCTGGCGTTCGAAGGATGGCAAGGCGATGGCGACGGCCACCTGCAAGGACGGGCCGAAATCGGTTCGGCTGTTTTCCAGCGACGAACAGGAACAGGGCGGCCGCAACCGCATGGTGATGATGGTGTGTGGCGATGCCGGGGCGAGCAAGGCCGATCGGGTCGCGGCGCTCAAACAGGCGCGCGACCGGTTGGCCGCCGACAGCCGTAGCGCGATGTCCGGCGAAATGCGCGCCAAGGTGATCGCCGACATGGATCGCGCCATCGCAGAAGCCGAAAAGGGCCAGTAACCGGATCAGCTTTGACGCCGGTCTTTGCTCCCCGGTTGGGATCGGCGGCAGGGGCGGGGAAAGGGAGCGCGGTTGTCCCCGCTTCCTTTCTCCGTCCCCCTTTTGCCCTTCTTTCGGCGGGCGCGGGCTTTTCCTTTCGCCCGCGCGATGCCACATGGGAGGGGTGAGCGAAGAAAAACCCTGGCCCGACACGATCCGTGCCGGCGACTGCGAACAGCATGAGCCGCTGGTGCGCCGCGTGCTCGCGCCCAATCCGTCCCCCTATACCTTCACCGGAACCCAGACATGGATCGTCGGCGCCGGCCGCGATGTCGCGATCATCGACCCCGGCCCGACCGGATCGGGGATGAGCATCGGCGATCCACCCGACGCGAATGGCGCAGGGCATGTCGATGCGATTTTGCGCGCCGTCGAAGGGCAGAGCGTGGCGGCGATCCTCTGCACGCATACGCACCGCGACCATAGCCCCGCCGCGATGCCGCTGAAACAGGCGACGGGCGCGCCGATTATCGGCTGCGCACCGCTCGCGCTTTCGGACGATGGCCCGCGCGCCGATTCGGCCTTCGACCCCGATTATGCGCCCGACCGCGTGCTGACCGACGGTGAGCAGATCGCGGGCGACGGCTGGACGATCGAGGCGGTGGCGACACCGGGCCATACGTCGAACCATTTATGCTACGCGCTTATGGAAAGCGGCGCGCTGTTCACCGGCGATCATGTCATGGCGTGGTCGACGAGCGTCGTCAGCCCGCCCGACGGCGATATGGCCGCCTATATGGCGAGCCTTGCCAAGCTCTATGACCGCGACGACCGCGTCTATTATCCGGCGCATGGTCCCGCGGTCGCAAAGCCCAAACAACTCGTCCGCGGCATGCTCGGCCATCGCCGGCAGCGCGAGCGTCAGATATTGCGGGAACTCGAAAAGGGGCCGCGCGTCGTCCCCGATATGGTGAAGCATATGTACAAGGGGCTCGACCCCCGCCTGACCGGCGCTGCGGGCCGGTCGGTGCTCGCCCATCTTCTCGACCTCGAAAGCCGCGGCCGGGTGACGCGCGACGCGGACTGCTGGCGTCTGGTGGCATGACCAAGGGATCGTTCCGCGTCCTGATCGTCGCGCTGCTGGCGCTCGCCATCTTTCTGGGATGGCGCGCGTGGGACGGATGGCAGAAGAGCTATGATCCGCAAACCGTGGTCGCGGCGAGCCTGCAGGGGCTTCAGGAGCAGAATGTCCTCGTGCCCTTCACCGCCCGCTATGTCGCGGTCGTGACCTCGACGCAGAACCGGCTGGGGCTGGAGGCAAAGAAGACGCTGATCATGCCGGGGACGGTGCGGTACGAGGTCGATCTTGCCAAGCTGAAGCCCGCCGATCTCGACTGGGATGCGGCGAACAACGCGCTGACCGTGATCTTGCCGCCACTACGCCTCGCAGGCCCGGAAATCGATATCGATGCGATCAGCGAATATCGCGACGGGCTGATCCTTCTGACGCTGACCGATGCCGAACAGGCGCTCGATGCCGCGAATCGCAAGGCGGGGCAGGCCGAATTGATCAAGCAGGCGCGCGGCGACACGCCGATGCGGCTCGCCGAAAATGCTGCCCGGGCGGCGATCGAACAAAGCTTTGCGATGCCGCTCAAAGCCGCAGGCATCGACGCCAAGGTCACGGCGCGCTTCAAGCGCTGAGCCTCTCCGAAATTTCGGCTTTCGTCCGCGCGGGCTTCACGCTAGCTTCCGCCGCCTGTCCGGCCGGAGGGGGGTATGGCATGGCAACGACCGCAAATCGCGCGCTCGCCGGCGAGCGTTTCTGGCAGCGTATGGCAATCGGCCTCGCGCTTTTCATCTTCGTCGCATTCGCCCAGTTCGCATTTCGCGGGCTGGCCGATCCGGTAGCCGCACCGATTTGGGTGCATCTGCACGCGCTGGCGATGTTCGGCTGGCTCGGGCTTCTCGTCGTCCAGCCTCGCCTGGCGGCGGCGGGCAACCGGACGCTGCACCGCCAGCTTGGCTGGACCGGCGCCGCGCTGGCGACGATCATCGTCGGGCTTGGCATCTTCACCGGCTTTGCGGCGGTGATCCTGCACCGCCAGCCGCCCTTTTTCACCGCACCCTATTTTCTCGCGCTGACCGCAATCGAAGCGATCGCGTTCGGGTTGCTTGTCTATGCTGCGATCCGCCGCCGCCGTGCCACCGACTGGCACCGGCGCCTGATGCTGGGGGCGACGATCATCGTCCTCGAACCGGCGCTTGGCCGTGTCTTGCCGCTACCGCTGATGATCGGCTGGTCCGACATTCCGATCGGCCTCGTCGAACTCGCGGTCGTCGGCCTGATCGCGCTCCATGACCGCCGCACGATCGGGCGCGTGCACCCGGCGACGATCCGGGTCGCGCTCGCGGTGGTGCTAACCCGCATTGCGGTCTACTCGCTCGCATTGGCACAGCCGGTCGAGGAGCTTGCGCGGCGCCTTGGCGGCGGCTGACCAGCCGCAGCCGACATATGCCGCGGCGGGCGCGTTTGCCCTTGCGCCGACGGCGGTGTAGGGAGCGCCCGACAAGCACCGACAAGGAACCGCCATGACTGCTCCCGTCCGCGAAAATCTCTCCGGCCTCGACCTGCGCGCCGAGATCGATCGTCTGCGCAAGGAGCGCAATGCGGTGATTCTGGCGCATTATTACCAGAAGCCCGAAATTCAGGATCTTGCCGATTTCGTCGGCGATTCGCTCGAGCTTTCGCGCAAGGCGGCGGAGACCGATGCCGATGTCATCGCCTTTTGCGGCGTCAAGTTCATGGCCGAGACGGCCAAGATCCTCAGCCCCGAAAAGATCGTGATCCTGCCCGATCTCGACGCCGGGTGCAGCCTGGAGGACAGCTGCCCGCCTGAACAATTCGCGCGCTTCCGCGCCGCCCATCCCGACCATATCGCGCTGACCTATATCAACTGCTCGGCGGCGGTGAAGGCGCTCAGCGACGTCATCGTGACCTCATCGAGCGCTGAGACGATCATCAGCCAGATCCCGCCCGAACAGAAGATCATCTTCGGCCCCGACCGCCACCTTGGCGGCTATCTGAACCGCAAGTTCGGGCGCGACATGCTGCTGTGGCCTGGCGTGTGCATCGTCCACGAAGCCTTCAGCGAAACCGAGCTGCTGAAGCTGAAGGCGCAGCATCCGGACGCGCCGGTCGCGGCGCACCCCGAATGTCCGCCCTATATCGTCGATCATGCCGATTATGTCGGATCGACCAGCGGCATCCTGCAATTCGCCAAGACCTTCGACGGCGATACGCTGATCGTCGCGACCGAACCGCATATCATCCACCAGATGCAGCTCGCGCTGCCCGGGAAGAATTTCATCGGTGCGCCGGGCGCCGACGGCAACTGCAACTGTAACATCTGCCCCTATATGGCGCTCAACACGATGGAAAAGCTCTACATCGCGCTGCGCGACCTGACGCCGCAGATCGAACTCGACGAGGAGCTGCGCCTTGCCGCGCGCAAGAGCCTCGACCGGATGCTCGAAATGGCGTCGGGAACGGTCGGCAAGGGCGATCTGGGCGCTCGCTGAGTCGCGAGTCGTCGTCGCGCGGGGCGAGTCGGATCGGCGAGTCGTCGCTCAAACCGCCTCTAGGCGAATCCGAAAATGCTGCAGCGCTGTTACAAAAATGCTGCACCGAATCCGCTTGTTGCTAATGCCGGACTTATCCACAGAAGGCGGCGTGTGCTGCGCGCGAAAGCGCGTTTTTTATTTGGCGCTCCGCGGCCTTCATGTCAGCTTCAAATCATCGGACGACAGAGACGTCGGACCGCCGGGACACGAAGGGTGGTTGCAAGACTAGCCAGAAGAGAACGGGCCGGTTGACGAGGAAATTGACCGATAGCTCGATCACGGAACGCCGCGATTCCCACGAGTTGAGGCGAACCCGATCGGGTGCGGGAAAGCAGACCGTCGCTTGGACGGCGACCGCTTCGGCGGACGCGCAGACCGGATGACGAAGGGCTTTCCGGGTGAGGCCGGCCCCCGAAAGGGGGCCGACCGAACCATCGCCGGATCGAGCCGGCGCGCGCCGCGACGCATCGTTTGGCGGGCTGCTGGTCGCCAGGCCAGCGGTTCGGGATGAAGCGGAACGGACGCGCGACGATCGAAACCGGATAGTGGGGGTTGGCAGCGATGTCGGCCCCCATTTCGTTTGCGTGCCGCCTGTTTGGGTGCCGCTATCGGCCTTCGGCATTTTTTTCGCACCTGTGATGCCTGTCACAACCGCGGTGCACCAATCCCCCTAAATCCCGTCCTGCGACCCGGAGCAGTTCCCCGACCGGAACTGATCCCACTGTCCCGGCCGTGACCTTTCGGGGAAGCGGCCGGGAACTTTTCGACCTCCATCGACATTATGATCGCATCGTTGAAGCGATGTCGCACCGCGACCGGCCGAGCGTCGGAACGGGCGCCGCATCGATGTTCGACTGTGTCCAAGGAGGAGATTGCAACATGATCGGCATTATCATTTGGCTCGTTGTCGGCGGTGTGGTCGGCTGGCTCGCCAGCATCGTCATGCGCACCGACGCGCAGCAGGGCATCCTGCTCAATATCGTTGTAGGCATCATCGGCGCCTTCATTGGCGGCCTGCTGATCGGCGGCGGTTCGATCAACAACGCGATTACGCTGTACAGCTTCCTCGTGTCGCTGCTGGGTGCGATCATCCTGCTGGCGGTCGTGAATCTGGTGCGCCGCGGCAGCGTCCGCTGACCCCGATGGCGGCGTCCTTCGGGTCGCCGCCAATTCATTAGGCAATCGGGGCCGTTCGCGTTATCAAGCACATACCCGCAGACTGGCGGGCAACAATGATCGTAGGGGGTCAATGTCATGATCGATTTCATCATCGCTATCGTCGTAGGCGGCATCATCGGCTGGCTTGCCAGCATCGTGATGCGGACCGATGCACAACAAGGCATTTTCCTGAATATCATCGTCGGCTGCGTCGGCTCGATTCTTGGCCGGTTCCTGCTTGGCGGTCTGATCGGCGGCGGCCATTTGCGCGGCGACGCGTTCGATCCCAAGACGTTGCTGACGGCCTTTCTGGGCGCCGTGATCCTGCTTGCCATCGTCAATCTGGTCAGGCGGGGCAGGGTGCGTTGACGCGCTGAAACCGACATAGCTCCAAAGCGGAGCGAAGGTTCGAAAAGGGCGGTCTGCGGTGGCAGGCCGCCTTTTTTCGTGGGTCATAAGCGCTGGAAAAGACCGATGATTTCGTCTAGTTGCGCGCGGCTGTGCGCGGGGTGCGCACGGGCTCAATCGCCTCTTGTATGTGGTGATGTAATAGGGTAATACACCTTCGACATATTTGTCCTGCCGTTCGGAAGAGAGGGGCGGCCGTCACGAACGGCTGCGGCACATGCCGGCGCGGAGGGATGGGGAGTTCGACGTGAACTACGAGCGGAAAGTGGATTCGATGGATAGCCTGGCGGGTTCGACCCAAAGCTTTTACGAAGAGGCGGACAATCGCCGCAAGCGGACGATCCTGATCGTCGCGCTGGTATTGACCGCGATCGTGCTTGCCGTCGCCTGGTTCGCGTTCGGTTCGGGTAAGGCCGGCGACGATGCGGCCGCGGGCGGTGCAGCGGGCGCCGCTGCGGGTGCCAGCACGCCGACCGTGACGGTGATGATCCCGGGCCGCCAATCGGTCCAGGCGGTGATCGCTGCCAACGGTACCATCGCGGCGCGCCGCGAGATGCCGGTCGGCGTCGCGGGCGAGGGCGGTCAGGTCGTCAGCGTCCTTGTCGAACCCGGTCAATGGGTCGGCGCGGGCCAGACGCTCGCGGTGATCGACCGGTCGGTGCAGGCGCAGCAGGCCGCAAGCCTCTCCGCATCGATCCGCGTCGCCAAGGCCGACGCCGATCTGGCGCAATCAGAACTCGATCGCGCCGAAGCGCTGGTCGGACGCGGCTTCATTTCGAAAGCGGACCTCGACCGCAAACGCGCGACGCGCGATTCCGCGAACGCGCGGGTTCGCGTTGCCGAAGCGCAGTATAAGGAAGCCGTTGCGCGCAATGGCCGCCTGAATATCGTCGCACCTGCGGCGGGCCTGGTGCTCACGCGTCAGGTCGAACCGGGCCAGGTCGTCGGCGCCGGCAGCGGCGTTCTGTTCCGCATGGCCAAGGCCGGCGAAATGGAAATGCTCGCGCAACTGGCCGAGGGCGACCTCCAGCGTGTCCGCACCGGAACGCGCGCGACCGTGACCCCGGTCGGCACCAATCTGCAGATCGCCGGACAGGTGTGGCAGGTGTCGCCGGTCGTCAATCCCGACACGCGGCAGGGCACGGTGCGCATTGCTGTTCCCTACAGCGACGCTCTGCGTCCGGGCGGCTTCGCCGACGCCCGCCTGGTCTCGGGTTCGGCCGAGGCGCCGCTGCTTCCCGAAAGCGCGGTGCAGAGCGGTCCCGAGGGCAATTATGTCCTGATCGTCGGCAAGGGCGACAAGATCGAACGGCGTCCCGTCAAGGTCGGAACCGTCACCGATGGCGGCGTGTCGATCGCGTCGGGTCTGACCGGCAATGAAAAGGTCGTCGTGCTTGCGGGCGCCTTCCTGAACGTCGGCGACAAGGTGAAGCCGACGATCCAGAAGTCGTCGCAATAAGCCTCTCCCCCGACCGACTGCGCACAAGGGCGTTTGAATCATGAGCTTTCGCAACATTTCCGCCTGGTGCATCCGCAATCCGGTGCCGCCGATCGTCCTGTTCGCGCTGCTGCTGCTGGCGGGGATCGTCAGCTTCAACCGGATGGACGTCAACGACAATCCCGACATCGAATTCCCGGCGGTGCAGGTCATCGTCGCGCAGCCGGGCGCCGCGCCTGCGGAACTCGAAACGCAGGTGACGCAGCGCGTCGAAGCTGCGGTGCGCAGCGTCAGCGGGGTCGATGAACTCTCCTCCTATGTCAGCGAAGGCAGTAGCCGTACGATGGTGCAATTTGCGATCGGGACACCGATCGACCGCGCCTATAATGACGTCAATCAGGCGATTTCGCAGATTCGCAGCAACCTGCCCGACGGCATCCTCGAACCGCAGGTGGTTCGCGTCGATATCGCGGGCGGCCCGATCACCTATTTCTCGGTCGAGGCGACCGACATGACGCTCGAGCAATTGTCGTGGTTCGTCGACAATACCGTGGCTAAAGAGCTGCTGTCAGTCCCGGGCATGAGCCAGGTGCGCCGTTCGGGCGGGGTCGACCGCGAAATCCGCGTGATCCTCGATCCCGCGCGGATGCAGAGCTATGGCCTGACCGCGAGCCAGGTGAACCAGCAGCTCCGTCAGGTCAATCTGAACGCGGCGGGCGGGCGCACCGAAATTGCCGGGTCGGAACAGGCGGTCCGCGTCCTCGGCAACGCGCAGAATGCATTCCAGCTCGGCGAAACGCGCATTTCGATCGGCAACGGCCGGACGATCCAGCTTTCGGACGTGGCCAAGGTGACCGACGGTTATGCCGAACAGCGTAATCTGGCCAAGATCAACGGCCGTCAGGTGCTGTCCTTCTCGATCGAAAAGGCGAAGGGCTCGTCCGACGTCAGCGTCCATGACGAGGCGATGAAAAAGCTGGCGGAGATCGAGAAGAACAACCCCAAGGTGAAGTTCAAGATCCTCTTCACCCGCACCGAATATACGAAGGAACAATATCGCAGCTCGATGGCCGCGATGATCGAAGGCGCGGTGCTCGCCGTCGTCGTCGTCTTCCTGTTCCTGCGCGACTGGCGCGCGACGATGATCAGCGCGATGGCGATCCCGCTGTCGGCCATTCCGACCTTCTGGTTCATGGATCTGATGGGCTTTTCGCTCAACAGCCTGTCGCTGCTGGCGCTCAGCCTTGTCGCCGGGGTGCTGGTCGACGACGCGATCGTCGAGATCGAGAATATCGTCCGACATATGCGTATGGGCAAGACCGCCTATCAGGCGTCGATCGACGCCGCCGACGAAATCGGGCTTGCGGTTGTGGCGACGACGATGTCGATCGTCGCGGTCTTCCTGCCCGTCGCGCTGATGCCCGGCATCTCGGGCCAGTTCTTCATCCAGTTCGGGATGACCGTGGTGTTCGCGGTGCTGATGAGCCTTGCCGTCGCGCGTATGATAACGCCGATGATCGCGGCCTATTTCCTGGCCGCGCATGGCGAACAGGCGCACGCCGAAGGGCCGTGGATCGATCGGTACGAGCGCGTGCTGCGCTGGACGCTCGACAATGGCAAGCATCACGCGGTGCGCGCCCGCTACGAAGCGGTTCCGACCCGGCTCGCCTTCCTCGCTGTTCCCCTGATCCTGTCGGGCATCTTCGTCCTCTATTCGGCCTACGCCTATTTCCAGCCGGTGCCGGTCGGTCAGGATGCGCCGAATACCGCGCTCTATTTCCTGCTGCGCACGCCGGCGCTGACCGTGATCGTCTTCCTTGCGACCAGCTTGCTTGCGATCTTGCTCGGTGCGCTCGCCTGGTTTGTCGGTATGCGCCAATGGGAATTTACCGGCTGGGCCAAGTTCATGCTGCAGCGCGCCTGGGCACGGCTGTTCGATCACCGCGTGTGGATCGTCGGCATCGGCGCCGCGGCCTTCGTGCTGAGCATCGTCCTGTTCGCCACGCTGCCGCAGCAGTTCCAGCCGACGATCAACAGCGATTACAGCCAGATCAAATATGAACTGCCGCCGGGATCGACGCTGGCGCAGAGCGAGCATATCGCGAACCAGGTTTCGTCGATCCTCAGCGCAAGCCCCGCCGTCGATACCGCCTTTTTCGACGTCAATGTCGGCGGCGGCAATGCCTTCCTGACGCTCAAGAAGGACCGCGATATCAGCAGCGTCGAATGGGAACGCAGCCTGCAGCCGAAGCTGACGGCGATTCCCGATGCGCGCGTGTCGTTCCAGAGCCAGTCGGGCGGCTTTTCGGGCCGCGACATCACAATGGTGATCGGCGGCGACGATCCGGTCGCGCTGGAAAAGCACGCGCTCAAGATCGTCGACGAAATGAGCAAGCTCAAGGAACTGCGCGCGCCGCGGATCGAGGGCGACATTCCGCGGCCCGAGATCATCGTCAATCCGCGCATGGATCTGGCCGCCGAACTCGGCGTGACCACCGCGGCGCTCAGCCAGACGATCCGCATCGCGACGCTGGGCGATATCGATCAGAATGCGGCGAAATTCTCCCTGTCCGATCGCCAGATACCGATCCGCGTGCTGCTGTCAGAAGATTCGCGCCGCAGCCTCGCGACGATCGAGAATCTGCCGGTGCCGACCTCGCGCGGGACGACCGTGCCGCTGAAATCGGTGGCAGAAATCGGCTTCGGCGCCGGTCCGACCGAATTGCGTCGCTACAATCAGACGCGGCGTATCGTCATCGGGGCGGACCTTGCGCCCGGCCTTGTCACGGGCAATGCGCAGCAAAAGATCGATGCGCTGCCCGCGGTCAAGAACATGCCGCAGGGCATCCGCAAGGTCATCCAGGGCGACCAGAAGTGGCAGGCCGAGCTGATCAAGAACTTCCTGATCGCGGTCGTGTCGGGCCTGATGCTCGTGTTCTCGACGCTCGTGCTGCTCTATCGCCGCTTCCTGTCGCCGCTGGTCAACATGTCGTCGCTGCTGCTGGCACCGCTCGGCGGGTTGCTCGGCCTGCTCGTGACCGGGATGCCGATCTCGATGCCCGTCTATATCGGCCTGCTGATGCTGCTGGGGATCGTCGCCAAAAACTCGATCCTGCTCGTCGATTTCGCGATCGAGGAAATGGACAAGGGGATCGGCAAGGTCGAGGCCCTCGTCGATGCAGGGCGCAAGCGTGCGCAGCCGATCATCATGACGACCGTCGCGATGGTCGCGGGCATGGTGCCGACGGCGCTGTCGCTGTCGGGTGACGGCGCATGGCGCGCGCCGATGGGTGTCGTCGTCATCGGCGGCCTGATCCTGTCGACGATGCTGACGCTGCTGATCGTGCCCGCTGGCTTCAGCCTAGCCGACAGCATCGAAAAGCGCCTTGGCCGCTTCTTCTCGAGCAACCTGCTCACCTACAAGAAGGGCGACGATACGCGGCCGCACGGCGATGCCGCGCCGCAGCCGGCCGAGTAACCGGACGCGACCGGCGACCGCGCGCGCGGTCCGCCGGTTGCAACCTTTGGCGGGCTGCCCCATTTGAACGGCATGACCAGCGTATCGCCCCCGACCGAAAGCAGGCGCGCCCACCCCGCCGGAGTGGGCGTCGCCGTTCCGACCGGCGGCATCAATGTCCGCATTGTGGCAACCGGACTGCTGCTCTTCATGGCTGCGGTCTTCGTGACCGCGAAATATTATCAGGATGTGCATCCTGCGGTCGGCTTCGTCCGCGCCTTTGCCGAAGCGGCGATGGTCGGCGGGCTGGCCGACTGGTTTGCCGTGACCGCGCTGTTCCGTCACCCGATGGGGCTGCCGATTCCGCACACGGCGATCGTGCCGCGTAACAAGAACCGCATCGGCGACACGCTGGCGCGCTTTCTGCTCACCAATTTCCTGTTGCCGCGCCTGATCGCGCGCAAGATGCAGACGGTCGATGTTGCGGGCGCGGTCGGCAAATTCCTCTCGCAGCCTGCCGAGGGCGGCGGGCGGCTTAGGCTGGGCGCGTCGCGAATTATCGCCGACGGGCTCGGCGCGCTCGATCAACAGCGGCTCGGCGGCATGGTCAAATCGGCGATTGCCGACCGGCTTCGCGAACTCGACGTCGCGCCGCTGCTCGGGCAGGCGCTGCAGGCGGCGCTGGCCGAGGGGCGGCATCAACCGTTGCTCGATGCGATGGTCAAATGGGGGTCGAAGACGCTCGACCTCAACGAGCATCTGATCCACCAGATGGTCCACGACAATTCGGGGGCCATCGTCCGCTTCACCGGCCTCGACGAGAGCATTTCGAACCGCATCGTCGCCGGCCTGTCGAAGCTGCTCAGCGAAATGGCGGTCGACGAAACCCATCCGATCCGCATCCGCGTCGAAGAGGGGCTCGCAAAGCTGGCGCTCGATCTGCAGCATGACCCGGAAATGCAGGAAAAGGTTGCGCGGGTGCGCGACGAACTGCTCGATAACCCGGCGGTCAAGCGCTGGCTCGACGGATTGTGGGAACAGGGGCGGGGCGCCTTGCTGCGCGCGGCGCGCGATCCCGAGACGATGCTCGCGGGCCGGATCGGCGAGCTGGTGACGCAGTTCGGCGCGATGCTGGGCGAGGACCGGGCGATCAAACGCACGCTCAACCGCTACGCCCGCCGCGCCGTCGTCGGCGCGGTCGACAGCTATGGCGAGACGGCGCTGAAGCTGGTGTCGGACACGATCCGTGGCTGGGACGCGAAAACAATCACCGACCGGCTGGAAAATGCGGTCGGCGACGATCTGCAATATATCCGCATCAACGGCACGCTGGTCGGCGGACTGGTGGGCGTTTTGATCCACGCGATCGATATCTGGATTTGACCGTCGCCCCTCGAAGGGTGGAGCCGCTGGCCTAAAGACAGGCCGCCAGTCCCTCGCGAAAACTCGGGTAGCGCGGAATCCACCCCAGCTGCCGTTTCGCCTTGCCGTTCGCAACGCGGCGGTTCTCGGCGTAGAAGGCACGCGCGGCGGACGACAGGCCGGCGGCGTCGAGCGACTGCAGCGGCGGCAGCGGCGCCCCCAGCAGCGCGCAGCCCCATTCGACGAGGCGGTTCTGGTGGCACGGCGCATCGTCGGCGAGGTTGTAGACGCCCGCCGGGCCGCGGAAGGAGGCGATCACGCCGCCCGCGATATCGTCGACATGGATGCGGCTGAAAACCTGATCGGGCAGATCGATCCGGTGGGCGCGGCCTTCGCGGATGCGATCGAGGATGCTGCGGCCGGGACCATAGATGCCCGGCAGCCGAAAGACGCACATGTCGCCGCGCAGCGCGGCCCACGCCGCATCGGCGGCGTTGCGGTCGGGACGGCGGCCCTTCACCGGTGCGCTTTCGTCGACCCACGCGCCGCCGGTATCGCCATAAACGCCTGTCGAGGAAAGATATCCGGTCCAGGCCGCCGGCGCGAGCGCCACCGCCTCGCCATAGCGGGCGAGCACCGGGTCGGTGCCGTCCGCCGGGGGAACCGACGACAGGATATGCGTCGCCGATCGCAGCGCGCCCAGCACCGCGGCCTCGTCGGCGAAGGCGATGCTGTCGCCGCGTCCGTCGCGCGTCGTCCCGCTCACCTCCCACCCGCGCGCGCGCAACCGGTCGGCGATATGGCCCGCCGCATAGCCCATTCCGAAAATCAGCATATGTCCCATCGCCGCCCTTATTGCGCGGCGCGCGGCGCAAGCCTAGACCCGCATTATGACCGACGCTTCTTCCTCCCCCGTTCCGCCCGTGACCATCCACCGCAGCGATTATCGCCCGCCCGAATGGCAGGTGCCCGACATCGCGCTCGATTTCGCACTCGGCCTCGATACGACGCGCGTCGGTGCTGCGCTGTCGGTCGTGCGCCATGCCGATGCGCCGGCGCCGCTGACGCTGCGCGGCGACGGCCTGACCCCGCTCGCGGTGCGCGTCGATGGCGAAAGCTGGAACGATTGGCATATGGAGGGCCCCGACCTGATCGTCGATCTCGGCGACCGGGCCCGCGCTATCGTCGAGGTCGATACCGCGATCGATCCCACGGCCAATACCCAGCTCATGGGCCTTTATGCCTCGAACGGCATGCTCTGCACCCAGTGCGAGGCCGAGGGGTTCCGGCGGATCACCTTCCATCCCGACCGTCCCGATGTCCTCAGCCGCTACAAGGTGCGGATGGCGGGCGACAAGACGGCCTTTCCCATCCTGCTGTCGAACGGCAATTGCGTTGCAAAGGGTGCGGGTGACGACGGCAGCCATTGGGCTTTATGGGAAGATCCCTGGCCGAAACCTTCCTATCTTTTCGCGCTCGTCGCGGGCGATCTTGTCGTCAACCGCGACAGCTTTACCACCATGTCGGGGCGCAAGGTCGAACTGGGCATCTGGGTGCGCGCGGGCGACGAGGGCCGCACCGGCCACGCGATGCAGGCGCTCAAGGACAGCATGGCGTGGGACGAGCGCGTCTATGGCCGCGAATATGACCTCGACCTGTTCAACATCGTCGCGGTCAGCGATTTCAACATGGGGGCGATGGAGAACAAGGGCCTCAACATCTTCAACACGCGTTATATCCTGGCCGATCCCGACACAGCGACCGACCTCGACTATGACGGGGTGCAGGGGGTGGTCGCGCACGAATATTTTCACAATTGGTCGGGCAATCGCGTCACCTGTCGCGACTGGTTCCAGCTCAGCCTGAAAGAAGGCTTCACCGTCTATCGCGACCAGAGTTTTTCGGCCGATATGGGTTCCGCACCGGTCAAGCGAATCGAGGATGTCCGCCTGCTTCGCGCCGCACAGTTTCCGGAGGATGCGGGGCCGCTCGCGCACCCGATCCGGCCCGACAGCTATCAGGAGATCAGCAACTTCTACACCGCGACCGTTTACAACAAGGGCGCGGAGATCATCCGGATGATGGCGACCCTGCTCGGTCCGCAGCGCTTCCGCGCCGGCACCGATCTCTATTTCGACCGCCACGACGGCGAAGCGGCAACGTGCGAGGATTTCGTGCGCGCGATGGAGGAGGGCGGGGCGATCGATCTGACCCAGTTCCGCCGCTGGTACGAACAGGCGGGGACGCCGCGGCTCAAGCTGACGCTTTCAGAGGATCAGGGGCAGTGGGCGCTCGATGTGGTGCAGACCGTGCCGCCGACCCCCGGCCAGCCCGAAAAACTGCCGATGATGATGCCGCTGCGTATCGCGGCCTTCGATAGAAGCGGCGGTGCATCGCTGCCCGATACGCTGGTGACGCTGACCGGTGCGACGCAGCGGATCGCGCTCGGCGCCTTCGACGGGCGCCCTGCCTTGTCGGTCAACCGCGGCTTTTCGGCACCGGTCATCGTCGATTTCGATCGCGCGCAGGGGGAACTCGCCTGGCTTGCGGCGCATGATGACGACCCCTTCGCGCGCTACGAAGCCTTGCAGCAGTTCATGCTCGACACGCTTGTCGCGGCAGCGGCGGGGAATGAAGTCGATCATCGGGCGGTGGTCGATGCGGTGGCGCAGACGCTGCGTGGGCGCGGCGAAGATCCGGCCTTCATTGCCGAGGCGGTGCTGCTGCCCAGCGAGGCGTTCATCGGCGACCAGATGCTCACCGTCGATCCCGACGCAATCCGCCGCGAACGGCTGGCGCTGCAGGCCGCGATCGGCCGCGCGCTCGCGGAGGAATGGCGCGCGATACTGGCGGGCAAGGCACCGCCGGCGACCGACCTGTCGCCGCACGCCAAGGGTGAACGGCGCCTGCGCGGCGTCGCGCTCGCCTATCTTGCCGCGACGGGGATCGCCGATATCCCGGCGCTCGTCTTCGGGGTGTTTTCGGATGCCGACGGTATGACCGAGCGTCAGGCGGCGCTGGCGACGCTCGCGCATGGCGACAGCGACGAACGCGCCCATGCCCTCGACATCTTCTATCAGCGCTACCGCGACAATCCGCTCGTGCTCGACAAATGGTTCCAGGTACAGGCGTGGTCGATGCGCCCCGACACGGTGGAGGCGGTGCGCCAGCTGGCCGAGCATCCCGATTTCACCCTGTCCAATCCGAACCGGGTGCGATCGCTTTATGGGGCGTTCACGGGCAATCAGGCGGCCTTTCATCAGGCCGATGGCGCGGGCTATCGGCTGATCGCCGACCTTGTCATCGCGCTCGATCCGCGCAATCCGCAGACCGCGGCGCGAATGATCCCGCCGCTCGGGCGGTGGAAGCGCTTCGACGAGGCGCGCGCCGCGATGATGCGCGCCGAACTGGAACGCATCCTCGCCCAGCCCGGCCTGTCGCGCGACACGACCGAACAGGCGTCGAAGAGCTTGCTGGGCTGAGCGATCAGGCCGGCGCCGACAGCTTCGTGCCGACGACGCCGATCACGATCAGCGCCATGAAGCCGATCTGCACGGTGCCGATTTTTTCGCCGAACAGGACGATACCGCCGATGATGACGCCGACCGCGCCGAGGCCGGTCCAGATTGCATAGGCGGTGCCGGCCGAAATCTCGCGCATCGCAAAGGCGAGCAGCGCCATGTTGAGGAAGCTGAGCGCGATCGGCACCGTCGAGGCCTGCCACGTGCCCAGCGTTGCGGCCCATTTCAGGCTGAGTGCCCAGCAAATTTCGGTGAAAACGGCGATTGCCAGGATGAACCATCCCATGCGCGAGTCCTTTCGTCAGGCGGGCTCGTGCGGGAGGCGCACGCCGGAAACCCGAAAGAGGCGATGCGCGAAAGAGGCGGCTATCGCGGCCGCGGCTCGCCCCTAAGGGGCAGGAGCGCAAAGCGCAAGAGCGGAGCGGCCGCGAGCCGGCGCGGCCCGCGTCAGCCGGCGAGCCAGGCCGCGATGTCGGCGGCGACCTTGTTGGCGGCGCGCGTCAGCGCCTCGCCGACCGGCTTTGCCTCGATCTTGCCGCCGATCGGTTCGCGCACCTCGAAGCGGCGCTGCGTCACCGTCTTGCCGCCCGCCGCGACGCGCATCGCCTGGAGCGAGACGACCGCTTCGTTGGTGCGCGCATCGACGCCGAATTCGAGCAGCTGGCTGGCAAGCTGTTCGCCCGGCGCGGTCAGATACTGGCCCTCGTCGAGCACGACCAGCGGGGTTTTTGCCGCGACGGTTTCCGACAGGAGCCGCTGGAACAGGCGCTGCGGCGCCTCGACCCACTGGGCGTCCTTGACATAGGCGACGCTCGCATCGTCCTGCTGCACGGGGATGCGCGTGGTGCGCAGCTTTTGCGGCGCATTCGGGATCAGGATCGTCAGCGTCTGCGCTTCGCCCGCCGAGCGCGCCTCGCCGACGACCGGGGCGACATCGGAATCGAGCGTGAGCAGAAAGGGCGGCGCCTTGCCGCCGAAACTGACACAGGCCGAGAGCGACAGCGCGCCCAGCGCGAGCAGCGCGGGAGTGCGAAGACGGCGAAGCGGGTGGGGCATGGCGGTCGTCATCCTCATTTCTTGTAATCGGGCAGCTTGCTGCCGCCGAGCACCGCGCCCGCGCCTTGCTGATCGAGCTTGTCGGTCAGGCTCGAAAGCGAGGAGGAGGTGCGGCGCAGGTCGCGGATCAGCGCATTCGCTTCGGGAATCGTCGTTTCGCTGAAGGTCTTGAGGCCGGGCCGGGCGTCCGAAATCGCCGATTCGAGCGTCTGCATCGACTTGTTTGCGGAGGCGAGCGTGTCGCGCAGATTGCGCATCGCAGGATCGACATTGCGGTCGATCGTGCCCTGCGTCGCGGCGGCAAGATTGCCGATCTGTTCGGCCGCGGTCCCCGTCTGCTGGATCGCGACGCGCGTGTCGGCGAGCGCGGCTTCGATCGCCGGGCCGTTGCGCGCGAGGATCGCGGTCGATTGCTCGACATTCTTCAGGATCGCCGCGAAGCTCGCCTGATTCTTGTCGTCGGCCAGTTCGGCCAGCCGCTCGGTCAGCGTCGACAGGCGCTGGAGAAGCTGCGGCGCGGTGTTGAGCAGTTCGCCGAGCCCACCGACGCGCGTCGGGATGACCGGTTTGCCGGCGGGGCCCTTGTCGGCGATCGGCGGCGCGCCCTTGACCGCGCCGTCGAGCGAGATTTGCGATACGCCGGTGAAGCCGACGCCTTCCAGCGCCGCGGTCGTCCCCTGCAGCACCGGCACATGCTCGTCGACCTCGATACGCACGCGGACGAATTGCGGATCGTCGGGCCACAGCGCGATCTGCCGCACCTGGCCGACGGGAACACCGGAGAATTGCACCTGTGCGCCTTTGTTCAATCCGTCGACAGACTGTTTGAAAAATATATCATATTCCTGACGCTTGCCGCCGCTGTCGTTCGCCAGCCAGACCACGAACAGCGCGAGCGCAACGGTGAACAGCAGGACGAAGGCCCCGACCAGAACATTGTTCGACCGCGTTTCCATCAGCTCTTCCTATCTGCCCGCGTCAGCGCGTCGTTGCTGCCAGAGGCGGCGCGTCCGCGCGGTCCGTTGAAATATTCCTGTATCCAAGGATGCTCGGTGGCAAGAAGTTCCGGAATCGTGCCGACCGCGATCACTTTTTTCTCGGCCAGCACCGCGACCCGGTCGCAGGTCGCGTAGAGCGAATCGAGGTCGTGGGTGATCAGGAACACGGTCAGCCCCATCGTGTCGGCCAGTTCGCGGATCAGCTCGTCGAACTTCGCGGCGCCGATCGGGTCGAGCCCCGCGGTCGGTTCGTCGAGGAACAGCAGCGCCGGATCGAGCGCCAGCGCCCGCGCCAGCCCCGCACGCTTGACCATGCCGCCCGACAGCTCGGCCGGATATTTGGGGCCGGCATCGTTTGGCAGGCCGACCATCGCGACCTTGTAGGCCGCGATTTCGTCGAGCAGCTCTGAGTCCATGCGCGGATAGAACTCGCGCAGCGGCACCTGGATATTCTCCGCAACGGTGAGCGTCGAGAACAGCGCACCGCCCTGGAACATCACGCCCCAGCGACGGCGCAGGTCGCGCGATTCCTCTTCGTCGACGATCGTGTCGAGCGTCTTGCCATAGACTTCGACCTCGCCCGCGGTCGGGATCTGCAACCCGATGATCGACCGCATCAGCACCGACTTGCCGGTACCCGATCCGCCGACGACGCCCAATATCTCGCCCGACCGCACGTCGAGATCGAGGTCTTCGTGGATCACCGCATCGCCGAACTGGTTGCACAGGCCGCGCACCTTGATCGCAATGTCGAATTTTTCGGGTTCGATGAGCTCGGCCATCAGTTCCAGCCCAGCGAGGTGAAGAAAACGGCGAAAAAGGCGTCGAGAACGATGACGAGGAAGATGGCGGCGACAACCGCCGAGGTCGTCCGCTTGCCGACTTGCTCGGCGTTCTGGCGCACCTGCATCCCTTCGTAACAGCCGGTGACGCCGATCAGGATGCCGAAAACCGGTGCCTTGATCAGCATGATCCAGAAATCGGTCATCGGGATGATTTCACGGATGCGCTGGACATAGGTCAGCGGCGGGATTTCCAGCCCGACCCAGCAGAAGATGCCGCCTCCGATGATCGCGCAGATGCTGGCATAAAAGCCGAGCAGCGGCATGGTGATCGTCGACGCCGCGACGCGCGGCAGGACGATCGCCTCCATCGGCGACACGCCGATCGTGCGCATCGCATCGACTTCCTCGGTCAGCTTCATCGTCCCGATCTGCGCGGCGAAGGCCGAGCCCGACCGGCCGGCGACCATGATTGCGGTCATCAGCAATCCCAGCTCGCGGATCGAGGCACGGCCGACGAGGTTGATCGTGAACACCTCGAGCCCGAATTGCTTGAGCTGCACCGATCCCTGCTGCGCGATGACGATGCCGATCAGGAAGCTCATCAGCCCGATGATGGGCAGCGCGTCGACGCCGACGGTCTGGAACCGCGTGACGATCGCATTCCAGCGGATCGCGCGGCGGGCGCGGATCTGGTTGAACAGCGCGACGACCATCGCGCCGAAAAAGCCAATGATGCCAAGCAGTTCGTTCCAGATCGCCACACTTGCGGTGCCGAGCTGTTCGAGCATACGCACCCAGGCAGGGCGCCGGTCGCCATGGATGCGATACTCGCTGGTGTCGTTCGCCAGCGCGTCGAGCAGCCGCTGCGCATCCTGGCTCGCGCCGACGACCTTCGCGTCGTGGCGATGCATCGTGCGCGTCACGATCCACGCCCCGACGGTGTCGATGCGGGTAATATTTGAAAGATCGAGGAGCGAAATCGGTCCAAGCTCGTCGAGCCGCTGCGGCAGGTCGCCCATCCGGGCGAGCGTCAACCGGCCCGAGAAGCGGACCTCTGCGCCGTCAGCGCCATCGTTCGTTTCGAAGTCCGCCCAAACCGCCATGACGCGGGCGACATTGGATTATTTGCCAGGGCACGGCAAGCGAATTGGCCGCGCTTGCGGCAGGCTGCGCTCTTGGCCGGCGGTGGGCGCGCGGTTATAGCGGGAGTATGGAGGTTCCGACGCTCGATCCCGTCCGCGACTATGCGCATCGTGTCGCGATGTACGACATGGACCGCACGATCACGCGGTCGGGGACGTATAGCGGCTTTCTGATGCACGTTGCGCGGCGGCGCCAGCAATGGCGGCTGCTGTTGCTGCCGCTGGTGGCGCTTGCCGCCGCCGCCTATTCCTTGCGTCTGATCGACCGGTCGCGGCTGAAGGCGATCAATCTGCGGCTGCTGGTCGGAAAGAGTTTCAACCGCGCCGAGATCGCTCCGCTCGCCGAAAGCTATGCCGATCAGGTCATTGCGCGCGGCGTGCACGCGGCGGCGCTCGACCAGATCGCGGCCGACCGCGCGGCGGGTTACCGCGTCCTCCTCGCGACCGCGTCCTTCCATCTCTATGTAGATGCGATCGCGCGGCGGCTGGGCATCGATGATGTGCTGGCGACCCGCCTCGACGCACCCGACGGCGCCGATCACATCCACGCGCGGCTGGCGGGCGACAATTGCTATGGCGCGGCCAAGTTCGCGCGCATCGGCGAATGGCTCGCCGATAATGCCATCACCCGCGAAGACGCGCACATCCGCGCCTATTCGGATCATGTCTCCGATCATCCGATGCTGGGCTTCGCCGACGAGGCGGTGGCGACGACGCCGTCGCGCGCGCTGAAGAAGCTGGCGCCGCAGCGGGGATGGGCCGTCGTCGACTGGCGGCAGAAGACATAGTCATCCCGGCGGTGCGGGAGGCTTGCCTCGCTTCCGCTCAGACCGCGTCCAGTGCCTGCGCGAAGTCGGCGATCAGATCGTCGGCATCCTCGATCCCGATAGAGATGCGGACGAGATTGTCGGTGATGCCCAGCGCCTTCTTGCGTTCGTCGGGGACCGACAGATGCGTCATCGCCGCCGGATGGCTCGCGAGCGTTTCGGTGCCGCCGAGGCTGACCGCGAGCTTCGCGATCTTGAGCGCGTCGAGAAAGCGGAAGCTCTCTTCCTCGCCGCCCTTGATGAACAGCGAGAAGGTCGATCCCGCGCCGCTGCAGTGGCGGTCGAAGATGTCCTGCTGGCGCGGGTCGGCAATGAAGCCGAGATAGCCTAGTCCTTCGACCTTGGGATGATCGCGCAGGAAGGTGCAGACCTTCAGCGCATTCTCGCCCGCCCGGCTCATGCGCAGTTCGAGCGTCTCGAGGCTGCGCAGCAGCATCCACGCCGTGTTGGGATCGCAGATGGTGCCGATCGTGTTGCGCATCGGCCGGATGATGTCGATCAGCCGCTGATCGCCCGCCACACCGCCCGCGACCAGGTCCGAATGACCGCCGGCATATTTGGTCAGGCTATAGACGACGAGTTCGGCGCCCTGCTTGAGCGGCTGTTGCCAGAGCGGGCCGAGGAAGGTGTTGTCGATCGCGATCGCGGGCTTGTGGTCGCCGGGGAAGGCGGCATCGCGTGCGCCGCGCACCGCCTCGACATCGACGAGCGCGTTCGTCGGGTTCGCTGGGCTTTCGAGATAGACGAGAGCGACCTTGCCGCCCTTTTCGTCGGCGAGCGCCTGGGCGCGGGCGAGCACGTCGTCGATCTGCTCGCGCGTCGCGCCTGCCGGAAAATCGACGAAGCCGACGCCGAAGCGCGAGAGGATGCGCGCGATCAGCGTCTCGGTCGCGGCATAGAGCGGCCCCGAATGGACGACCACGTCATTCTGTCCGACGAGCGCCAGCATCAGCGTCGCGATCGCCGACATACCGCTTGAAAAGACGAGCGCATCGTCGGCGCCGTCCCACAGCGCCAGCCGGTCCTCGACGATTTCCTGATTGGGGCCGTTGAAGCGCGAATAGACAAGGCCATCGGCGGGGCCCTGCCTTTTGCCGGTGATATGTTCGAAGAAGCGCTTGCCCGCCGCCGCGCTTTCGAACGCGAAGGTCGAGGTCAGGAAGATCGGCGGCTTCAGCGCGCCTTCGGACAGAAAGGGGTCATAGCCATGCCCCATCATCTGCGTCGCGGGGGTCAGCTTCTTGCCGCCGACTGCTTCGATATTCGCCTTGTTCTTGCCGCGCGTGGCCATGACATGCTCCTGAGAATGATCACGCAGCTATAGCAAGGTTGGTTACGATTGAAACCGGTTCGCGGTCAGCCGGGTCAGGCAAGTGCGGCGATGGCCCAGATAATGCCGATGAGCAGCGGTACGCCGAGCAGATCGAGCGCCAGCCCCGCCTTGAGCATACGCGGCAGAGCGATGTTGCCCGTCGCCCAGGCAAGCGCGTTGGGGCCCGTTCCCGATGGCAGCATGAAGCCCCAGCTTGCCGCCATCGCGACGGGCAGGGCAAGGAGGACGGGATCAGTGCCGGTCGCGGCGATCAGCGCGGCGAGCACGGGCATGATGCCGCTCGCCGTTGCGACATTGCTGGCGAATTCGGTGATCAGGATCGTCAGCGCGACAATCACCGCCGCAAGGAGGATTGTCGGGATCGAACCGAGCGGTGCGAGAACCGCGCCCAGCCAGGCAGCAAGTCCGCTCTCGGTGATTGCGGCAGCGAGGGCAAGCCCGCCACCGAACATCATGATGACGCCCCAGGGCGCGCGATCGGCTTCCTTCCAGACGAGCAGCGGTCGGCCGGTGCCGTCGGGCACGACGAACAGCAGCAGGCTGCCCGCTACTGCGACGGTGCCGTCGGTCAGCGCGCCCTTCGGGAACAGCGGTTCGAGCCAGGGCTGCATCACCCAGGCGATCAGCACGAGCAGAAACACGGGCACGACGCGCCGCTCGGCGGTCGACCAGATTGCCTGGTTGCCGAGCGCGGCCGCCGCCGCGCGCCCGTCGAACGGATGCTCGGCAAGCCGCTGCACCCGCGCAAGGACGATCATCGCAAAGGGCACCGACACAAGCACCACCGGCACGCCATAAATCGCCCAGTCGAGGAAGGAGATGTGCAGCCCGAGCGTCCGCTCGATCAGGCCCGCGGCGATGGCGTTGGTCGGGCTGCCGACCAATGTGCCCAGTCCGCCGAGCGAAGCGGCGAAGGCAATCCCCATCATCACGGCGCCGGGGAAACCCTCGGTATCGCCCTCGCGGGCGCCGGCGGCTCCGACGACCGCCAGCGCGATCGGCACCATGATCAGCGCGGTCGAGGTGTTGGAAATGAACATGCTCAGCAGCGCGGTCGCCGCCATGAAGGCGAAGAGCAGCCCGGTCGCGGTCGGCGGCGCGCGCTTGAGCAGCGCCAGTGCGAGCCGGCGGTGCAGCCCGACGCGCTCGATCGCGAGTGCGAGGAAGGCACCGCCCAGGATCAGAAACAGGATCGGCGAATAATATTCCTTGGCGATGGCATTGGCGTCCATCACCCCGAAGGCCGGGACGGTCAGGAAGGGAAGGAGTGCGGTGACGGTCAGCGGCATCGCTTCGGTCATCCACCAGATTGCCATCAGGACGGTCAGCGCCGCAACGCGCCACGCCGTCGGTTCCATGCCCGCGGGGGCCGGCAGCGCCAGCATCGCGACGAAAGCCAGCAAGCCGCCGATCAGCCCGAGCAGGCGCGTGCGCGTCATCCGTCCCCCAATCCGATCACCGAAAGCTGCCGGCCATAGCTGTTCTCGCTTTTATGGCAGGCGCGGCGATAGCTGAAATAATCCTCTGCCCCGGCGTAGGTGTCCTGCCCGCCGATGGCAACCGTGGCGACGCCCGCCGCCGCAAGGTGCGCCGCGACATAAGCGGCGATGTCGAACATGGCGTGTCCCGGCTTGCCGGCCGCGAAGAAGCGTTCGTTGGCGGGATCGTCGGTGACGAAGCGCCGCACGAAGCTGTCGTCGATCTCATAGGACGCGCGGCCGATACAGGGGCCGATCGCCGCGACGACATCGCTGCGCCGCGCGCCGAGGCTTTCCATCGCGCCGAGCGCCGCGTCGGTGACCCCCGCGATTGCGCCTTTCCACCCGGCATGCGCCGCCGCGACGACGCCGGCCGAGCGATCGGCAAACAGCACCGGGACGCAATCGGCGGTGAGGATGCCGAGCAATATGCCCGGCGTGCGCGTCGCCAGCGCGTCGGCTTCGGGCCGGGCGGCAAGGTCGCTGTCCGCATCGACGATATGGCAGCGATTGCCATGCACCTGATAAAGCCCTGTCAGAGTAGCGCCGGGCAGCACGGCGGCGACGACGCGGCGGCGATTTTCCGCAATCAGCGCGGCATCGTCTCCCGATCCCACGCCGCAGTTGAGCGAGGCAAGCTCGCCGGTCGACACGCCGCCGCGCCGTCCGAAAAATCCGTGCGCGACCCCGGCGAGCGGCGCGGCGGTGGTGAAAGGCGGGGTCACAGGTCGAGCCTCCAGATCCGGTCTTCGTCGATATGGTTGCCGACGCGGAATGCGTTGCGGCCGACATCGACGAAGCCATAGCGGCGGTAAAAAGCCTGCGCGCGCGGGTTCTCGGTGAAGACCGATAGATAGAGGATCGATGCCCTTTGGCGCGCCCAGTCGATGCCCCATTGCATCAGCGCCGCGGCAACGCCCGTCCCTTTGGCTTCGGCGGCGACATAAAGCTGGTGGAGTTCGGTCGCGCCCTCCGCCGGCTGCCCCTCGGGCAGATCGAAATCGATGGGACCAAGCTTGATATAGCCGAGGATCGCCTCGTCGGCGCCGCGGACGAGCGCGACTACCATCGCGGGATCGGCGATCTGTGCGCGCAGTTTCTCGGGCGGATTCCAGTCCGCGAGAAAGCTCGCAAGGTCGGCGGGATCGTAGATATGACCGAAGGTCTGCACGAAGGCGGCTTCGGCAAAGCGCGACAGCGCGTCGGCGTCGGCAGCGGTGGCGAGCGTGACGTCGGTCATGCAATCTCTCCCGAACTATCGAATCCGGCGGGCTGCGGCCAGCCGGCGCCGGTCAGCGCCATCGCCTGGAACAATGTTCCCATCTGATCGCCCGCGACCAGCCGGTCGCGCTGTCCCTGCAAATCGGCCGCGCGTGCGGGCGAGGCAGCGACCAGCGTCGGCAAGCGGGCGTCAATGCCCATCGCCTGCAACCACGCGCCCTGATCAACGGGGCCGAAGACGTTCGTGCCGGGGCGCCGCGCGGCATGGGCAAGCGCTGCGAAGTCGACATGGGCGGTCAGGTCGACCTCGCCCGGATCGGCGAAGGGATCGGCGAAACGATGCGCCTTTACCGCCTGCAGCGTGTCGCCGGTGGCGGGGCCGCAATAGCCATAGTCGATCGCGAGCATTGCGCCGCCCTGCCGTGCGAGCCGTGCGCTGCACTGATGCATCACCGCGGCGGCGACGGGCGCGGTTTCGACGATCGTGCCTTCGGCGCGGTCGCGCAGCGCCGGCGGTATGGCCTCGTCCGCGGGAACCGTGTCCGGAGCAGCGGTTATGCCGTTGCCCCCACGCACGACGATGCGCTCGCGCCAGCCGTCCTTCGTTGCCACATATTGATGGACGGGCAGCGCGTCGAAAAATTCATTGGCGATGACGATCAGCGGCAGGTCGTCCGGCAGGCTGTCGATCTCGTCATGATGCTCTGCGTCCGGCAGGCGTGCCGACTGCGCCGCGCGCAGCGCCGGGCTCGTCTCGACGAGGTGGAGGCCTTGCGGCTTGCAGTCGAAGCGGGCGGCGGTGCGCAGCGCGTCGGCGGCGAGTGTGCCGCGCCCCGGCCCCAATTCGACATAATGAAAGGCGGGGCCGCCCGCACGCGTCCACAGGTCGGCGATCCAGACGCCGACCATTTCGCCGAACATCTGGCTGATTTCGGGCGCCGTGGTGAAATCGCCCGCGGCGCCGAGCGGGTCGCGCGTCGCGTAATAATGCGCGTTCGCCGCCGCCATATAATCGGCGACCGTCACCGTCCGCGCCGCGGCAATTTCCCTCATCAAATCGTCGGGGGTCGGCGGTCCGTCAGGCAACGCTGTCGGACCCCGCGACGGGTTCGACGCGCTTGCGCCGGCCCTTGGCGGTCGCGACGAGCCATATGCCGGCGAGCAGCATCGGCACGGTCAACCACTGGCCCATCGACAGGCCGGTCATGTCGACGACCCACTGGCGCTGAACATCGGGTTCGCGGAAATATTCGACGACGAAACGGCTGACGCCATAGAGGATCGCGGCCATGCCGAACAGGAATCCGGGCTTGTAGCGCGCATCGGTGCGCCAGAAGAACCAGGCGAGCACCGCCATCATGACGATGCCTTCCAGTCCCGCTTCGTAAAGCTGGCTGGGATGCCGCGGGTCCATCGTGCCGCTTTCGGGAAAGATGATCGCCCACGGCACCGTCGTGGCGCGACCCCACAGCTCGCCGTTCACGAAATTGGCGAGGCGGCCAAAGAAGAGGCCGAAGGGCACAACGCACGCGACATAGTCGCAAAAGCGCAGAAAGCTGAGCTTCTCCTTGCGCGTTACATACCAGATCGCGACCAGCACGCCGAGTACGCCGCCGTGCAGCGACATGCCGCCGTCCCAGAGGCGGAAGACTGCGGCGGGATCGCGGATATAGGATTCCAGATTGTAGAACAGGACATAGCCGATGCGTCCGCCCAGGATGATTCCGAGCATTGCATAGAAGATCATGTCGTCGGCGTGACGGCGCGCCATCGGCGAGCCCGGCTGGTCGATCAGCTTGGTAAGATACCAATAGCCGACGAAAATGCCCGCGAGATAGGCGAGGGCGTACCAACGGATCGGAAGCCCGAATACCGAAAAGGCAATCGCGCTATTGTCTCCCATCAGGTCATGGAAGTTCACATATTGCGTTGCTTCGGCTAGGGTTGCAAAAAGAAACATATATTCTCGGACCTTCCCCAGGAGAGGGCTTCCCCATAAGGGGTAAGCGCCACGAGACCAAGAGGAGAGATACAGGATGCCATCCGCGCTCGATCTGCGCCTGGACGCCGCATATGAACTGATCACCGGCCCCGGCGGGCCGATCCAGGTCGGATCCATCGAAAAGGACGGGCGTTCGCTGCCCTTCATCACCAATGCGCCGACGAATCTGGGCGACTATGTTGCGTTTTTTTGTGCGCAGCATGGCGACGCCACCTTTCTGGTCGAAGGCGATGAACGGCTGAGCTTCAAACAGGTCTATGCCGCCGCGCGGAAAGTTGCGGCGGGACTGATCGAAACGCACGGCGTCGCGCGCGGCGACCGTGTCGGCTTGGCGATGCGCAATGCCAATGCCTGGTGCGTCAGCTACCTCGGCATCCTGCTTGCGGGCGGCTGCGCGACGCTGCTCAACGGCTGGTGGCAGGGCGGTGAGCTGGCCGCGGGGATCGAGGATGCGGAGGCGAAGCTGGTAATCGCCGATCCGCAGCGCGCGGCGCGGCTGGCCGAACCCGGCGTGACGCACAGTGCCAAGGTCGTGACGCTCGACATCACGCGCCCGATCGACGAAGCGATCGCGCCGGTCAGCGGCAGCGCCGACACCGCCTTGCCCGTGCTCACCGGCGACGATCTGGCGACGATTCTCTTCACCTCGGGTTCGACGGGTCAGTCGAAGGGCGCCTATTCGCGTCACCGTTCGGTGGTCCAGGCGATCTTCAACTATGTCACCCAGACCGCGAGCATCGTCCATCTTCTGACCGAAGACGGGCAGATGTCCGATATTCAGCCCGCGACGCTGATCTGCACCCCGCTGTTCCACGTCACCGCCGAAATCCCCGTGTTCCTGCAAAGCTTCGCGCTCGGCCGGAAGCTTGTGCTGATGCCGAAGTGGAATGCCGAAGAGGCGATGCGGCTGATCCAGGACGAACAGGTCAATTATTTCGTCGGCGTGCCGCTGATGAGCTACGAGATTCTCGTCCACCCGAACCGCAAGAATTACGATCTGTCGACGTGCAAGAGCTACGCCGGCGGCGGCGCGCCGCGCCCGCCCGAACATGTGAAGCGCCTTGCGACCGAAATGGGCGAGGGCAAGCCGCTGCTCGGCTATGGCCTTACCGAAACCAACGCCGTCGGCTGCGGCATCATCAACGAAAATTATGTCGAAAAGCCGCTTTCAACCGGCCCCGCCTCAAAACCGCTCGTCGATCTTGCGATCCTCGACGACAATGGCGCGGCGCTCGCGCAGGGACAGGTCGGCGAAGTATGCATCCGGTCGATCTGCAATTTCGAAGGCTATTGGAACAATCCGGCGGCGACCAAGACGGCCTTTTTCGACAATGGCTATTTCCGCACCGGCGACCTCGGCTATCTCGATGCCGACGGCTATCTGTTCATCGTCGATCGCAAGAAGGACATCATCATCCGAGGCGGCGAGAATATCAGCTGTCAGGAGGTCGAGGCGGCGATCTACGAACATGCCGACGTCAACGAATGCGCGGTGTTCGGCCTGCCCGACGAGCGGCTGGGCGAAGTAGTCGGCGCGGTCGTGTGGCTGAAACCCGAGAGCAGCGTCGATGCAAACGAACTGACGGCCTTCCTGCAGGAGCGGCTGGCGGCGTTCAAGGTGCCCTATCGCATCTGGATGGCGACCGATGCGCTGCCGAAGCTGGGCAGCGAAAAGATCGACAAGGTCAGCCTGCGCAACAAATATCGCGAGGAATTTGCGGCCCAGCCCGCGGCATGATCGCAAAGACGGCGTAACCGGAGAGGGAGCGGGAGCGAATGAGGGATATGGAAGAGGACCAGTCCCCCGTCGCCCCCGCGGCCGCCCCGCCGCCGCGCGTCTATCGCCATCGGCTGCCGACGCGGCTTTGGCACTGGATCAACGCCGCGACGCTGCTCGTCATGCTGATGAGCGGGCTGATGATCTTCAACGCGCACCCGCGCCTCTATTGGGGGCAATATGGCGCGAACTACGACCAGCCGTGGCTGTCGATCGGGTCGAAGGCGAATCGCGGCTACCTCCGCATTGCCGCGGTCGAGATCGACACGACGGGTGTGCTTGGCCGCTGGACCGACGCCGATGGCGCGACGAAGACCTGGGCCTTTCCGGGTTGGGCGACGATTCCCACCAGCTACAGCCTTGCCGACGGGCGGCGCTGGCACCTCTTCTTCGCCTGGGTGCTGGCGATCAGCCTGACGCTCTATATGCTGTGGACCGTGATCGGCGGGCATTTGCGCAAGGATCTGCACGTCCGGCGCCCCGAATGGTCGCCGGGGCATATTTGGCAGGATATCGAGGATCACGCCCGGCTGCGCTTTCCGACGGGCGAAGCGGCGGCGCGGTACAATATCCTGCAAAAGCTCAGCTATATCGGCGTGATCTTCGTGCTGCTGCCGCTGATGATTGCGACCGGGCTGACGATGTCGCCGGGGATGAATGCCGCCGCGCCGTGGCTGCTCGACCTGTTCGGCGGGCGCCAGTCGGCGCGCTCGATCCATTTCATCCTGGCCTGGGCACTCGTCGCCTTCTTCCTCGTCCATATCGCGATGGTGCTGCTCGCCGGGCCGGTCAACGAACTGCGCTCGATGCTTACGGGCTGGTTCCGTCTCCCCGCCGACAAGCCTCGCGTGGGAGAAAACGCATGACCGGCCTGATCCTGCCGCGACGCGAACTGATCGTCCGCGCGGGCGGCATGGCAGCCGCGCTGCCGCTGCTCGCCGCGTGCGATCGGGTCAACGAGGCGCCCGCGGTGCGCAAGATCCTGTCGATGGGTGAGGAGATGAACCGCGCCAGCCAGCGAGCGCTGACGGACCGCGACGCCCTCGCGCCCGAATATGGCCGCGCCGACCTGTCGCCCGTCTTTCGCGCCAACGGCACCCGCCTGCCCGAAGGGGCCGACTATGCCGCGCACGCCGCGAACGGCTTTGCCGGCTGGCGCGTCCGCATATCGGGGCTGGTCGCGCGGCCCTTGTCGCTGTCGCTCGCCGATTTGCGGGCGATGCCGCAACGTCGGCAGATCACCCGCCACGACTGCGTCGAGGGCTGGAGCGCGATCGCCGAATGGATGGGGCCGCAACTGCGCCAGGTGTTGGCAGCGGCAGGGGTGCGCGATGCGGCGCGCTATATCGTCTTTCATTGTGCCGACCGGATCGGCGGCGCGGCTTATTATGAAAGCTGCGACATGGTCGATGCGCTTCATCCGCAAACGATCCTTGCGTGGGCGCTCAACGGATCGGTATTGCCGATCGCCAACGGCGCGCCGTTGCGGCTGCGGATCGAGCGGCAGCTCGGCTACAAACATGCCAAATATCTTACCGGCATCGAAGCGGTCGCCAGCCTCGACAAGGTGGGTGCGGGGAAGGGCGGCTTCTGGGAAGACCGCATTGATTATGAATGGTATGCGGGTATTTAGGGGGGCGCAGGGGGCAGGCAAGACGTCGAAAAGGTCGCACCCATGTCCATTCTCCGCCCGTTCCTGGCCCGCGTCATCCGTCACGGCCAGCTGACCGTCCTGTCGCCGGACGGGAGCAGCGAAAGCTTCGGCGCGCCGGCCGCCGGCTATCCCGAAGTGACGGTGCGTTTTACCACGCGAAAGGGGATGCGCCGCATCATCCTCGATCCGCGGCTCGGCGCCGCCGAAGCCTTCATGGACGGCGAGATGGAGATCGTGCAGGGCGATATCATGGAGCTGATCGGCCTGCTGCGCGCGAACACGCCATGGGACCGCGGCGCAAAGCTCAAGGACAAGACCGCGCTCGGCGAATGGATCGAGGGGATGAAGACGCGGCTCAATTCGATCAACCGCCGGCGCTCGTCGCGCGCGAATGTCGCGCATCATTACGACATCGGCAACGACCTCTACCGCCTCTTCCTCGACAGCGACATGCAATATAGCTGCGCCTATTGGCCGCGCCCCGACATGACGCTGGAGGAGGCTCAGGCGGCGAAAAAGGCGCATATCGCGGCCAAGCTGGCGCTGGCGCCGGGGCAGCGCGTGCTCGACATCGGCTGCGGCTGGGGCGGCATGGCGATCGCCCTCGCGCAGCTCGAACGGGTCGAGGTGCTGGGGATCACCCTGTCCGAAGAACAGCTCGCGCTCGCCCGCGAACGCGCCACGGCGGCGGGTGTGGCCGACCGGGTGCGCTTCGAACTGATCGACTATCGCGACCTTGCCGAGCGCGAGGTCGGGGGTTTCGACCGGATCGTGTCGGTGGGCATGTTCGAACATGTCGGCGCCGCCAATTTCGAAACCTTCTTTCGCGCCTGCGCCAATCTGATGACCGCCGAGGGCGTGATGCTGCTCCATACCATCGGCCGCTTCGGCAAACCCGGTGCGACCGACGCCTTCACGCGCAAATATATCTTCCCCGGCGGCTATATCCCCGCGCTCAGCGAAACGGTCGCGGCGAGCGAAAAGAGTCGGCTGATCGTCACCGACGTCGAAACGCTGCGGCTGCATTATGCGCGCACGCTGCGCCAATGGTATGCGCGCACGTTGGCGCATCGCGACGAGATCGTCGCCATGATGGACGAACGTTTCTATCGCATGTGGACCTTCTACCTGGCCGGCGCCACCGCGGCCTTCGAAAGCGGCGGGATGGGCAATTACCAGATCCAGTTCGCCCGCAGCCGCCACGCCCTGCCGCTGACCCGCGACTATATGGCTGAAGCCGAGGGGCATTATCTTTAGCCTCGCGATGGGAAAGGCAGCAGGCGTCTGCTTCGGGGTGGAAGGGGACTTCGCCGCTCACCGCTTCGTGTTCCCCGGCGAAAGCCGGGGTCTAGGGCGTCGAACGCTGACGTCGGTGCCGTAAAGCCCTAGACCCCGGCCTTCGCCGGGGAACACATATAGATGCTGGGCTCCACCTCAGTCGTCATCCCGGACTTGATCCGGGATCCATTCACTCAGCGTCGGAATAATGGATCCCGGATCAAGTCCGGGATGACGATGAAGTAGATTTCTACAATTGGTCTTTAGAAGTGATTCCGTCCAAATAAGCAGGGAACGGCTGATATAGGTTTGGAAGCGAACTCTGGTTCACTGGGTTTCAGAGTTATGCATAGGGGTCTTGGCCGCTGTCATCCTGAAAATTCCAAGCGCTCCTAGAGTAAGAACAAGTGCGCCATAAGCGAGGTTCTCAGGCTTCTCTAATCCTTGGACGCCATAACCATACTCGGCCAGCAGCAAGCCCAGAACCGCCCCGGCGAAGGCAATCGACAGCCGATCAAGCGCCGTCTGGATCATGGGACCTTAAGCTCCTTCAATTGGTCATATAATTTGGATTCGCGAGGTCCGCAATCAGTCGGACGCCGCCATTTCATCCCAGCAAATCGCTGTCCTACAAAACCGGGCCGCGCTAGCCTCCTGCTTATGCCGTTTGTGTCCACCCAGATTGATCGCTTGGCCGCTTCGACGCGGCCGCCTCAAAGCGAAGAAGGAGATATTTTGACCCTGCGCACCGGTTCTCTTGTCGCGTTTGGGCTGCCGTTGAGGCCGCCAGCGGCTGCGCGACTATGATTTGCGCGTGAAGTTTCGCAGTTTTCCGTCTCTTTTTCCGATCGGGCCGTTGCGCCGCGTCGGCAGTCCTGCTAGCCGCGCCCGCGTCATTTCCCGCCAGAAGGTACTGCCATGTCCGAATCCATCAAGCGCGTCGTCCTTGCCTATTCGGGGGGACTCGACACCAGCGTCATTCTGAAATGGCTGCAGGTCACCTATGGGTGCGAGGTGGTGACCTTCACCGCCGATCTGGGACAGGGTGAGGAACTCGAACCGGCGCGGGCCAAGGCGGAGCTGATGGGGATCAAGCCCGAGCATATCTATATCGACGATGTGCGCGAGGAATTCGTGCGCGACTTCGTCTTCCCGATGATGCGCGCCAATGCGCGTTATGAAGGCGATTATCTGCTCGGCACGTCGATCGCGCGGCCGTTGATTTCGAAGCGGCTGGTCGAAATCGCCCGCGAAACGGGCGCCGACGCGGTGGCGCACGGCGCGACGGGCAAGGGCAATGACCAGGTGCGCTTCGAGCTGTCCTGCTACGCACTCAACCCAGATATCAAGGTCATCGCGCCGTGGCGCGAATGGGATCTGACGAGCCGCACCGCGCTCATCGACTTCGCCGAAAAGAACCAGATTCCGGTGCCGAAGGACAAGCGCGGCGAAAGCCCCTTCTCGACCGACGCGAACCTGCTGCACACGTCCTCGGAAGGCAAGGTGCTCGAAGATCCGTGGCAGGAAACGCCCGATTACGTCTATTCGCGCACCGTGAATCCCGAGGATGCACCCGACGCGCCCGAATATATCACGATCGATTTCGAACGCGGCGATGGCGTCGCGCTCAACGGTCAGGCGATGTCGCCCGCGACGCTGCTTGCGGCGCTCAACGACCTTGGCCGCAAGCATGGCATCGGCCGCCTCGACCTCGTCGAAAACCGCTTCGTCGGCATGAAGTCGCGCGGTATGTACGAAACGCCGGGCGGCGAAATCTATGCCCGGGCGCATCGCGGGATCGAAAGCATCACGCTCGATCGCGGCGCGGCGCACCTAAAGGACGAGCTGATGCCGAAATATGCCGAGCTCATCTACAATGGCTTCTGGTTCGCGCCCGAGCGCGAGATGCTGCAGGCGGCGATCGACCACAGTCAGGAAAAGGTGAGCGGTACCGTCCGCCTGAAGCTCTACAAGGGCAATGCCGGCGTCGTCGGCCGCAAGTCGCCGAACAGCCTCTACAGCGAAGCACATGTGACCTTCGAGGATGATGCCGGCGCCTATGACCAGAAGGATGCGGCGGGCTTCATCAAGCTGAACGCGCTGCGTCTCAAGTTGCTCGCGAAGCGCGATCGGTGACGCGGACGGGCAAGACGGCGATCCGGCAGGCCCGGGTGCCGTGGCGCTTTGTGCTGTTCACCGTCCTGCTCGCCGACATACCGCTCTTTCATCTGCGCTTCGCCTGGCCCGAGGCGGCGCTGCTCGGCTTCGTCGCCGCAGCACTGGTCTTCTTCGCAACGCTGGTGCCGCTGTTCCGCGACGGCAATGGCGCGATCCGCGAACAGGCCGAGCGCAACGATCCCGATCAGCTCATCTCGCTCGCGATCACCGTCGCGGTGCTGATGCTTGTGCTGTTCGGCGTCGGCTTCATTCTCCATGGCCGCGCCGACGCGCCGCTGCTCTGGCAGAAGATTTTGGTGCTCGGCACGCTGCTCGTCGCCTGGCTGTTCTTCAACATGGTGTTCGCGCTGCACTATGCGCATCTGTTCTACGCGCCCGATCGCAAGGGCGAGTATCGCGGCGGCATCGACTTTCCCGGCGAGCGCCAGCCCGGATATTGGGATTTCGCCTATTTCGCCTACACGCTGGGAATGACCTTCCAGACGAGCGATGTGGAGATCCACAGCCCCCATTGGCGCCGCATCGCACTGGTCCAGAGCTTTGCCGCTTTCGTCTTCAACATCGGCGTCATCGCTTTCACGATAAACAGTCTCAGCGGCGGTTGAACCGGATTGCCGGGCCGATGGTCGCGCGACGCGGCGTTTCCGGTCTCCATTCTCCCCGGCTTATGCTAATTTGCGGAAATGGGGCGGACTCGGAGAACAGCATATGGATGCGCCGCCCGCCCATGATTCCGCCCGTCACGAATGGATGCCCTGCCTTGTATGGCTGCCACGCTTTGCCCTGATCATAACGACGCATGGCATCGCCACGCGCCTGCTATTGCCCGGTGCCTATTATGTGCGCTGGTCGCGCTCGCTGGGCCGCAAAATCTATCGCCGGCGCCATTAACTTCCTTTTGAAAGGATATTGTCTCGATTTCGCGAACGAATGGCACTGAATTTCACAAATAACGGCTTAGCATGACGTCACATCCTGCGCTAAGGGCGACGTCATGACCGCCATGCGCTTTTTTTCGGACAATGCCGCCGCCGTCCACCCCGCCGTAATGGAGGCGCTTGCCGCCGCCAATCATGTCGACACCGCCTATGACGGCGACGCGATCAGCCAGTCGCTCGACGCGGCCTTTTCCGACCTGTTCGAAACCTCTTGCGAGGTGGTGTGGATTGCGACCGGCACCGCGGCGAACAGCATCATCCTCGCCCATTTCGTGCGACCGTGGCAGGGTATCCTCTGCTATGAAGAGGCGCATATCGAAGTCGACGAATGCGGTGCGCCGACCTTCTATTCGGGCGGCGCCAAGCTGATGACGCTGCCGGGCGCGGGTGCGAAGATCGACGCCGAGGCGCTGAAGGCGCGGATCGCCGGCATCCGCAAGGATGTGCATCAGGTGCAGCCCGCCGCGATCAGCATCACCAACGCCACCGAATATGGCTTGGCGTGGCGGCCGGACGAGGTGGGTGAGATCAGCGAAATTGCGCGGGCCAACGGCATGAAGCTGCATATGGACGGCGCGCGTTTCGCCAATGCGGTCGCCTTCGCCGGCTGTTCGCCCGCTGATGTGACATGGCGCGCGGGAGTCGATGCGCTGTCTTTCGGTTTCACCAAAAATGGCGCGATGATGGCCGAGGCGCTGGTTTTCTTCGGCGGCAGCGGCGGTGCGGGCGTTCGCGAGCTCAAGAAGCGCGGCGGACATCTGCTCAGCAAGGGACGCTTCGTCGCCGCGCAGATCCGCGCGATGCTGAAGGACGATCTGTGGCTCGCCAATGCGCGCGCCGCCAATGCCGGCGCGCAGGCGCTCGCGCAGGCGTGCGGCGGCCGGCTGATGCACCCCGTCGAGGCAAACGAACTCTTCGTGCGGCTGAGCGCAGAGGAAGCCGCCGACCTGCGCGCCCTGGGCTTCGACTTTTACGATTGGGGCGAGGGCGCCGCGCGTCTCGTCACCAGCTGGGACCAGGATGCCGCCGCGGTGGCGCCGCTCGCCGCCGCGATCGCGGCGCTATGACCGCACCGTCGGCGTCGCTGCTCAGCCCGCGCGTCCTGCTTCCCTTTGCGCTGGTGACGCTGATCTGGGGATCGACCTGGATCGTCATCAAGGGACAGCTTGGCATTGTGCCGCCGAGCTGGTCGGTCACTTATCGTTTCGCGGTTGCGGCGGCGGCGATGTTCGCCTTTGCCGTCGTCCGCCGCGAGCGATTGATGCCGGGTCCGCGCGCGCTGGCATTTGCCGCCATGCTCGGCGTCGCGCAATTCGCCTTCAACTTCAATTTCGTCTACCGCGCCGAGCAGCATATCACGTCGGGGCTGGTGGCGGTGCTGTTCGCGTTGCTGATCGTTCCCAACACATTGCTCGGCCGCCTGTTCCTCCGCACACCGATCGAGGCGCGTTTTCTGGCGGGGGCGGGGATTGCGATCGTCGGGGTGGCAATGATGATCCTGCACGAATATCGCGCCGCCGCGCTCGACGCGCACGCCGTGCTGATCGGAACCGCGCTCACCCTGTCGGGGGTGCTCAGCGCCTCGGTTTCCAATGTGATGCAGGGGACGCATTTCGCGCGCGCGCAGTCGATGATCGTGATGATCGCGTGGGCCATGCTGTTCGGCGCGCTTGCCGACGGCGCCTTTGCGTGGATCACCACCGGCCCGCCGCGCATCGAGGCGACGCCGGCCTATATCGGCGGCGTCTTCTATCTCGGCGTCATTGCGAGCGCCGTTACCTTCCCGCTCTATTTCGGCGTCATCCGCGCGGTGGGACCGGGCCAGGCGGCCTGGTCGAGCGTGCTGATCCCGATCATCGCGATGGGCTTTTCGACCGCGCTCGAGGGGTATCACTGGGCGCCGCTGTCGATCGCGGGCGGCGCGGTCGCGCTTGTCGGACTGGTGATCGCGGTCGCGAAACGGCCCGCCAAACCCTCAGTAAGCGGCAATATGGTGTCTTTGCCGGTCGAGCGCGACTAGCCCGCGCTGATCCGCTCGATATCGGCGCCGACCGCCTGCAGCTTTTCCTCCAGCCGCTCATAGCCGCGGTCGAGATGATAGACGCGGTTGACCTCGGTCTGGCCCTGCGCCGCCAGCCCCGCAATGATCAGGCTCATCGACGCGCGCAGGTCGGTCGCCATCACCGGCGCGCCGACCAGATGATCGACGCCGCGGACGATCGCGGTGCGGCCCTTGACCTGGATGTCGCAGCCCATGCGCGCGAGTTCGGGGACGTGCATGTAGCGGTTTTCGAAGATCGTCTCTGTAAACAGCGAGGCGCCGGTACCGAGTGTCGCCATCGCCATGAACTGCGCCTGCATGTCGGTGGCGAAGCCGGGGTAGGGCGCGGTCGACAGTGTCACGGGTTCGGCGCGGCCGTCCATCGCGACGCGGATCCCGGCCTTGGTCGTCTCGACCGTCGCGCCGGCTTCGCGGAGCGCGGCGAGCGTCGCTTCCATCTCGTCCGCCTTGGCGCCGACCAGTTCGACATCGCCTTGGGTGATCACCGCGGCGCAGGCGTAGCTGCCCGCCTCGATGCGGTCGGCCATCACGCGATAGGTCGCGCCATGCAGGCGGTCGACGCCTTCGATCGTCAGCGTTTCGGTTCCGATGCCGTCGATATGCGCGCCCATCGCGACCAGGCAGTTGCACAGATCGACGATCTCGGGCTCGCGCGCGGCGTTTTCGAGGACGCAGGTGCCCTTGGCGAGAACGGCCGCCATCACCGCATTTTCGGTCGCACCGACCGACACGACGGGGAAGGTGAACTTGCCGCCGGCAAGGCGCCCGCCGGGGGCGACGGCCTTCACATAGCCCGACGCGAGTTCGATCTCGGCGCCGAAAGCCTCCAGCGCTTTCAGATGCAGGTCGATCGGGCGATTGCCGATGGCGCAGCCACCCGGCAACGATACGGTGGCTTCGCCCGCGCGCGCCAGCAGCGGGCCGAGCACGAGGATCGACGCGCGCATCTTGCGGACGATGTCATAGGGCGCGACGGTCGAGGTGAGCGTCGTCGCGCGCGCGGTCATCACGCGGCCGAAATCTTCGGGCCGCGATCCTTCGATCGTCGTCGAACAGCCGAGCTGGTTGAGCAGATGCCCGAAGCCGTCGACGTCGGCGAGCCGCGGCAGGTTGCGCAGGGTCAGCGGCTCGTCGGTCAGCAGCGCACAGGGTAGAAGGGTGAGCGCGGCGTTCTTGGCGCCCGAGATGGGGATACGGCCCTTGAGTCGCTGGCCGCCGCGAATGACGATCTGATCCATCGGGCGTCTTTAGCGGATGCGTGGGTGCGTGCAAGCGGATGCGGTGGTCGGGTTGCGAGCGAAGCAGGATGTTCACGGCATCGTCATCCCGGGCTTGCACCCCGGCTTGCGCCAGCGAGCGCAAGGCGATTTGCCGCAACGTCCGCTCTCCAACCTATTCTGTTGAAGAAGTCGCC